>WBOU01000051.1 GCA_009268125.1 Chloroflexia bacterium SDU3-3 | reverse complement strand
CCCGCCCCCGCGCTGAAGGCCTGGTCCACCTGGCTATCCAGCGCGGTGAGGATGCCCTCCACCTCGCTGCGGGTCTGCTCGTAGATGCCGTTAATCACCGCGCCGATCTTGGCGCGCGCGTCCTCGTTCTCGCCCGTCCCGGTGCGCTGTAGGCCATCCACCTGGCCAAACAGCGTGGTGCGCTGCGCCCCCAGCGCGCCGATCCCGCCCGCCGTCAGGCTGGCCGCCTGACCCTGCGCCGCGCCGATGCCCGCCTGCTCCTTCGCGCGGTAGGCCGGCAGCGCCGCCGCGCTCTCGGTCTGCGCCTGGGTCTTGGCCTCCAGCGCCGCCGTGAAGCTTGGCTCGTTCGATTTCTGCAGCTGCTCCGGCGTGATCTGCGCCGCGCTCATCTGGGTGTCCAGCGCCGCACTCTCGGCCCGGATGGGGGCCTCCACCGCCGCCGGGTCGGCGGGCTTGGGCGCCGCACCCTTAGCATCGGGGCCTTTGGGCGTCGCGCCCGGCTTGTTGCCCGGCAGCGCCGTCACCGGTTTCTCGGGCACGGCGGCGGTGTTGGGCGCGGCCTCGGCCTGGTCGTCGACCTGGCCTTTGGCCTGGTCTTTGCCACTGGCCACCTGCGGCGCGA
>WBOU01000050.1 GCA_009268125.1 Chloroflexia bacterium SDU3-3 | reverse complement strand
CCCGGCTTGTTGCCCGGCAGCGCCGTCACCGGTTTCTCGGGCACGGCGGCGGTGTTGGGCGCGGCCTCGGCCTGGTCGTCGACCTGGCCTTTGGCCTGGTCTTTGCCACTGGCCACCTGCGGCGCGATGCCGCCCTGCACCTGGTCGAACACGCCGCTGCTGCCGATGTCCTCCATCTTCTTGGGGTCGCTGGGCGTCAGCGCGCTGATCTTGCTCTTGACCGCGGCGACGAAGGCGGCCTGGTCGAAGCCGGGGGCCTGGCCGCCCTGGGCCTTGGCCTCCTGCGCGGCGGCGGTGGCGGTGAGGGTGGTGGCCTGGGTGTGCTGGGCCGCGCCGGTGCGCTCGGCCTGCGGCATCTTGGCGGCGGCCTGGGTCTCGCTGGCCTTCTGGGCGGCGGGGGCGTGCTGCTTCTGGGTCTGGGCGGTGGCCTTCACGCCGGTGGCCACGGCCTGGAAGGCCGGGTCCTCGCTGGCGGTGCGCGGGCGGGCCAGCGCGCGCTGGATGCGCGGCCCCGCGCCCGGCTGGGCCTGCCGCCGTTTGGCATCCTCATCATCCTCGGTCGCGGCTCCGGCGGCCTCCGCCGCCGCGTGCGGGGTGGCGGCGGGATCAGCCGTTTTCGCCTCGGCATCCTTCGCGGCAGG
>WBOU01000049.1 GCA_009268125.1 Chloroflexia bacterium SDU3-3 | reverse complement strand
AGCGAGTCGTGGCCCATGATCTGCGCGAGGCGGTGGAGCGGCACGCGGGCGGCCATCTGGTAGCCAAAGCGATGCCGGAGATCATGGGGATGCACCGCGTTGAGCCGCGCGTGGCTGGCGTATTTGGCGACGAGGTAGCCGAGGGCGCGCTCGGTGAGCGCCTGGCCGGTCTTGGTCGAGCAGAAGACCCAGCGGGCCGCTTCGGGATGGGTGGCGAGGTAGCTGCGCAGCTGGGCACGGGCGGTCTGGTTGAGTGGCACCTCGCGGTACTTGTTGCGTTTCCCATAGATGGCCAGGGTACCGCTGCGCTTGCCCAGCGTGATGTGGCGGCGCTCCAGGCGGCAGATCTCGTGGGCGCGCACGCCGGTATGCAGCATCACGGTGAGGATGGTCTGGTCGCGCAGCGAGCCGTGGGCAAGCGCAGCGGCGATCAGCGCCTCGACCTCGGTGTCACTGAGGTGGCGCGGGGTGCTGGGCATCATGGGGATGAGCTTGACCACCTGGGCAGGGTCGTGGGCGAGCTGGCCGGTGGCCGCCGCCCAGCTCGTGTAGCCCTTGATGCTCATGAGGCTGCGGTTGATCGTGGCGGGGCGCAGCTGCTGGGTGTGCTGGAGGAAGGTGCGGTAGCGGGTGATCAGCGGCGTGGTGAGTTGGGCAGGCATGAAGCCGACGGCCTGCTCGGCGTGCTCGGCCCAGGTGGCCTCGCACCAGGCGGCAAACTGCTGGAGGTCGCTGAGATAGTTGCGCACCGTGACCGGGCTGAGATCCGCGTGGCTGGCCAGCGCGGTGGCATAGGCCTGGAGCTGGGTCGTGCCTGGTGCGGAGAGCGTGGGCTTGCTTGGACGTTTCATGGGCGCAGATTCCTTAGCAGACATGGCAGCAGCGGGTTTCCGGGCGAGTTAGCAGACATGGGTGGGCCGCAGGGGCGGGGAGAATGTCTGCTATACTCATTTGTCAGACATCGCCGCTTCATCAAGGATACCCGCGTATGCCATCGATTGAGCGCACGGCCTACCCCTTCTATCGTCGCACG
>WBOU01000048.1 GCA_009268125.1 Chloroflexia bacterium SDU3-3 | reverse complement strand
CTCACATGGTGTCACTTTTGGGAAGTGTCAGAAGTACACTTTCCAGCGAACGGGCATGGATAGACCGAACGCGTGCTGGCGGTTTTGCCACGCGATGGCCAGGGTGAACAAGCTGCACTGCCATTGGCGGGATGGTCCCGCATCGATCAGGGTGCGATAGCCGCGCTTGACCACCCAGCGGCCAACACTGACAAACCACCCATACACGATCCCAATGAGGATCAGCAAGCGGCTGAAACGCTGTGCATCCCGCAGCGCGGTGGTTCCCAGGGCGAACCCGCCCGACTGCCAATCGCGAAAGAGCGTTTCGATCCACATGCGGCGTTTGCCCCATTGGAATGTTTGCCAGGTGGCTGGCAGATCCGTCATCACCCCATAAACGATGGGGTCGCCACGGTCATTGGTGTCCCACCATGCGAGGAGATTGACCGGACCATTGCGGTCATCACGGACCCACATCTCGTTCAGGAAGACCCGTGTATCGGTTCCGGGCAACCAGTCGTGCAGGGCTTTGGCCTCGGCATCCGGCGCGGTGCGCACCAACAGATTGCCGCGAACGCCGAGCATGGCATGCCAGTCCTGTGCGCGAATCCAGGCGAACAGCGCATAGGAGCGAAATTCACTATCGGCATGCACGGTGATCCGCACGGTGGAGGGCAGCAGGGCGGCGGCGGTCTGGAGCGCCTCCTGCTGGTCAGGCAGTGACGAACTGCCCGCATGTGCAAGCACCTTCCAGAACAGCGGGAGCGACCGACGGCGGTAGCCCAGACTGACGACCAGCACATTGAGGTGGGCGGTCAGGACGACTCGATCGAGCAGGAGATTGACCCGCTGGGTGGTCATGGCGGCGAGCGCGTGACGAATGATCGGATGGTAGACCGCCTCGGGTGTCAGTTTTGGATTGGAGAGCAGCCGCCGGAAACGCTGGATTTTGCTTTGTTGGGTGGTCATGAGCGGCATGGCCGCCGCAATCTTGCCCTGATGCGACGAGACGGCGTGGGACATGCCTACCAGCGCGCAGACCAAGGGCGTCAACAAGCGCGGTCGGACCAACGGCAGGTGTTCCGTCAGGCGTTCCATGATGGTATGATAGCGGGGCGAGGGGGGCATAACGACTCCATAGGGTATGGTTTGGGTTGGCACGCAAAGCATACCCGTTTTGCGCGTTCTGTCCACCTCGCCACAAAAGTGACACCTGTTGAG
>WBOU01000047.1 GCA_009268125.1 Chloroflexia bacterium SDU3-3 | reverse complement strand
TTGACTACCGTACAGAACATGTGATCGGCTTCTGATGGGCGCGAACGAGTGTTTTTGGCAGGCGATGGGGCAGCGGACGACGATGACGCAGGCACGAGGCCAGGAAGCGAAGCCCCAACGAGAACAGGCTGAGGTCGCAGCGATCCGCACGAATACAGCGATGGGATGGCCAATTCCGGCGGGCGATGATGCCAAGATAGATCACCCACAGATAGGCCAGCGCGGTGACGAGCAGCAGCCGCACCACACGCTGGGGATGGCTCAGATGCGAGCGGTCGATGCGAAAGCCCCGACTCTTCTGGTCGGAAAAGAAGGTCTCGATCTGCGCACGACGACGATAAATTGCCATAGCCCGATCAAGATCGGCATGATTGGTGACGAGATAGATCGGCTTGGCGTAGCCCAGCTCCCACACCGCCAAGACCGAAACGGGACCAAAGGCGGCGGTCGTCATGGCCGCATCGGTGATGGCGAGCACCTGGCCTGGCGTAACGCCCATGGCATGGATCGGGAAGGTCGCGCCATGGGCATGCACCACAATCGTGCTGGCGGTACGACACACGTAGCGCCACTGCGCATCTTGGAGCGTCTGCTGCCACGTGGTCCCATCAAACTCGCCATCGCCAACGATCGTCACATCGGCCCCCGGCGGCACCAGCGGCAGGAGCCGTTGCAGCAGGGCGCAGTGCAGATCTTCGGCCATATGCCCTTTGTTGGCCTTGATCACCAACCAGATAATCGGGAGGGCACGACGGCGATACAGCACACTGACCATCAATCCCATGCACCCGCGCGCCACGGTCGAGCCATCAATCACAAACACGAGCGGCTGGCGGGCGAGCATGGCGAGCACGGCCTGCGCCACGGGCAACATCCACTGCTCATAGGTGGTGCGCTCATGCGCTAGAAAGCGCCGCAACCGCATCACCACGCTTTCATCCTGCGCCCGCCCGCCCGGCGTGTGCTCCACCACCTTGGGCAACTGGCAGTGCTGCGCACCCACCACCCCGCTGATAAAGAGGCACAGCGTCGCCAGATGTCGCCGCTGGTGACCATGGGTCTGCGGAAACAGTTGCAAAAAACTGCGGGCTATGGCACGATAGCGACGGTACGTGTCCGTCATGGGGTGATCCTTTCGGGGCGTTGGCAGACGGTTCCCGCAAGAATCTTACCAGATCGGGCGCGTACCTTTTTCAGCCTCGAAACCCGCACATAGTTTCTGTACGGTAGTCAA
>WBOU01000046.1 GCA_009268125.1 Chloroflexia bacterium SDU3-3 | reverse complement strand
CACCGATCTCGCCAGATACCATGCGCATGCTGGTATTTCTTTCCAGGGCCGCCCTCTCAGGGTTGCCCGCGCCCGCGTGCGCCCTACCGGCTGTGGGCGCGGGCGCTTGGGTTCCCTTGTAGCCGAGAAAGGCCCCGATGACACAACAGTTGCTCTTTCATGATCAGGCCCGCGCATCGCTCAAGCATGGCGTGGACCGTGTGGCCGACGCGGTGAAACTCACCCTTGGTCCTCGTGGGCGCGCTGTTGCGCTTGCCATGGACGCCGCCGCACCCATGATTACCCGTGATGGCATCACGGTTGCGCAGGCGATCGTGCTGCCAGATCGGTTTGAGAATATGGGCGCGCAGCTCCTCATCGAAGTCGCGCAGGCTACCAACGCCATGGTTGGGGATGGCACCACCACCGCCACCATTCTGGCGCAGTCCCTGATCGGCGAGGGGCTGAAGCTGGTGGCTGCTGGGGCAAACCCCGTGCTGCTCAAGCGCGGCCTGGACATGGGTGGTGCGGCGGTGCTGGCGTCGCTCACGGCGGCAGCCATGCCGGTGCGCCACCCGGTCGACATGGCGCGGGTCGCCGGGATCGCCGCGAGCGATGGGGCGCTCGGTGCGCTGATTGCTTCGGTGATCACGCGGGTGGGGGACGATGGCGTCATCACCATTGAGGCGGGGCGCGGCACCCAGACCGAGGTGGTGTACGCGGATGGGATGCAGATCGATCAGGGCTACGCGTCGCCCTCTTTTGTGACCGACATGGCGCGGCGCGAGGCCGTGCTGGATGACCCGCAGTTCCTGATCACCGATGCCGCCATCACCGATATCCATACGCTCATACCACTGATCGGGAAAGCCGTGCAGCGGGGCAGGCAGGTCGTGCTGGTGGTGGGCAATCTCTCTGACGAGATTCTGAATGCGCTTGTGCTCAATAAGATCCGCGGCGTGTTCGCCCCTGTGGTCATCAAGATCCCGGGGGATGGCGAGCGGCGACGCGAGCTGCTAGAAGATCTGGCCGTGCTCACTGGCGGGACGCTCATCTCCCAGGATACCGGACGAACCCTTGAGAGCGCCACGGTGGAGGATCTTGGCCGTGCCCAACGGATCTGCGTCGGCAAGGCGGCGACCAGCATCACTCAGGGCGCGGGCGACCCCAAGCAGATCACGCTCCACAGCGCGCAGATCCGGGCGCAGATGGCCGCAACAACCAGCGACGCCATGCGGGCCGCGCTGGCCCTACGCCTCGCTAGGCTGGGCGGGTGCGTGGCGGTCATCCGCGTGGGGGCCACCACCGAGCCAGAGCTGAAGGAGCGCACCCAGCGGCTTGAGGATGCGCTGGCCACGGCCCGAGCGGCGATTGAGCAGGGCATTGTCCCCGG
>WBOU01000045.1 GCA_009268125.1 Chloroflexia bacterium SDU3-3 | reverse complement strand
GGTACTTTTCACCGTTCCCTCACGGTACTGTGCGCTATCGGTCACTGGGTGTAGCTCGCCTTGGGGAGTGGGCTCCCCAGCTTCACACTCCCTTGCCCGTGGGGAGTGCTACTCAAGAGCGGAAGGCTGGATTGGTCAGCTGCTATCTACCCGACTCTCACGGTCTCTGGTGCAGTGTTCCAAACTGCTTCGATTGGCATTCCAAGGGCCAGTGGCACGAATCAGCGTGCCGTCTTCCGTCTTACAACCCGCATTCCGCAACGCCTGATCGCTTGACACGGAACACGTTTGGGCATGCCCCCGTTCGCTCGCCACTACTAGGGGGACGGTCCTACTTCCTCTGGGTACTGAGATGTTTCAGTTCCCCAGGTTCCCTCCGGCCAAGGCCGGTCATCACCGAGGTGATGGGGTTGCCCCATTCGGAGATACGAGGATCACAGCCTGCTCGCGGCTCCCCTCGTCTTATCGCAGCGTTGCCACGTCCTTCGTCGGCACCCAGCGCCGAGGCATCCACCGTCTGCGCATCATGTCTTCCCTGACCAGCCACCAGCGCGGCTCGGCACCGCGGGTGCGTGGCCCAGGGAAGGGACAAAGACCTCAATCTACTTGCAACAATTGGTTGGTAAGGTTCAGGCTGCCACATCACAAAGGATATGGCCAGCGGCTGCACCGCTGAATCGTGATGATGAGATGG
Organism: Chloroflexia bacterium SDU3-3; assembly: GCA_009268125.1. Taxonomy (NCBI): domain Bacteria; kingdom Bacillati; phylum Chloroflexota; class Chloroflexia; species Chloroflexia bacterium SDU3-3. The sequence continues at coordinate 1,560 of WBOU01000045.1, read as the reverse complement.
AGCTTAGTTTCTCACCCGTTGTGTTGTTGGTTGGGTGGGAATGGACCCCGTGAGTGGGGCCGTGCTCCCTAGAAAGGAGGTGATCCAGCCGCACCTTCCGGTACGGCTACCTTGTTACGACTTCGTCCCAGTCGCGAACCCTGCCCTCGGCCGCTGCCTCCCCGAAGGGTTAGCACACGGACTTCAAGCATTGCCCACTCCCATGACGTGACGGGCGGTGTGTACAAGGCCCGGGTACGTATTCACCGCGCCACTGCTGATACGCGGTTACTAGCAACTCCGTCTTCACGGGGGCGAGTTGCAGCCCCCGATCTGCACTGGGGGACGGTTTGGCGATTTGCTCCCTATTGCTAGGTCGCTGCGCACTGTCCGTCCCATTGTAGCGTGTGTGTCGCCCTGGTCGTAAGAGCCATGCGGACTTGACGTCATCCCCGCCTTCCTCCCAAATGGGCAGTCGGGCCAGACACAGGTAACTGACCCCAGGGGTTGCGCTCGTTGCGGGACTTAACCCAACATCTCACGACACGAGCTGACGACAGCCATGCAGCATCTGTGCAGTGCCCTCGAAGGCGACGCTATTTCTAGCGCTTGCAACTGCATGTCAAGACCAGGTGAGGTGTTGCGTGTTGCGTCGAATTAAACCACACGCTCCGCTGCTTGTGCGGGCCCCCGTCAATTCCTTTGAGTTTTAAGCTTGCGCTCGTAGTTCCCAGGCGGGATGCTTACCGCGTGAGCTGAGCCGCCCAGCAGTGTCAATAACCACCAGACGGCGAGCATCCATCGTTTACGGCGTGGACTACCAGGGTATCTAATCCTGTTCGCTCCCCACGCTGTCGCACCTCAGTGTCAGGCCTTGCCCAGTGGGCTGGGTTCCCCCTTGGTGTTCCTGCCGATCTCTACGCATTTCACCACTACACCGGCAATTCCACCCACCTCTGCAAGCCTCCAGCCTGGCAGTCACCCATGGCGACGCCTCGTTAAGCGAGGCGCTTTCACACGAGTCTTACCATGCCACCTACGTGCGCTTTACGCCCAGTCAATCCGGACAACGCTTGCCCCCTCTGTATTACCGCGGCTGCTGGCACAGAGTTAGCCGGGGCTTATTCGCCAGGTACGGTCCGTGTCATCCCTAGCAAAAGCAGTTTACAACCCGAAGGCCGTCATCCTGCACGCGGCGTTGCTCGGTCAGGCTTGCGCCCATTGCCGAAAATTCCTTGCTGCTGCCTCCCGTAGGAGTCTGGGCCGTGTCCCAGTCCCAGTCTGGCTGGTCGTCCTCACAGACCAGCGACCCGTCATTGGCTTGGTAGGCCGTTACCCCACCAACAACCTGATGGGCCGCAGGGCCACCCGGGAGCGCCTTTCGGCTTTCCTCCTCAGAGCGTATGCGGGATTAGCACCGCTTTCGCGGTGTTGTCCCCCACTCCCGGACAGGTCCCCACGTGTTCCTCAGCCGTTCGCCACTCAGTGCCCGAAGGCACCGCGTGCGACTTGCATGCATTAGGCACGCCGCCAGCGTTCGTCCTGAGCCAGGATCAAACTCTTCATCGCTGGTGTAGCACT
>WBOU01000044.1 GCA_009268125.1 Chloroflexia bacterium SDU3-3 | reverse complement strand
ACCGCCACCGCAGGCGCGTCGCGCCCACGCTCGTGGCAGGCCAGGGAAGCCCTCGTCCATGCGCACTGGCTCCCTCCATCGGTCACCCGACCTCCAGGGCCAGCCGCTCATCCCAGTCGTCTCCTGGGGGACTTACCTGTCCGAGACAGCGAGGTTAGCTTCTTCGGGCGTGGTTCCCACTTAGATGCTGTCAGCGGTTCTCACTTCCGGCCATAGCTTCGGAGCCTGCAGGTCGCCCCACAACTCCGCCACTAGCGGGCCGTCCACGCCGGTCCTCTCGTACTAAGCGCAGCTCCCGTCACTAACCTAAACGCTCGTAGCGGATAGAGACCGAACTGTCTCACGACGTTCTGAACCCAGCTCGCGTGCCGCTTTAATGGGCGAACAGCCCAACCCTTGGGACCGACTCCAGCCCCAGGATGCGACGAGCCGACATCGAGGTGCCAAACCTTGCCGTCGCTGTGAACGCTTGGGCAAGATCAGCCTGTTATCCCCGGGGTAGCTTTTATCCGATAAGCTACGGCCCTTCCACGCGGCGCCGTAGGATCACTAAGGCCGACTTTCGTCTCTGCGCGGGGTGTCCCCCTTGCAGTCAAGCTCCCTTTTGCCTTTGCACTTGCCGGCGGATGACCATCCCGCCTAAGGGAACCATTGCGCGCCTCCGTTACCTTTTGGGAGGCGACCGCCCCAGTCAAACTCCCCACCAGTCACGGTCCCCAACTTTCGCCGGGTGAGTGGGCCATCGTCCGCAGAGTGGTATTTCACCGTTGCCTCCAGCACCCCCGCAAGGGCACCTTCCCTGGCTCCCACCTATCCTACGCAGCGTACGATAAACCACAATGACAAGCTGGAGTAAAGCTCCACGGGGTCTTTTTGTCCTGCTACGAGTTAACGGCGTCCTAACCGTTATCGCAATTTCACCGAGCCCCTGGTCGAGACACTGCCCAGATCGTGATGCCTTTCGTGCGGGTCGGAACTTACCCGACAAGGAATTTCGCTACCTTAGGACTGTTATAGTTACAGCCGCCGTTCACCGGGGCTTCGGTTCCGAGCTTGCACCCGTCCCCTTAACCTTCCGGCACTGGGCAGGCATCAGCCCCTATACGTCGGCTTGCGCCTTCAGCAGGGACCTGTGGTTCTGATATCCAGTCGCCTGGGCCTAGTTTGTGTCCCTGCCCTCCGCTTCCGGTGTAAAACCGTACACGGCGGGCAGGCGCGCTTCTACCGAAGGTACGCGCGTAAATTGCCGAGTTCCTTAACCAGGGATCACTCGTCCACCTTAGCTTGCTCAGCCAGCCTACCTGTGTCGGTTTGGGGTACGGTCACGCCCCTGCTCCCCGCAGACCGTTTCTCGCCAGCTTAGGGTTTGCGGACTCGCGCTGCCGGTTGCCCGGCGCGCTCGTGCTCACGTCTCAGGTTGCCCCTACCCGCTTGAACGGCGCTCGTCTCGCCGCTCCGCATACCTTCCTGTCTGTCTGCGCTTCATCGCAGGGCCATGGTGCTGGAATAGCCACCAGCTGTCCATCGGTCACACCCAGTGGGTGCGCCCTTAGGCCCGACTAACCCGCCGCGGATCACCCGTGCGGCGGAACCCTGAGGCTTCCGGTGGTGGGGGTTCGCACCCCACTTCTCTGTTACTCATTCCGACATTCGCACTCGCGTACGCTCCACGGCTGGCTTCCGCTGCCGCTTCGCTGCATACGCGACGCTCCCCTACCACTGCCCTTGCGGGCAGTCCCGAGCTTCGGCAGAATACTTTGCCCCGTTGGATTGTCGGCGCCGCGGCACTCGACCAGTGAGCTGTTACGCACTCTTTCAAGGGTGGCTGCTTCTAAGCCAACCTCCTGGTTGTTTGTGCACCGCGACATCCTTTCCCACTCAGCATTCATTTGGGGGCCTTAGCTGCGGATCTGGGTTGTTGCCCTTTTGACAATGAACGTTGCACCCACTGTCTCACTCCGGGCGTCGTCTTGCGGCATTCGGAGTTTGCCGGGACTTGGTAGGCGGTGAAGCCCCCGCATCCCAACAGTGCTCTACCTCCGCAAGGCGCTTATTCCCGGGCTGCACCTCAATGCATTTCGGGGAGAACCAGCTATCTCCGCTTTCGATTGGCATTTCACCCCTACCCACACGTCATCCGAGCGGTTTGCAATCCACACCGGTGCGGGCCTCCACGCGCTGTTACGCGCGCTTCACCCTGCGCATGGGTAGCTCAAGCGGTTTCGGGTCTACGATGTGCGACGAGCGCCCTATTGAGACTCGCTTTCGCTGTGGCTCCGGCTAGTCACTGCCTTAACCTGCCACACACCGTAACTCGTCGGATCATACTCCAAAAGGCACGCTGTTAGCCGACCGCTTGCGCGGTCTCGGCCTTCAACTGCATCGACGCAGACGGGTTCAGGATCTGTTTCACTCCCCTCGCCGGGGTACTTTTCACCGTTCCCTCACGGTACTGTGCGCTATCGGTCACTGGGTGTAGCTCGCCTTGGGGAGTGGGCTCCCCAGCTTCACACTCCCTTGCCCGTGGGGAGTGCTACTCAAGAG
>WBOU01000043.1 GCA_009268125.1 Chloroflexia bacterium SDU3-3 | reverse complement strand
ACATGGGTGGGCCGCAGGGGCGGGGAGAATGTCTGCTATACTCATTTGTCAGACATCGCCGCTTCATCAAGGATACCCGCGTATGCCATCGATTGAGCGCACGGCCTACCCCTTCTATCGTCGCACGCTACCCCCGTCGGATATGCACCGCTATTATACCCTCACCCCGGAGGAGCATGCATGGGTGCTCCAGGTGGCACGTGGCCCCACCCGCCTGGTCGCGTGCTCGGTCCTGCTCAAGGCGGCCCAGCACCTCGGCTATTTTCCGCTGCTCACCGAGATCCCCTCCCGTATCATCCAGCATGTGGTGCAGGCATGGGATATTTTCACCCCGATCGCGCTCCACACGATCACCGACCGGACCCTTTACACCTACCATCGTCACATCCGTGCGTTCCTGGGGCGCAGCAGCGATGACCGGATGATCCGGCGCGCCGCCACCACCGCGCTCGTCGCTGCGGCCCAGGTCCACGATAGTCCCGTTGACCTCATCAACGCGACCGTCGAAACGCTCCGTACCGCCAACGTCGAACTTCCCGCCTTCAGCACGCTGGATCGTCTGACCCGTCGGGTGCGCACCCTCGTGAACGCACGCCTGGCCCAGCGGCTCGCCGCACAGATCCCTGCCGAACACCAGCATGCCGTGCTCGATCTCCTCGCACCCATTCCCGGCCAGATCACCACCCGCTTGGCAGAGGTGAAGCAAGGCGCACAACAAGCCTCCTTCCAGCATTTTGCTGCGCTTCTGACCCAACTCCAGTGGCTGGATAGTCTCGGCGATTTCACGCTGGTGCTGGCCGATGTGCCACCCAGCAAGATCCAGCATCTCGCGGCAGAGGCCAAAGCACTCGATGCGATGGAAATTCGCAAAATGCGCCCAGCCAAGCAGCTTCTACTGCTGGTTTGCCTCATCCATCGGATGCAGGCCCAGATCCGTGATGCGATCATCGAGATGTTCCGTAAACGCATGCATACCTTCCACACGCGGGCGCGGACGCAGCTCGAACAGCTCCAGCTTGCCCATCAGGCAGAGATTCAGCGTATGTTGACCACCTTTACCGCCATGCTGGAGGTGCTCGACGAGCAGCCCACGCCGACCGAGGCCATGGACCGGCTTGCGGCCATTATGGACCCGGTGGGCGGGACTACCGCGCTCCTGCACTCCTGCGAGCAGCTCGCCGCGTGGACGGGCAATACCCATCTGCCCTTGATCTGGCAGTGCTACCATACCCACCGGCGGCTCTTTTTTCGGATGCTGGATAGCCTGACCTTCACGGCCACCAATCAGGACACCAGCCTCCTCGCCGCACTCACCTGGCTCAAAGATCAGCGCAATCGCACCGCAGCGCACCTCCCAGCAACACTTGATCTCTCCTTTGTGCCCGACCAGTGGCAGCGCATCATCCTCACCCGCATCGACCAGAAGCCCATGCTGATCCGCAAGCCCTTTGAGGTCTGCATCTTCACCTGCCTGGCTGCCGAGCTGAAAGCCGGTGATATGGCCGTTGCCCGCTCCGATGCCTACACCGATTATCGGGCGCAGCTGCTGCCCTGGGAGGTATGCGCGCCGCAGGTGGCCGCCTACAGTCAGCAGATTGGCTTCCCACCAACGGCGGGCGGGTTTGTTGCGGATCTGCGGGCACGACTCGAGCATGCGGCGCAGCTCGTAGATGCAGCCTTCCCTGACAACCATGATCTGACCATCACCGCAACCGGCGAACCAATCCTGAAGCGGCTGGCGCGCCCCATCGTTGCGCCCCAGGCCGCTGCGCTCGAAACCGAACTCCTGGCACGGATGCCCGAGCGGCAGCTCCTCGACATCATGGCCACCGTGGCCCACTGGACCAACTGCACCCGCCATTTCGCGCCCAGCAGTGGTAGTGATCCCAAGCTCAGCGACCCCCAGCGCGACTATACCCACCTGCTGTTTGCCTACGGGACGAATATGGGGCCAGTTCAAGCGGCGCGCCATATGGGCGAGGCGATGAGCGCACACCGACTCTCCTACCTCAACCGGCGGCACGTCACCAGCGCCGCACTCCATGCAGCGGCCAGCGATATCATCAATGTCTACCGCCCGCTCACCTTGCCTCGGGCCTGGGGCGATGGCAGCCGCGTGGCTGCCGATGGAACCATGATCGAGCTGATGGAAAACAACCCGCTGGCCGAATACCATTTCCGGTACCGGATGCGCGGTGGAGTGGCCTACCACCATGTGGCGGATACCTATGTGGCGATCTTCAGCCACTTCATCCCGTGCGGGGTCTGGGAGGCGGTGTATCTCATCGAGGGCTTACTCCAAAACACCTCCGACCTGCGGCCAACCAAAGTCCATGCCGACACCCAAGGCCAATCCACGCCCGTGTTTGCGCTGGCCCACCTGCTCGGCATTGAACTCCTGCCACGCATCCGCAATTGGAAAGATCTGATCTTCTTCAAAGCGACCCGCGAACAGACCTTCCAGCATTTGGAGCCGCTTTTTCAAGGGGTGATCGATTGGGACCTGATCGAGCGGCACTGGCAGGATCTGCTCCAAGTGGTCTTGTCCATCCAGGCCGGCAAGATCTCATCGGCGATGGTGCTCCGCAAGCTGGGCAACGACAGCAAGAAAAACAAGCTCTACCAGGTCTTCCGCGAGCTGGGGCGGGTCATCCGCACCCTGTTTCTCCTCCGCTACATCTCTGACCAGTCGCTGCGGGTTGAGATCACGGCAACGACGAATAAAGTCGAAGCCTTCAACGGCTTTCAACAGTGGCTGACCTTTGGCCGAGAGGGAAGTATTCCTGATGGCGACCCCGAAGAGGCGGAGAAGCGAGTCAACTATGCCGATGTGCTGGCCAACGCGGTGATCCTCCACAATGTTTACGATATGACGACCGCGCTCAAGGCCATGCTCGATGACGGATACCCGGTCGAGTGGGCCGATCTGGCGACCCTCAGTCCCTACATCACCCGGCACATCCAGCGCTTTGGTGCCTACCAGCTCTCACCGGAGCCACCGCCCCCCTTCGAGGCGGTGTTGAGCTGGGCCTTGCCGAACACGAATCCCTGAACGCCCCCATGCAGGCAAGGATGCAGCCGCAGCGGCCCCATGTCCTCGGACATGGGGCCTAACCATATCAGCGTCATAAAGGGCAAGATGGAGGTTTTTGACTACAAAACCGAAAGGAGGGTGGTGCGCGTATTCTGCATGGGGAAGCCCTAAAACGCTTACACGTTTTCGTTTATTTCCTATTATTACACGTATGTCGGCTCAACCCCTGATACCCTCCTCAACTCGGCGACCTATGATGCGCGGGGCAATCTCGCGGCGGTGATGCAGATCGCCAACAGCGCCATGCGCCTCACCACCGCCTACACCTACACGACCGACAACCGCGTGCAGGAGGTGAAGGACGCGGCGGGCATCCGCACCCGCTACGCCTACGACACGCTGGGCCAGTTGACCGACGTGACGGTGGGCTATGGCACCG
>WBOU01000042.1 GCA_009268125.1 Chloroflexia bacterium SDU3-3 | reverse complement strand
CGTCCATGGCAAGCGCAACAGCGCGCCCACGAGGACCAAGGGTGAGTTTCACCGCGTCGGCCACACGGTCCACGCCATGCTTGAGCGATGCGCGGGCCTGATCATGAAAGAGCAACTGTTGTGTCATAGGGGCCTTTCTCGGCTACAAGGGAACCCAAGCGCCCGCGCCCGCAGCCGGTAGGGCGCACGCGGGCGCGGGCAACCCTGAGAGGGCGGCCCTGGAAAGAAATACCAGCATGCGCATGGTATCTGGCGAGATCGGTGTGAGAGCGCGTCCCCGCGATGCGACGGTTTGCCGCAGAGGGCAGGGCGTACAAGACCGTTCGGATGCAGGAGTGACGTCGGCGATCCCACGCAGCGTGGGGGAACGGGAGGGCGGGTGTCTCAGCGCTGGGGTGAGGGTGTTGAGCAAGATGCTCAATGTGCCAGGGTGTGCAACCCTAGTATACCACGGCGTCTCTCGCTGTGCGGAATACGGATGCCATCACCTAGGGGCTATGTGTTCTCGGCAGACCGGAGATTCTTTTACCACCAAGCGGCCAAGAAAGAAGGAAACGAATACCACGAAGACGCGAAAACAGGGAGGCAGCTATATATAATAGGAGAAACCAGTGGGCCAGCGCATCGGGATCTGGGGCTGGGTTTGTCTCGCGTATATGCCGCTCCTCACGTTTGATAGGTTGCTCCAGCCGTGCACACAACAAGGAGGATCTGGGGTCTGATGAGACCGCTGGGTCAGTGCTCAGCCGATATCGCTTGTGACGATTGTAGGGGATAAGCGGCTTAGTATACCGCCTCTGTGCTCAAAAGTGAGAGAATGGGCCGTCTTCTTAGGGCCTATGCGTTCTCACCAGACCGCAGATTCTTCACCACCAAGACTTCAAGACACCACGGAACAAAGGTACGAATAACCACGAAGATGGGAAAGCACGAAGGGGAAATTGATTTGCCACCAATATGCCGAGATGCGCAAAGACAGCAGACAGAACACATAGAGCCTGGCCGTCTTCTTCGCAGCCATCCTCTAGGCCGAGATTGTGCGAGGCCTAGAGCTGGGACAGCTAGTCCATCGATGATGGTTCGCCCTCTTCGGCAAGGGATGCGGGATTCCAGCCATTGCGTAGGGCAGCACGAATAATCAGGTCGAGGATAACCTGCGAGCCGGCCTGCTGGCGTTTGGATGTAAGGAATCGGAGCGCTGATTCCACCTCCAATACGCGGCTCGCAGGGATGGAGATCAAGAGATGTCCGCTCTTTCCATTCGATGCCCGACGTGAGATCTTCATGTGCTCTCCGCTTGTATATACAAAGGCACGCTGCTCTTGTAGTATAACCCATTATATCGGTATTCTTGAATGCCGGTGATCCCCTGCCGCCGAGACCCGCGGCGATCTTTTAGCTCCTGATTCTGTTTCTTTCCCGATGCGGCAATACGATGCCAGAAGCACGATCGGGCAGGGGCAGTGCTCCTGCCCTTTACGATCTGCCCAACGTCTCGCATCTGTTAATCAGGCTCCATGTTCCTTGACTTGTATATACATATAGGATATACTATAGTCTATAGCGTCATCCCCCCCTCACACAATCACACTTCTTTTTCTCACGCTCTGGGTATACGGGAGCATCACCGTTGCCAGATCATCTTTTTAAGATCTGATCGGCGGCACAGCGGGGCAACCTTTCAGCCACCTTGAGTCCGTCAGGTGCACCGACAGCGCCCATACGATGGGCCTTGTTATCTGCACAGAAGCTGAGAAAGGCAGCGCAGCGCGTTGACGCACTCCCTTGGCAGCCCGCTCGCGAGATCAGAACCCACCGTACTGCTCCACCCATACCTTCGGGCGCACTATGCCCCACCCGACGGCACAAACTGTTCACCTTCTGGGCGTAATGTTACATCGGTGCCGTGCCGATCTTCGATCTTGCGCGCTACCGAACAAGGAACAATCGTTATGACACCAACTGTTTCCCATGAACTGCATAGCAGAAACCATGATATCGACCAGGGTCCCAATGCGGATGCGGTTGCCGTCGCCAGCCCGCTGGCGAACCACGGCCCAGTCGCGATGACCGATACCGGTGCGACCGCCATCGCGACCAATGTGGTGGCCAAAATCGCCGGTATCGCCGCCCGCGAAGTGGAGGGTGTCCACGCGCTTGTCGGCAGTGGGGCGGGGGATGCGCTGTCGGGCCTTGCCCAGCGCGTGACCGGCGAGGATGCCAGTGAGCGGGGCGTCAGCGTTGAGGTTGGTCAGCGCGAGGCTGCCGTCGACCTGAAGCTCATCACCGTCTATGGTGCGAGCATCCCAGATGTAGCGCAGGCGGTGCGCAAAAATATTATCGGCCGCATGCAGGAGATGACCGGACTGATTGTCACCGAGGTCAATATCGATGTGGTCGATCTCTACTTTCCTGAGGATACGTCTCCCACCCCTGAAGTAGCTCGTACCGCGCCACGGGTTGCCTAGATGGCAGCGGTGGGCCATAGCAAGCCATGGCCCACCACCGTTGAAACCCGCCTGCCCGTCGACCCACCGTTATATACTGGGAGCCGCCATGAATTATATCAATCGAATCGTCATTCTACTGCTCGATTTGCTCATCAGCGCGAGTGCCATCGCCATCGCGCTGATCACTTTTGGCATCCTTCCGCCAGCGCAGATCCTCCCCCCGCTTCTGCGTGAAACGGTCTTCTCCATCTGGCTGGCAGGCTTGGCCAGCGTGGATGCGCCACAACAGGTGCTGATCGGCCTGGGGATGCTGGCCATCCTTGTGGTCGGCCTGCTGATCGGCTGGTATGAACTGCGCCCGAAGGCACAGCTGCCGCCCCTGATTATTCGGGATGATGCCGTTGGGCAGGTGAGCGTGCAGATTGAAAGCGTCCGTCGGCTGATCGCCTATACGGCGGCACAGCACCCCCAGGTGCTCCAGCTTGAGCCACAGATCCAGCTGCTCCCTCAGGGCCTACACATCCAGTGCGCGATCACGCTCGCGCCCAATGCGCTGCTGCCCGTTGTGACCAGCGAGCTTCAGCGTGAGCTGAAACAGGCGGTTGAGCACCATATCGGGATGCGCGTGATCAAGATACATATCCACGTGCAGAGCCAGCCGATTGCCCACACAGCCCCACTGCGGCTTCCCCGCTCCAGCCATCGTATGGTACGATAGTGCCGACCGTATCTGCCTTTGTAGTCACGTCCCGACCTAGCGATTCTGACCGGAGACATGCTCCCATGGTGTTTGGTTGGCGCATGTCTCGCACACCCCTGCTGTTATTCCTCCACCGTTTCCTCATCACATCGGGTTCCAGCAATGGTACCCATGGCGGAGAACCCAAATGATAGGATCTCCCAAACATGATCCTGCGGTCCTTGTGAACTCGAGAGACCCCCAGCAGCAACTTCACGACCTGCAAGAGGTGAATGCGCAACTGCTCGTTGCTGGCCTTCGCCAGCAAAATGATGCGGAGCAGCTTCGCCTCCAGATCGATTTCACCACCACCATCATGACAAGCCTTGGCGAGGGTGTCTATGTCATCAATATGGCTGGCCAGTGTACCTACCTTAATCCGGCAGCCGAGCAGCTGGCGGGCTGGCGGATGGCCGATCTTCAGGGGGAATCGCTGGAGATGATCTTCCTTGATCCTGCCCCATCATCGGACAATGATGGAGCGGAAGCCGAGTCGGTGCTAGCGGTTCTTCGCACAGGGCTGGTGCAGCGGCGAGATGAGGCGCAGATGCGGCAGCGCCATGGTGGGGTGCTCTCCATCGCATATTCTGCCGCGCCAATGATGATGGATGGCCAGGTGGTTGGTGCCGTCATTAGCGTTCGCGATATGACCCAGGCGCAGCAGCTGCGGCAGCTGCGCCAGGAGTATCTGGCCCTGGTCTCCCACGATCTCCGTGCGCCGCTCAGCGTAATGATGGGATATGCGCAGCTCCTGGTGCGGCGGCTGGAATTCCATGGTCTCACCCGCGAGATCGGCCACGCCCAGATGATGCTTGAGAGCGGCCTTCGCATGAATGCAATGATCCAGGACATCCTCGATCACGGCCAAGCGACCCCACAGATCGATGCTGGCGTTCAGACACCCACTGATCTTGTGCAGATTGTCCAGCAGATGATCGACCAGACGGTGCAGCCCAACCAGCGTGACCGCATCGTGCTCGATGCGCCGATAACGCTCCCCATCACGATCAACCAGCTGGAGATCAGCCGAGTGCTGGTCAATCTTTTGACCAATGCGCTTAAATTCTCGTCCCCCGAGCAGACGGTCCATATCCAGGTGCGCCAGCAGGCGGCGGAGGCGCAGATCCGCGTGACCGATCAGGGTATCGGCATGGCACCTGATGATCTGCTGCACGCATTTGAGTCGGGCTATCGGGCAAAGGATGTGGATCAGATCGCGGGACATGGCCTTGGCCTGTACAGCAGCCGCCTGATTGTAGAGGCACATAAGGGGCAGATCTGGGTTGAGAGCGCGGTGGGGCAGGGTACCACGGTGACGCTGACGCTACCGATCCGGTAAGCTGGCGCGGGTGGCCAGCATATCAGGTGATGGCTACAATCGGTTGCTTTTGCCCGATGCCTAGGAGCGCCCGCCGGGTGCTTCGCGCGCTCCTAGGCGATGAAGGCTCCGAACCGTGGCGAGAATGTGGGTCGAGTCCGTGCGCTGTCGCCCCGT
>WBOU01000041.1 GCA_009268125.1 Chloroflexia bacterium SDU3-3 | reverse complement strand
GATGGTATGATAGCGGGGCGAGGGGGGCATAACGACTCCATAGGGTATGGTTTGGGTTGGCACGCAAAGCATACCCGTTTTGCGCGTTCTGTCCACCTCGCCACAAAAGTGACACCTGTTGAGGGGCAAGCGCCGTGAGGTAAGGCGGCCTGCTCACCGCCGTCCAGGTTTCGGTGTAGGCAGTGCTGCGCAGAGCAGGGCGGCAGTACTTTGCTGCAAAGTAGATCAGCTTCGAGCCATCTGGCGAGAGATCGCAGCGCTTCTCGTAGATGCGCCCTTTGAACCACTGACCATAGGTTAGCGTATCAGCCTTGGTATCCCATGCGATCAGCTGCGTCCACTTCGTCGGCCCGCGCCGAAAAATAACGGCCACATCCGCCTCGCGCGCAAACAGCGCGTGCAGCCGACATGGCGGGTTAAGCGGTTGCTTCATCGTCCTCTCGCTTTCGCTCGGTCAGTCCTCGCTGCCTCACAGGTCGCGCCACGATCTGGGGCGGATGGCCAGCAGCGCCAGCAGCGGGGCCGCCGTAAAGCCCGCGCCTATCAGCCCAAGCAGCACCGGCCCAACCCATTCCGTCGCCGCGCTCCCCGGCCCATCCAGTCGCACCGCCTCTGGAAACAGCGGGTCGTAGCGAATATCCACGCTATCGCCGATAGCGTAGGCAGGCGGGTTGCTGCTACCATACATCTCCGACCGCTGCATCTCCTCACTCGGCAGCAGAAACTCAACCACAAACGCAAGATATGGATCATCCTCAGAGTCGTAGCGCTGCTCCACATCCACCACGCGCCCGCGCGCGCTCCGCTCACGGTCGAGCACAGCCCTAGCGTTCGACGCCATCAGCCCAGCCACCACCAGCAGGATAATCCCGACCAGCATAAAGGCCCCAAGGATGATCAGCACGAAGTGGCGCGCTGCCCAGCTCTCTCCGTCGGCGGTGGACTGCCGCTGTTTGCCTCGGCCCATGTTCCATCCCTCCCGCATAGCCATCGATCCCACTGGTCCAACATCAATTTAAACGCCCGCCGCAGATGGCATTTGGCCAGCGCGAGCCTGCGGGAGACAGATAGTGCTCACAATAGCAGTTTGCTCATCTTGTGCGACTGCCCTAAGCTCGCCGCCGTGCAGCCGGATGATCAGCTCAGCGGTTGAGATAAAGCTGCCAGGCCAGATGGGATCATCAAACTGTATCCTGTACGGGCACACAGTCACACACTGAAGCATCACACTGCCATCTTCTATATCAGCAATCAGCGATATAGCTCTATTCAGATCCCAGTAAGAATCAAGGGAGAGCAGCGCAAGGCAAAGCGCATCTTCCAAAAGCTGCGGGTCGCCCGCAAGAAAGATTGGGTAGCTTGGAAGCGTCACGCGCAGCGCAATATCAACCAGAGCGAGCCGCCGCTCAACTTTGGCACACAGCGTATCCAGTGCTATCTGCTGTCTGCGTATCGGCAAGCTGACCGCACGAATATGCGCGTTGATACGCGACCAGTGCAGCATAGCCATATCGGCAAGCTGCACAAGACCGAGCAAGATGCGAAGCGTATCACTCTTGAGCAGAGGGGCTACATCATCCCGTAGCTGGCGCGTATCGGCGCGGATACAATCCAGCAGCATACAACATTCAGCCCCATGCTCTATAAGAAAAGCGATAAAGGTGCTGCCATCTATTTCATTTCATGGAGAAATGGGTGCTGTGACAAACGATGCCAAACCGCGAGCAATTGGTTCGCACAAGCGGTAATCGACTCTAGAACCATCAGATGGCGCGTTTCCCATGCACCATCTATCACACGGAGCAGATCGGCATAGCTTCGAATGCGGCTAGCACCTTCAATGCCTTCATATCGCCATGTTGTTACAATAGACGCATAGTCTATTGGCAGATACAATTGCATATCTCCTCCCATATACATCCTACGCCCCATCCGCCGCCGCTCCGCGCCGCCACGCCGCACCCTCTAGCACCTGCTCGCGCCCCCAGCCCTGTGCCAGCCACTCATTCAGCACCGCCGCCGCATCCTCCAGGCTCGGCACCAGCGTGTGCGCCTCCCACCACAGCGCCTTCGCCATGTCCACCTGCTCCTTGAGCAGCACGCGGTAGCCATACGGGCGCAGAATACACATAACCTTGGTCCCGATCTATCTCTAAATAATGCTTCGGCTACTGTAAAATTGCATACCGTAGATCACAAAACGCTATTATCAATACTTCCACCTACACACAACATTCAAGCAATGTATCTTTGAGTAATTGACCATCCAGTTTTGTGGTTAGAAAATATCTGATGATGTCATATCCGACTCCTCAGTTCATAGTCAAAGCTATATATCATGGCGCAATGGCACCCACCTCGTCTATCACCTAAGCAAAGGCGTTATTCGCCCACGCTTCAAAAAGATCGATCCCTCGTTTGACCAAGTAAAGTAACCTACGTATAATTGCGGACGAGCCAAAGCATGCTAGCTGAATTACTAAACATCGCATCGTACCACCGATACAGAGAAAAGGCGCTCTTTCAATAACTGTCTTTTTTTAACAGGGCAGATTTGACAGGGGGTAGATGTATAAATAACAGCCATCTTGCTTACTCACCACAGCATCAGATATGGCGCAGCACGGTTATTTCTCACAAGCTAGGCCCAGCTTCATATCCAGGTATCTCTGGTAATTTTGGTCAGCACACCTTTCATAGCAAAGGGGAACTATCAAATGAATCGCCAGGCGACTACTTGCCCGGTATGTGATAGCACGCATGTATCTCAAAAATATCATAAGTTTAGCCTGACCATGTATCAGTGCAGGCGCTGCACGGTAATATTTACCTCGCCCCAGCCAAAGCAGGAAGATATTCTTGGAAGGTACTCCAAAAATTGGTTTGAGCAAGAGTATCTTCCTTCTTATGGAATAAACCCCGAGACCCCAAACCTTGAGCCGCTCAGCGCTCGTTTCTCCAGCGAGATAAAGCCGCTTGAGCTGTTCTATCAGAGTGGGAATATTCTTGACATCGGCGCAGGCGCGGGCTTATTCCTAAGCCAAGCCAAGAAGCACAACTGGAAGGTTCATGGAGTAGAGATCTCCTCATATGGGCCAGCATACGCAAAAAAGCACTTTGATATTGACATCTTTCAAGGAGATCTATTTGACTCCGAGTTCCCCGATGACTATTTTGATGTGGTCATCCTACAAGATACTATCGAGCATGTCCCTGATCCGCTGCGCATTATGCAGGAGATAAACCGCATCCTCAGAATCGGAGGCGCGGTGATCATCTCAACTCCAAATTTTGATAGCATCTCGCGAAAAATATTTCAAAAACACTGGTCGCTTATCAGCCCATCCGAGCACTTATTTCTCTTCAACATGAAGTCAATGCTCTACCTTCTAAGGAAAACCGGATTTAACCCCTACACGCTGCATACCAGCCAAGATGTTCATGACAATCTCTTTCATGCTGGGCAGAACCCACTGGCGCTCCAGGCAAGGAAAACTTTCCTACAGATTGCTAGGCAAAAACTTGCGCCTCACCTTGTGATCAAGCTCTCGCTAGGCACCGAGCTTCACTCAATTGCAGTCAAAAGCGCTAGCATCTTTTAGAAGCCAGAGCCGTCCTGCAACGATCAGGCTCTTGTCGGCAAGCGAGCAGCTATAGATCGCACCACAAGCGGTGCACAAGGCTGCGCATAGAATCAGGAGGCGGCGTAGGGTCAGGTAGCAGCAATGATGGTGCTACCCATCACGCCGCCCGGCATATGTACGGCAACAGTGCTGGCCTGGCGCAAAGCAGTGTCTTGATTGCAAGATCATCACGCACCTCATGCGGGCCAAGAAAAGCAGCGTGGTTCCGTTAGAGGTTATCGCAGCATATCGATGGGTCGCCACTGCAGCTCCCAGGTATGGCGCAGCTGTGTGCACATTGCGCCACAACGTCTGGACCATATTTGCCAGTAAATCGGTTAGCCAAGCAATTGAACAATATGTCTCTTTTCTTGCCCTACCCAATACAATAATCGGCTGGCGCTATTGTAGGCTTATTCCGGCACGTCGCATACCGCTGCCAGGTGGCATAATCATCACAATCGGCAACCTGGGGAGCAAAACAGGCATAGCTTACGCTTCATCCGCCCGACCCAACGCTTCATCCGCCCGACCCAACGCTTCATCCGCCCGACCCAACGCTTCATCCGCCCGACCCAACGCTTCATCCGCCCGACCCAACACTTCATCCGCCCGACCCAACACTTCATCCGCCCGACCCAACGCTTCATCCGCCCGACCCAACGCTTCATCCGCCCGACCCAACACTTCATCCGCCCGACCACATGAAAGTTTAGCGCACTGTGGCAAGCCCTTAATATACTAACTGCTACTTTCACTCTTAAAATACCGGCATTCCCCATTAACACAATTTAAACACTGTTTCAAAAAAAGTGCACATTCGATATCGTTTTGCCTATAACACCTGACAGTATCCACGCTACTATACCTACAGATCGGACGTCGGTCTTTCAGCTCCATTCATCTTGAAAGGAAAGACACATGGCGGTTCCTCTGCGCAAGAGCTTCACCCAAGTTCAGCTTAACGACGAGCGTGACATCATCGAGGGCATCCTGCAGATCGGCACGTACACCCCGCCCCCTGGCCTGCCCACCCTGGAAGAGCTGCGCACCATGAACGTCGACGTGCAAGAAAGCCTCGACGAGATCACTGCGCTGGAAAAGGCGCTTGAGGCCGCGCGGAATATGCTGCTAGGGCGGGCGCAGATACGCCATGAGGCGCTGATGCGCACTAAGTCGCAGCTGATCGCATCCTACGGGCGCGACTCGAACATCCTGCTGACGGTCGGCATCAAGCCGCTGGGCGACTACAAGCGGGCTGCGCGCCGCAATACGGATGACGAGGAGACGCCCACTGACTCTACGCCTACGACGTAGGCATCAATAAAAATCCCTCTCTCCTCGCAGCACACCCGCTGGTTTGGGCACCGGCGGGTGTGCTGTTGCAATAGACCCTCGATCAGCCCTAGGGCAAGGTGTACAGAGCAGCACAACCATGCTATGCTCTGTGCAAGAAAGGGAAGCGCCAGCACGCCCCAGCGCCAGCATTACGCAGCAGCGCCACTACCCCGCGCTGGCCAGCGCAAGTAGGAGGAACCAAACAGATGCCCCTAGACGACGGGCAGAAGCCCCAGCCGCTGTTTTTTGCCACCCCTGCGGAGTTCCGCGCGTGGATGGCGCAGCACCACGCCGAATGCAGGGAGGTAGTGATCGGCTTCTACAAAAAAGGCAGCGGGCAGCCGAGCATCACGTGGCCCGAGTCGGTGGACGTGGCGCTATGCTACGGGTGGATCGATGGCGTGCGCAAGTCGCTCGATGAGCGCAGCTACACCATCCGCTTTACGCCGCGCAAGCCCACCAGCAGCTGGAGCGCGGTGAATATCGCGCGCGTGCAGGAGCTAGAGGCCTCAACAGGTGTCACTTTTGTGGCGAGGTGGACAGAACGCGCAAAACGGGTATGCTTTGCGTGCCAACCCAAACCATACCCTATGGAGTCGTTATGCCCCCCTCGCCCCGCTATCATACCATCATG
>WBOU01000040.1 GCA_009268125.1 Chloroflexia bacterium SDU3-3 | reverse complement strand
ATGGCGCGGCGCGAGGCCGTGCTGGATGACCCGCAGTTCCTGATCACCGATGCCGCCATCACCGATATCCATACGCTCATACCACTGATCGGGAAAGCCGTGCAGCGGGGCAGGCAGGTCGTGCTGGTGGTGGGCAATCTCTCTGACGAGATTCTGAATGCGCTTGTGCTCAATAAGATCCGCGGCGTGTTCGCCCCTGTGGTCATCAAGATCCCGGGGGATGGCGAGCGGCGACGCGAGCTGCTAGAAGATCTGGCCGTGCTCACTGGCGGGACGCTCATCTCCCAGGATACCGGACGAACCCTTGAGAGCGCCACGGTGGAGGATCTTGGCCGTGCCCAACGGATCTGCGTCGGCAAGGCGGCGACCAGCATCACTCAGGGCGCGGGCGACCCCAAGCAGATCACGCTCCACAGCGCGCAGATCCGGGCGCAGATGGCCGCAACAACCAGCGACGCCATGCGGGCCGCGCTGGCCCTACGCCTCGCTAGGCTGGGCGGGTGCGTGGCGGTCATCCGCGTGGGGGCCACCACCGAGCCAGAGCTGAAGGAGCGCACCCAGCGGCTTGAGGATGCGCTGGCCACGGCCCGAGCGGCGATTGAGCAGGGCATTGTCCCCGGCGGCGGGCTGGCCCTGCTGCACGCGGTCGACGCGCTGGATGGACTGGGCGACGAGGGCGATGTGCGGCTCGGGGTGGC
This sequence comes from Chloroflexia bacterium SDU3-3, assembly GCA_009268125.1. Lineage (NCBI taxonomy): Bacteria > Bacillati > Chloroflexota > Chloroflexia > Chloroflexia bacterium SDU3-3. The sequence continues at coordinate 5,470 of WBOU01000040.1, read as the reverse complement.
GATGCTGCGCCACGCGCTCGCCGAGCCGATGCGCCAGCTGGCGGCCAACGCCGGGCAGAGCGGTGCGGTGGTGGTCGATGCGGTGCGCCGCCACCACCGCGATACCAGCGATGTCAGCTATGGCTACAATGTGCTGACCGGCGCGTTTGGCGACCTCCAGGCCATGGGCGTGATCGACCCGGTGAAGGTGACCCGCAGTGCGGTGCAGAACGCCGTGTCGATCACGGGGCTGCTGCTGACCATGGATGTGCTGATCACCGGCACCTCTGGGTTTGGCCCGATCAACCTGATCGACGATTAGCCAACCGCCCAACGATCAGGCCGCAAGAACACAGAGGTGGGAAAGCCCACTTCATAAAGGATCGTATGAACATACCCCTTCCCCCTCGGCTTCAGAAGATCGCCGTGCTTGGAAACGCCCTGCCCCGCACCTGCGGGATCGCCACCTACACCACCGACCTGTGCGCCGCCATCACCGCCGCCTTCCCATCGATTGAGATCATGCAGCTGGCCATGAACGACCGGCCTGAGGGCTACGACTACCCACCGCAGGTGCGGTTCACACTGGATCAGGAGACGCTGGGCGACTACCACCAGGCCGCCGAGCATATCAACATGGCCGGGGTCGACCTGGTGCTGGTGCAGCACGAGTACGGCATCTTCGGCGGCGCGGCGGGCAGCCACCTGCTCGCGCTGCTGTGCGATCTGCGCGTGCCGATCGTCACCACCCTCCACACCATCCTGCGCGACCCAACGCCCCAGCAGCGCAAGGTGCTGATCGAGCTGGTGCGGCTCTCCGACCGCCTGGTGGTGATGAGCGAGCAGGGCGCGATCTTCCTGCGCGAGATCTACGGCGTCTCGGCGGAGAAAATCGACCATATCCCGCATGGCATCCCCGACATCCCCTTTCTCGACTCTAGCTTCAACAAGGATCACCTCCAGGCCGAGGGCAAAACGGTGATGCTGACCTTCGGCCTACTCTCGCGCAACAAAGGCATCGAGTATGTGATCGAGGCGATCCCCGACATCCTGCGGCAGCACCCGAATGTTGTCTACATCGTGCTGGGGCTGACCCACCCCCACGTGCGCCAGCGCGAGGGCGAGCAGTACCGCGACTCGCTGCGCGATCTGGCCCGCGAGCGTGGCGTCGCCGACCATGTGGTGTTTCAAGATCAGTTTGTCAACCTGGACGAGCTGGTGACCTATATCGGGGCGGCGGATATCTACATCACACCCTACCTCAGCGAGGCGCAGATCGTCTCGGGCACGCTGGCCTACACCCTTGGTGCGGGCAAGGCGATCATCTCGACGCCCTACTGGTATGCCCAGGAGATGCTGGCCGATGGCCGGGGCGTGCTGGTGCCCTTCCGCGACCCCGGCGCGATTGCCACCCAGGTGAACGCGCTGCTGGCCGATGATGGCGAGCGGGACGCCATGCGCAAGCGGGCCTATCTGCGCGGACGCGAGATGATCTGGCCGACCGTTGCGGAGCGCTACATCGAGACGCTCCGACGCGCGCGGGGCGAGCACCACGCCAGCACCCACGCGCTCCAGCAGCAGACCCCTATGGTCGCCAGCGCACAGCGCCTGCCGCCGCTCCACCTCGGCCACCTTCGACACATGACCGATGACACCGGCCTGGTACAGCATGCGGTCTTCACCGCACCGCTGTACCGCGAGGGCTACACCACCGACGACAATGCGCGGGCCTTAATCCTCACGACCTTGATCGAGTCGCACCCAGACGAACCAGACACCGAGGCGCTCGCAACGCGCTACATGGCCTTCCTGTGGCACGCCTTCAGCCCAGAGACGGGGCGATTCCACAATTTCCTGGGCTATGACCGACGCTGGCTGGATGCCCACGGCTCGGAGGATAGCCATGCGCGGGCTGTGTGGGCGCTGGGCACGGTGCTCGGGCAGTCGCGCGCACCAACGCTGCGCGGCGCGGCAGCCCAGCTCTTCGCGCAGGCGCTCCCGGCGCTACTGGCCTTCGAGCACCCGCGCCCGTGGGCCTTCGCGCTGCTGGGGATTACTGCCTACCTGACACGCTTCCGGGGCGACCGCACCGCGCGTCAGGTGCAGACTGTGCTGGCCGAGCGGCTGCTGGACCGCTACCAGGAGCAGTACCGCGAGGAGTGGCCGTGGTATGGCGACACGCTCACCTACGATAACGCCGTGCTGCCCCACGCCCTGCTGATCAGCGGCGTCTCGCTTGAGCGCGCCGACATGCGGGCGTCCGGCCTGGAGTCGCTGCGCTGGCTCGCATCGGTGCAGCACGCCGAGGATGGGCACTTTACCCCGATTGGCTGCCATGGCTTCTACCCCTCTGGTGCGGCCCCGGCTCGCTTTGACCAGCAGCCGATCGAGGCCCACGCGATGGTGATGGCGTCGCTGGCGGCCTACCAGATCACGGCGGATGAATACTGGCACGATACGGCGTGCCGCGCCTTCGAGTGGTTTCTTGGCCACAACGATCTGGGGCTGCCGCTCTACGATGAGCGCACCGGCGGCTGCCACGATGGGCTGGAGTGCGACCGCGTGAACCAGAACCAGGGCGCGGAATCAACCCTGGCCTTCCTGCTGGCGCTGACCGAGATGCGGCTGGACGCCGCGCACCATGATGGGATGCGACCCACGATGCCGACGGCCATCCCGGTTCCGGTCTTCCGCGCGCCGACGCCGAAGCCCGACGGGCGGAAAAGCCGATGACGCTTCCAACCCACACGGCCCCACTGCGGGTCGCCATGCTGGCCCCGATCGCTTGGCGCGTTCCGCCGCGCCACTACGGCCCGTGGGAGCAGGTCGTATCGGTGCTCACCGAGGGGCTGGTGGCGCGCGGCGTGGATGTCACGCTCTTCGCCACCGCCGACTCGCACACCAGCGGGCAGCTGGCGGCGATCTGCCCGCGCCCCTACGCCGAGGATGCGTCGCTTGACCCAAAGGTCTGGGAGTGCCTGCATATCGCCGCCGCCTTCGAGCGCGCCGCGGAGTTTGATCTCATCCATAACCACTTCGACTTCCTGCCGCTCTCCTACAGCGCGTTGGTAACCACGCCGGTGTTGACCACCATCCACGGCTTTTCATCCGAGAAGATCGTGCCCGTCTACCAGCGCTATAACCAGGGCACCCACTATGTGTCGATCAGTGACGCGGATCGCGACCCCTCGCTCAGCTATTGCGCCACGGTGTACCACGGTATCCCGATGGACGATTTCACCCTGCGGCACGGCGCGCGCGAGTACCTCCTGTTCTTCGGGCGCATCCACCCGGACAAAGGGGCTGCCGAGGCCATACGCGTCGCCAAACGGTCAGGGCAGCGCCTGATCCTGGCCGGGATCGTGCAGGATCGGGACTACTATGCGCGGCAGATCGCGCCGCATATTGATAACGACCAGATCCGCTATATCGGTCCGGTCGGGCCATCGGAGCGCAATACCCTCCTGGGACGGGCCACCGCGCTCCTGCACCTGATCGATTTTGAGGAGCCGTTTGGCCTGAGCATGATCGAGGCGATGGCCTGCGGCACCCCGGTGATCGCCTACCGCCGCGGCTCGGTCCCCGAGGTGGTGGGGCATGGCCGCACCGGCTTCATCGTGGAGGATGAGGACGCCGCCGTGGACGCGCTGAGCATGTTGGGGCAGCTCGACCCAACCCAGATCCGCGCCCATGTGGCGGCGCGCTTCAGCCGCGAGCAGATGGTCGAGGGCTACATCAACGTCTACCAGTCGATCCTTTCGACTCGCCGCGACCCATTGAGCAGAAAGCATAGCCATGCCTGAACACTACGAGTCTCTGTTTGAGCGCTATCACGACAACCCGATCCTCACCCCATCCGACTGGCCGTACCCAATGCACACGGTGTTCAACCCCGGCGCGACCCGCCTGCACGATGGCACCACCCTGCTGCTCTGCCGCGTCGAGGATCGGCGCGGGCACTCGCACCTGTGCGCGGCGCGCTCAGCCAATGGGGTCAATGGCTGGCAAATCGACCCGCAGCCCAGCATGCTCCCCGACCCTGAGGGCTGGCCGGAGGAGATCTGGGGGATCGAAGACCCCCGTATCACCTATGTGCCCGAGCTGGAGCGCTACGCGGTGGTCTACACCTCCTACTCGCACGGCGGGCCGGGCGTCTCGCTGGCGCTCACCCAGGACTTCCAGCACTTCGAGCGCTACGGCGTGATCATGCAGCCCGAGAACAAGGACGCCGCACTGCTGCCGCACCGGATCGGCGACGCCTGGGCGCTCATCCATCGCCCGGTCGAGCCGCACGCCGCGCACATCTGGATCTCCTACTCCACCGACCTACGCCACTGGGGCAGCCACAAGCGCATCCTGGCGGCGCGGCATGGGGCCTGGTGGGATGCCAATAAAATCGGCCTGTCGCCGCAGCCCATCGAGACGCCACAGGGCTGGCTGGTGATCTACCACGGCGTGCGCATGACCCCTGCAGGATGCCTCTATCGCCTCGGGCTAGCACTCTTCGACCGCGAGACGCCTGAGCGCTGCCTCTCGCGCGGCGACACGTGGGTGTTCGGCCCGGAGACCCCCTACGAGCGCAGCGGCGATGTGGGCAACGTGGTGTTTCCCTGCGGCGTGACGGTCGGCGACGATGGTGATCGTCTCAATATGTACTATGGCGGGGCCGATAGCTGCATTGCGCTTGCGACCAGCCGGATAAGCCGCCTGCTGGCTTGGCTGGATGCCAATGGGCGCACGCCAACGCAGGAACGCGAGTAAATTCCAGTGGTTGTGTTGAGGCATCCGAGCAGCGCGTGTTTACCCGCGTGCTACTGGGTGCGAAACGAGTGAACAATGACCTCTCTTCCCAACGATCCTGGCCAGCGCGGCACGCTTGCAACCTTCTCACCGCCCTGGTCGTGGTGCAGCCGCTGCCATCGCGCCTATCTCACGGGCGCAGCCCGCACGATCACCTTTGATTCGGATGTGCGCCACCCCGGCCCACTCGCGATTACGCTCTGCGCCTATCTGGACTGCGCAGGGCCAGCGCGGCGCATCGAGTGGCCGTGGACAATCTACCGCGGCTGGCATCCCGACGCGCCGCTTGTCCCAGAATACGGTCGGATCTACGACGTCTAGGAAGGGACTACGCGATGCACTCGGTAGGAGCTGATGGCGGCATCACGTGGTTGATCGCCGCCGAGCAGAAGACCCAGCGGATCGGTGAGCGTTGGCCCAGCGCCTAGCCGAGCGTACCGAGCCGATTTGTGATCACCACACTATCGCCTGCCAATGCAGCGCTTGATGCCCAACGTCACGCCCAAGCAATGGTCTCCACATCAGCCTGCAGATCATGGGCGGTGCCACGGACATAGAGCAGGGTGGTGTCGAGCGAGTCGTGGCCCATGATCTGCGCGAGGCGGTGGAGCGGCACGCGGGCGGCCATCTGGTAGCCAAAGCGATGCCGGAGATCATGGGGATGCACCGCGTTGAGCCGCGCGTGGCTGGC
>WBOU01000039.1 GCA_009268125.1 Chloroflexia bacterium SDU3-3 | reverse complement strand
CCAAATACGCCAGCCACGCGCGGCTCAACGCGGTGCATCCCCATGATCTCCGGCATCGCTTTGGCTACCAGATGGCCGCCCGCGTGCCGCTCCACCGCCTCGCGCAGATCATGGGCCACGACTCGCTTGATACCACCCTCCTCTATGTCCGTGGTACCACCCAGGATCTGCAAGCCGATGTGGAGACCATTGCTTGGACATGAATTTTTGTGCTGATTTGTGTGTGGTTATTTTCCAAGAAAACAACATGTCATACAGTGATGCTGTTACGTCACACGTATCAATAAATTTCTTTGACGATGGTTCTCTTTTATTTCTATAAACGCACCTGTTTATTTAGGCGAAAAAATATTTTAACCTTATATTTACGAGATTATGGTTTACATTGGCATATATTTAAATCACGTTAATAGTATAAATCAATGTTGACAAATTCTAGATGTATCATAAAATCAAGATGCTAGGCATTGCTCAATCGTTGGTTTATGTCTAGAATTACTCTATTATTTTAAGGAGAACAGCCATGAGACGCGCATGGAAGCCCACTGGTCTAAGTATTTTGTGTGTCATGATATTTGCACTCTCATCTATTTCATCAGCTCAAGCAACAACAACAACAGCAAATTTCGAACTACATGACAATTACAGTTGCTCAAGTAGTGGTAGTAATGTTTCGACAATCATTAGAGGCGCTAGCTACCCTTCACTATCAGGTATGAATAATAAAGCGAGTTCGATTCGAACTCATTCAGGAACCTATGATTCAACGGTCTATAGAGGACAGAACTATTCTAATTCCATGTATTATCTAGCTGGCGCTCAGATTGAGGCATGTGTTGACTTTAGTGGGAGTATGAGTGGCTGGGACAATGATGCGGAGTCTGCCAAGAGTTTATAGTGAATTACAAGACACACTCTTGCATATTTAATGCAAGAGTGTGTCATATATTTATAGGTGAAATTATGTCTATAACTAAAAAACTATTACCGTTAATGATTGTATTTTCTTTGGTAAGCTGTTTACACGTTTCTTCTGAGCCAGAAAATGTAACTATTTATGAAAATGTGATAACTTTTGGCGCGTCATCTTCTGATAAAGCTTATTATCAGAAGATAATATCAGATTTCAATAAAGTCAATCCAGGATCTAAAGTGATATTTGAAAGTTTAGACGATAAACTAAAAGACCCATCAATTGGCCTTAAATCCGTGGTTGAATCCGCAGATACATCTTTTGGTTACATTTCACCTGAGGATATTAAACAAAATTACTTACTTGATATACGCCCATTTGTGCAGGAAGACAGATCTTTTCAACTCGAAGATTATTACCCTCAGTCGTTTTATGATTTTGGTGACAATCAATCTGATCGATTATATGCGCTTCCGGTTACCGTGTCAGAGCCAATTATAGCGGCTAACCCTCTGATTGTGAGGGATATAAATCCCAATTTCGATCCTTCCAAAAACAAAGTTACATGGTCGGATATTTTAGACATGTCTAAAAGTGTGGTAAAAAATTCTTCGGATAAAAAATTTGGTATTATGATGGGTGATCTTGGATTTCAAGCATTTATTTCCATGGTCGAAGATGAAGATAAAAGCCTCTTAGACTCACCTTTAGATCTTGATAGTCCTACGATATCGAATATGCTAGCTGAAGTATCCCTTCAAAGTAGGCTGGGGGTTATATGGTACCCTAGGTTCAGCCATATTATTTCTGATTCTGCCCGAATATTTATACCGAAAGAAATAAGCAAATTAGTAGAAGAGAATAACCTTGCCTTATGGGATGCATCTTATACAAGTACCGATATTGCTAAGAAAGTGGAAGCTTATTATTTTGCAGCCCCTCAAACTAGATTTCCATCATACTTACCAACTCAGTCTGGTTATTTTATTAGTAGTGGTACAAATAATCCTGAACTTGCATGGAAGTGGTTATCTTTTTTAAGTAATCAACCGCTGCCTGATAGATATCGTTTTGAGCTGAATGAAGTATATGCGCGTCGATCAATTAATGAACAAACTCACATTTGGAAAGATAAGCCTGAGCAGTTTTCCAGTATACTTCAAGAAGCTCTTATGAGAGCACCAGTTCATTATAGCACTTCTACAGATGAGTGGTTAGCACTGCACGATGCTTGGGAGAAGGTATTAAACCAAGATAAAAAGCCAGAAGTTGCGCTCAAGGAATCTCAGTCTTTTTTAGACAAGAAGGCTAATTCTGTATTAAAGAGTAACCAAGATAAGATTACTGTTGCAACACCTATAATGGCTAGAACTGATCAGAAAGTAATTAGCTTTGGTTTTAATGAGGACCTAAATTTGATGAGTAAGTTTATAGAAAATTTCGAGAGAAGTCATCCAGCTATAAAGATAGATAAAATACCTTTAGATTTTTATCAAGGTACCCAAGCTATTAATAAATTTAATGAAGCGGCACGAAACCTCGATTGCTTTACTTGGCCAACACCACCACCAGTGCAAAGTATATCTAGCACTCTGGATCTTCAGGCATTAGTCAATGCCGATGCTAGCTTTGATATTAAAGATTATCCAGGCAAAGTTATTGAACGTTTCAAAAAGAATAACTACATTACCGGATTGCCTTTTAGATTACAATTGCGTGGACTAGCTTATAATAAAGTTTTAATTCCCGATATTGAGAAACAGCATAATATCAATTTCGACGACTTTCTTGACCGAGCACAAAAAAAATATCCAACGAGCTTTTCAGGAAAAACCTTTGGATATGCGTTAACTTTTGGGCAACCTGAAGATATAGAGTTCTTCTTAAACCAATACCACGCATCATTAAGTAATATGACAGATCAAGGTCTTGAACCAAATTTTCATAACCCTAAATTATTGCAAGCAATAAATGAATATATAACCTTTCTTCGTAACTCATCGCCATACCGCACGCTTCCTGGATATAAAGGTGGTGATATGCAAACAGATTATATCGGAACAGGACAAACTGCTTTTTGGTTTACATTCGATGCAAGAGGATTAGCAAGTAGTATATCATCAGACGATAACATGAAGCCAGTAATTCTCCCTTTACCACTTCAAGGTAATGATGTCAGTATCTCAGATATACGTACTTCCTCTATGGTTATTTCTCGAACAAGTGAAAACCCCACAGAATGTTGGGAATTATTTAAGGCATTAAGTAAAACAACAAGTATATTTGAAGAAAGTTATTTCCCTCCAAGAGAATCAATAGCTCAATCGATTGAATTTAGAAGTCAAGTTACAGAGGATTCATATAATCTATATGAATCTTACCATTCCTTCCTTACACAAGGTAATAATAGCAGTATTGACTTGTTTGAAGATCAGGAATTCGATCCTTACTGGTTTTACAGAGCCGTTGATATATCATTGCAAGGAGGTGATGTATCTCAAGCATTCAATGAGGCTGAATACTTAACAAAAAATTACCTTAGTTGTGTGAGAGGTGGTAAGCTTGCAGATGTATGCGCAATGGCTGTAGATGCGCATTACCAAGGAATTGGCCCTATTGGCGCACGATGAATATTAGAAACATACTATATAATAAGATAGATTCAGCATGGTCTAACTAGGAGGCGGGAGCAATGGAACAGAATGTTCAGGCAGGGGGAATGGAGAACCCATGCGCCGCAAACTCCATACCGAAAAAACCCCACGCTCAAGGCCATGCTCGATGACGGATACCCAGTCGAGTGGGCCGATCTCGCGACCCTCAGCCCCTATATCACCCGGCACATCCAACGCTTTGGGGCCTACCACCTCTCACCAGAACCACCGCCGCCCTTCGAGGCAGTGCTGAGCTGGGCCTTGCCGAACACGAATCCCTGAACGCCCCCATGCAGGCAAGGATGCAGCCGTAGCGGCCCCATGTCCTCGGACATGGGGCCTAACCACATCAGCGTCATAAAGGGCAAGATGGGGGTTTTTGACTACAAAACCGAAAGGAGGGTGGTGCGCGTATTCTGCATGGGGAAGCCCTAAAACGCTTACACGTTTTCGTTTATTTCCTATTATTACACGTATGTCGGCTCAACCCCACAAGGACCCGCGCACGACGATGCGGTATGCGCACGACTTGCAAAACCTGGATGATAACGCGGTGGATTATGTGAAGTTTTAGGGGGGGACGCGGTGGGGGTGATGACCCACCGCGCTGGTGGTGAGGCGCACACTTACGATTTTTAGCTCATATTCGTCACGTAATCACAAATTATAACGCTTACGCCATAATTCAAAATTACTTAATAATCATTTTTAATATAGTTTCAAATACCACCAATAGGCCTAGTTTTTCAGTAGCGATAGTCTCGATATATTTCCAACCAAAGAAACCAAAATTTCGGTTAAGCTCTTTTAATGTGAGTGAATTTGGTAAATCTCGTTTGTTATACTGCAATATGACAGGTATATTATCTATATTACCTCCTGCATTTTTGATATAACTCCTCAAGGCCGTTATTGCTAATATATTTTCTTTCAAGCGAGATTTTTGTGAGTCTATTATAATTACAACACCATCACAATTTTCTAGCATTTTTGTCCAAATATAATCTCTATTTAGGTGACTTCCTGGCATAGTTATAACTTGTATATAAACATCTAACCTTTTAAATTTCAAACCTGTATTATATGTAAATAATAGAGCGCGGTCATTTTCACTTGCAACACTTATAAGCTCATCATTAGCTAGTAATGAGTTCAATCTAGCAACAGTAGTGGTCTTTCCACTTAACCCTATTCCGTAAATAACAACCCTATAGGTTAATTTTTTTAATTCTAAGTTAACAAATGGCATAAACCTTATCTCCTTGTTTTATAGATTATTCTTTCCATCCAATAGAGCGTAGAAATTCATCCAATCCACCAATTGGTGCTTCGCCCGTACCAAAAAATGGATCATCTTTAGGTCCTACTTGCCTTACATTCGCTTCAGGTGAAGACTTCCAAGCTTCTATAAACCTATTAAGAAGTTTATTATACTCTGAAGGTGTAAATGTATCGTAATAAGAATATTTTTCTAGATCTGATGGTAGTTTTCCACCAGGTGAGTAAGCGCGGATATTTTCTAAGATCGATATATCAGTAATTGTCCCATTAGCGTTTTGTACAGCAACATGTCCAGGTCTACTTAACCCTAGTTGGTCGAAAATGGGATTATATGAGCCCAATCTCTTGAAAGGACCTTTAAAAATAGTTTTACGATCTACACCCATAACATAATCAGCTGCATTCATGCAATCTTTCGGAACCTGACCTCCAATAGTTCTAGCCATTCCTATATTTTTCAAATTCCACAGGTTTCGAGCAGTTTGAGCTACGCTAACTATACTTGCTGCCGCAACGATATCTTCTCCAACCCCTCGTGCCCCTTTGCCCAGGCGATACATGTCATTTTGCATGAATCCTTGGCCAAAGTCAACGAAAGGTTGAGTAATCCATCCGCCCACCGCACTCGGCCACGCCGAAACATTGCTGACCTTGCTCCATGTGGCCTGATCGTTCTTCCACGCAGCGGCACGGGCATCTTCATCAATGGCAAGCCGTCCCAACGTGCCAATGGCCTGAACCGCATTGATCGGGGCTGTGAGCGCAGGATTGCTATTGAGCACATAGCCGAGAACATCGTAGTTCCCATCCTCATCGCGCTGGACACCAGCGGCACCGGCGGCATAGGTCAGCCCATCCCCATAGTTCCACTGCCCCTTCTTTGCGGCAGCATCCCCAATGTACTGGCAGCTGGGATCAGGATTCCACGGCCCCAGGAGCCAGGAGATACACCGCCCGCTCGGGTCGGTAAACAGCGTCGGCTGGTTGTAGGCGTACATGTACGGCGCGAGGCTGGCGGGGCTGGCCGGGTCGCCCGCGTAGGGGTCGACGCTCGCAAAGCTGCCGCTGGCGGCATTGTACCACCGCGCGCGCAGGTGTACGCTGCTGCCCTGCTGCAGCTCGCCCGTGAAGCCGAAGCGGGCGACCGTGCCGCGCTCCACCTGGCCCCACGGGTCGTAGTCGATGCTGCTCAGCGCCGCGCCGGTGTCGCCCATCGTCAGGCGCACGCTGCCCAGCGCGTCGGCGGTGTACCACGTGCGGGCGGTCTTGCTCACCTCCGCCAGGCGGTCCGCGCCGTAGATATAGTCCGTCCCCAGCGTCTGGATGACCTGCGGCAGCGCCAGCGCCACGTCCTGCGTGTACGTGATCGTCCCGCTCTGCATCAGCACCCCGTCGCCGTTGTACCGCTGCGTCACGCCGTTCAGCTTGATCACGCGGTCGAGGTCGTCGTAGCCGTAGGTGGTGGTGCCGTCGCTGGTCAGGCGACCCTTCAGGTCGTAGGTCCAGCCATCGACCTGGTTGGCCGCGTTGTAGGTCTTCCCGCCGTCGGTGCGGTTGCCCACCACGTCGTAGCGGTAGGTGTAGTCGGTCCCGGTGCTGGCGTCGGCTGTTTCCAGACGGCCCAGGCCGTCGTAGGCATAGTCGATCGTGCGGCTGTGGTCGGGCAGCGTCTCGCGCACCTGGGTGCGCTGGCCCTGCGCGTTCACGGTGTAGCCGAAGCTGGCCAGCGTCACGTTGGTGCTGGTCTGCGTGGTTGTCAGCGTGCGCAGCCGGTCGGCCCCATCGAAGCCGTAGGTCGTCTGCGTGCCGTTGGCGCGCTGCACCGTGTCGGGCCGCCCCACCGCGTCGTAGGTGTAGCTGGCCAGCGGGGTCGGTGCCTGGCCCTCGCTCACCGTCTTGAGCTGGCCATCGGCATAGTAGCGGTAGCTCACCGCCCGCTTGCTGGGGTAGATCAGCGTCTGCCGCGCGCCATCCTTGTTGTAGTCATACTGGATGGTGCCCTGCTTGTTGGGCAGCGTCACCGTCTTCAGGTGGCCGATCGCGTCGTAGGTGTAGTTCGTCGTCGTCCCATCCGTCATCTGCGTCCGGCGGCCCAGCAGGTCGTAGGTGTAGTTGATGTTCAGGCCGGGACTCTTCAGCCGGAACAGGGTGTCGTAGATCGGGCTAATCGTGGTCGCATCCGGGTAGACGATTTTTGTTGGCTGGCCGGTGCCGTTATAGCTCCACGTGGTCTTCCTCCCGAGCGCGTCGGTGGCGGTGTCCAGCTCGCTCGCCGGGTTGTAGGTAAACGTACGGCGGTTGCCCCGCGCGTCGATGATCGCCGTGCGGTTACCCAGGTGGTCGTAGGTGTAGCGCGTGGTGATGTTACAGTCGGTGTGGCTGGTGTCGCAGGTAGCCAGCACGTTCTCGGTCACGCTGGTCAGGCTATCGCGTAGGTCGTAGGTGTACTGCGTCATATGGCCCAGCGCGTCAGTGCGGCTGACCACGCGGCCTGCGCGGTCGTAGGTCTGGCGCGTGGTGATGTTGGTGTCATCGGCGGTGCTACCGGGCACCACATTCAGCACCGTCTGGGTCGTGCGGCCCAGCCCGTCGCGCTGCACCAGCGACACCTGGCCATCGCCGCGCTTGGTCCAGCGCAGCTGGCCCGCGCCGTCGTAGCCCATGCGGGTCACGCGGCCCATCGCGTCGGTGATCACCGTGGTGTTGCCCAGCGCGTCGTAGCCGCGCTGCGTGGCCGTTTCTGAGGGCGCGATGGTGCGGATGGTCTGGCCCAGCACGTCGTAGACCGTCTGGGTCGTCACATTGGTCTCGGCGTCGGCGGGCACCCCCGCCTGCGGGTTCTGGATGGTCGCCGTCACGCGGCCCAGGCCGTCGTAGGCGTACTGCGTGATCTGGTCCTCGTCGTTGGCCGTAGCCACATAGCTGCCGTCGCGGTAGTTGCCGATGGTCCGCAGCACCCGGCCCTGCGCATCATACTCGGTCCGCGCGATGATGTTGCGCATGTTGCCGCGATCAAAGCTGCCGCAGGCTTTGACCGTGGTTCCGCCCGTGCAGTTCTGGAAGACGTTGACCGTGCGACCCTGGCCATCATACTCGTACCCGGTGGTCGGGTAGGCAGCATGCTTTACGCGCAGCGTGAGGGTCGAGGTCGGAGGATAGCTGTTTGAGACGAGGCGTGAGAAATCATTGACCGGCCATTTCGCATCTTTGTACTGCGTCGTTGTCAGGGTACGCCCTAAGGCGTCATAGGCGTAGTAGGTAATCGTATCGGTTACCGGCTCCGTTTTCACCCATGTCCCATCGACGTAGTTGGTGATGACCTGCTCCAGCTGCTCTTTGGCGTTGTAGCGATTCACCTGCACCAGGTCGGTGTCGTGGCCGTCGGTCCAGCCGGTGTTGTCCGGCGTCGGGGTCGGTGGCGTGGTCGGGCTGGGCGTCACGCTGGGCGCGGTCGTGGGCGTCGGCGTCGCGGTCGCCGTCGCCGTCACCGTGGGCGTCGGCGTGGCCCCCCCAGAGACAAACCTCGGGTCGCCATTCTCATAGTTGACCGTCGTCTTGGCCGAGCGGCCCAGCTCGTCGTACTCGTAGCGCGTCCAGCGGCCCAGGGTGTCGCGCGACCAGGTCACGTTGCCCGCGCCATCGTAGTAGGTGATGGTCTGGAGATTGGTGTCCACCGTGGTGGGCAGGCCGGGGCGGTAGTTCAGCGTCACCGTCACCGGGCGGCTCTGCTCGTCGTACTCGGTGCGGGTGGTGCGCGTGGTGGCCGCGCTAAAGCGCAGCGTGGCCGGGTCGAAGGTGCCGGTCAGAATGCCGGTCTCGGTCACCAGCTCGGTGCGGCCCAGGCCATCGTAGCCGTAGAAGGTCGCCACATTGGCGTCGGGCGCGCTGGGCGTGAACGCGGGCGGCGCGGCGGGCAGCGCGCCGCCGCCGCTGTAGCCCGTCAGGTTGCGCGCGGTCCAGTCGACCTGGCCCGCATCGCTGTAGTGGGTCACATCGTAGCGGCCAGCGGGCGAGCGCGTCCAGATCGCGCGGCCCAGCAGGTCGTAGCCGAAGGTGGTGATCACATCCTCGTCGACCGTCGCCGGGTCAAACACGCCGTCTTTGAAATTGGCCACGCTGCGCTGCGCCGTGCCGTCGGGGTTGTAGTCGACATGATCGGTGCGGGCCAACGGGGTGCCGTAGGCCGTGGTGGTATCGGTCACGCGCCCGAGCGGGTCGTAGGCGTAGTGGGTGGTCTGCGCGTCGGCGGTGCCATAGCCCACCGTCACGTCGGTCAACTGGCCCAGCGTGTCGTAGGCGTAGCGGGTGCGGATGCCCGCCGCGTCCTTCACCTCCTGCACGCGGTTGTCGGTCGTGTAGGTGTAGGCGGTGGTCAGGCGCATGGCGCTGTTGGCGATCTGCATCACCGCCGCGAGATTGCCCCGCGCATCATAGGTCGCCGAGTTGAGGA
>WBOU01000038.1 GCA_009268125.1 Chloroflexia bacterium SDU3-3 | reverse complement strand
ATGGCAGTGCAGCTTGTTCACCCTGGCCATCGCGTGGCAAAACCGCCAGCACGCGTTCGGTCTATCCATGCCCGTTCGCTGGAAAGTGTACTTCTGACACTTCCCAAAAGTGACACCATGTGAGGGGTTACATCCCTACGCGGGGTTGCTAGGGGCTGGCCCCGAGCCGCCGCCCGCGCGGGGCCGCTACCCACCTCCCCCGCCGCACCCACATCGCGTATCCAGATGATGCACATCATCACAAAGTGCAAACGGCTTACGCCGTAGGCCCAATCGCCCGCGCCGCTGAAACAAGCCATGGTACAATCGCCCCCAGCCGCGCAACGGTTGCGCGGGCAGATGGGACAACACAATGGCAATACCCGCCTACGACGGCTACATCTTCGATCTCGACGGCACGATCTACCTGGGCGACGCCGCGCTGCCCGGCGCGGTCGAGACTCTGGCCACGCTCAGGGCGGCTGGCCGCAAGATCGCCTTCCTCTCCAACAACCCCACCCACACCCGCGAGGCCTACGTGCAGCGGCTGCGGCGGCTGGGCGTCGACGCCAGCATCGACCAGATCATCAACTCCTCGCTGGTGATGACGCGCTGGCTGCTGCGCGAGGCCCCCGGCGCGCGCCTGTTCGTGATCGGCGAGCAGCCCCTGATCGACGAGCTGGTGGCAGCCGGGTTCGCGCTCAGCGAGCGGGCGGGCGAGATCGACGTGGTGGTGGCCTCGTTCGACCGCACCTTCACCTACCACAAGCTGCAGGTCGCCTTCGATGCCATCCGCGCCGGGGCGCGCTTGGTGGCCACCAACGCCGACCGCTACTGCCCCGTGCCGGGCGGCGGCCAGCCCGACGCCGCCGCGATCATCGCCGCGATCGAGGCCTGCACCAGCACCCGCATCGAGCAGGTGGTGGGCAAGCCCTCTCCTATCACCGTGGCCGAGGTCGCGGCGCTGCTGCAGCTGCCGCTTGAACGCTGCATCATGGTGGGCGACAGGCTGGAGACCGACGTGGCCATGGGCGTGCGCGCCGGTATGGCCTCGGCCCTGGTGCTTACCGGCGCGACGCCGCGCGCGGCCCTGGACGGATCGGACATCCGGCCCGACTATGTGCTGGATACTATCGCACCCCTTGCGGAGGCCCTATGAGCACCAGCCCCGACCCCGAGTACGTGCGCCACAGCATCCCGCTGATCTTCGATGTGCCCGCCGCCCGCGCCGACCGCCCGCTGACGGTGGATATGCTGCAGGCCGCCACCAGCCGGATCATCGAGCTGATCGAGAAGGACGAGCGGCTGCAGGCCCTGCTGCGGCGCAGCAAGATCGAGTGGGGCGTCGGCGAGGGCAGCTGGGAGCGCGAGTAGCGCCGCCCGCACAGCAGAACAAGGAGCCACATGACCCCGCTGCATATCGGCATCGACGCCTCGCGCATGGCGGTGGCGGCGCGCACCGGCACCGAGCACTACACCTACGAGCTGCTGGCCGCGCTGGCCCAGCGCGATACCCGCAGCCGCTACACGCTCTACTGCAACCAGATGCCCGCCGCGCTGCCGCCGCTGGGCAGCAACTTTGCGCTGCGCCGCATCCCCTTCCCGCGCCTGTGGACGCACGCCCGCCTGAGCGGCGAGCTGCTGGCGCGCGCCCCCGACGTGCTGTTCGTGCCCGCGCACGTGGTGCCGCTGGGCGCGCCCGCGCTGCGCCGCACGCGCACCGTCGTCACCATCCACGACATGGGCTACATCCACTTCCCCGAGGCCCACGCGCGGGCGCACCGCCTGTACCTGCGGCTCTCCACGGCCTGGAGCGCCCGCGTGGCCAGCCATGTGATCGCGATCTCGGGCGCGACACGGGATGACCTGGTGCGCCACGCCCGCGTGCCCGCCGAGAAGATCCAGGTGGTGCACCACGGCGTCGCGCCGCGCTTCCGGCCCTGCCCGCCCGAGGCGGTGGCCCAGGCCCGCGAGCGCCACGGGCTGGCGGGCGCGCCCTATGTGCTGTTTGTGGGCACCGTGCAGCCCCGCAAGAACTTGGAGCGGCTGATCGAGGCCTTCGCGGCGCTGGGCGAGGCCGAGCGCGCCGGGGCGCGGCTGGCGATCGCGGGCAAGCTGGGCTGGCTTACCCAGGCGATCGAGCAGAAGGCCGCCGCGCTGGGCGTGGCCGAGCACATCCGCTTCCTGGGCTATGTGCCGGATGCCGATGTGCCCGCGCTGCTCACCGGGGCTGCGGCCTTCGCCTTCCCCTCGCTCTACGAGGGCTTCGGCATGCCTGTGCTGGAGGCCATGGCCTGCGGCACGCCGGTGCTCACATCCACCACATCCTCGCTGCCCGAGGTGGCGGGCGACGCCGCGCTGCTGGTCGACCCGCGCGACACCGCCGCGATCACGGCGGGGCTGGCCCGCCTGCTGGGCGACGCCGCGCTGCGCGCCGATCTGGCCGCGCGCGGCATGCGGCGGGCCGCCCAGTTCACCTGGGACGCATGCGCCCGCGCCACCCTGCCCATCCTGCTGGGGGCGTAGGCCGCTGCTGCCGTGGCGAAAGTTGCAATGGCGCAACCTTTGTCACGGCGGCGTTCAGCCGATACTCATTCGGCGGCGCTGGCGGTTCGGTGGTAGAATATCTCTAAAGCTCGCGAAATAACCCACTCTAATCACATGAGCGCCTGCTCAGCACATTGACGATACGCAGAATCTCAGTATAATAGATTGCGTAACTTTTCACGTAGTATTCACGCAGGGTTAATGTTCCCTGCGGGTGGTACACACTACACACATCGTGGTAGGAATATTGATACTCCAACGTGGTAGGCGCTAAGCCTGGTGGAAGCGATATCTGCGCCACCTTGTAGCTCCTGCTGCCGTCTTCGCTGCTCCCCTAGTTAGGAGGCTTCATGCCAAGTCGTCGTTCCATCTGGCGCGCTGTGCAGGTGAGCGGGGTACTCATCGCTGGCGCACTCGCCCTGGCGGCCTGCGGTGCCGACAAGCCCATGTCAACCCTGGATACGCACGGCACCCACGCCGAGAACATCCTGGCCCTGCTTACCCCGATCGCATGGGCCGCGCTGGCGGTGTTCGTGGTGGTGGAAGGTATCCTGGTCTACGCGATCTGGAAGTTCCGCGCGCGCAAGAATGATGCGATGCCCGCCCAGATCCACGGCAACACCACGATCGAGATCGCCTGGACCATCGCGCCAGCGCTGATCGTGCTGGTGATCGCGGTGCTGACCTTCCGCACCCAGGCGGTCAACTCGCGGATGGACCCGACCGCGCTGCGGATCCAGGCGGTAGGCCACCAGTGGTGGTTCGAGTTCAAGTACCCCGATCAGTCGATCGTGACCTCGGGCGATCTCTACATCCCGGTGGGCCGCGATGTGACGGTGCAGCTGGATGGCGTGGATGTGATCCACAACTTCTGGATCCCCAAGCTGGCCGGCAAGACCTACATGATCCCCGGCAACACCAACTACCTCTCGTTCAAGGCCACCAACGAGGGCGTCTACCGTGGCCAGTGCGCCGAGTTCTGCGGCGAGGCCCACGCGCTCATGCGCTTCCGCGTGATCGCGGTGCAGCCGGATGTGTTCGACCGCTGGATCGCCGCGCACACCAGCACCCCGGCGGCGGCATCCACCCAGCCCTACGCTGGCCCCGAGGCCTTCCCGAACACCCAGGAGAAGTATGTGCCGCATATGCCTGCCTTCCCGCAGGGCGCGTACACCGGCGTGGGCACAGGCGGCGTGGCCTCCAACGGCTACACCGTGTTCGAGAAGAAATGCGCTGTCTGCCACATGATCAACGACAACCCCAAGGCCAAGGGCGTGACTGGCCCCAACCTGACCTACCTGGGCGACCGCACCACCCTGGCGGCGGGCCTGCTGCCCAACAATAGCGGCAACCTGTACAGCTGGCTCTACGACCCCAGCATGATCAAGCCGGGGAACATCATGGGCGGCACGGTGAAGCCCGGCTACCTGACGGATCAGGAGATCAAAGACCTGATCGCCTACCTGGAAGGCCAGAAGACCAACATCCCCCTGCCGCAAGCGCGCTAGCACCCGAAGGCATAACGGGCAAGCATTTTTGGAGGCACCATGGCAACAGTTGAGCGCCCGCTGCAACGGCCAGTCGGCATTCCGCAGGCGTCTGCCGCGCCCTCGGGCTGGCTAAGCTGGTTCAGCACCGTCGATCACAAGAAGATCGGCATCATGTACATGCTCTCGGCATTTGTGTTCTTCATCATCGGCGGCATCGAGGCGCTGCTGATGCGCATCCAGCTGGGCACGCCGAACAACACGTTCCTTTCGCCCGATGTCTACAACCAGCTCATGACCATGCACGGCACCACCATGGTGTTCCTGGCCGTCATGCCGCTGAACGTGGGCCTGGGCAACTATATCGTGCCGCTGATGATCGGCGCGCGCGACATGGCCTTCCCGCGCATGAACGCGCTCTCGATCTGGCTGTTCATCCTGGGCGGCCTGATGCTCTACTCCAGCTTCATCCTGGGCGGCGCGCCCAACGCTGGCTGGTTCGCCTACGCCCCGCTCACCGAGAAGGGGCCGACGCTCTCGGCCACCCACGGTATGGACTACTGGATCTTGGGCCTGACCCTCACCGGCGTGGCCTCGATCGCGGGCGCGGTGAACTTCATCGTCACCATCCTGAACATGCGCGCGCCGGGCATGAAGATCAACCGCATGCCGCTGTTCGCGTGGGCGCAGCTGGTCACGCAGTTCATCGTGATCTTCGCCTTCCCGTCGCTGACGGTGGCCCAGGTGTTCCTGCTGTTCGACCGCAACTTCGGCACCCGCTTCTTCCTGGCCAACGAGGGCGGCGACCCGATGCTGTGGCTGCACCTGTTCTGGTTCTTCGGCCACCCCGAGGTCTACATCCTCATCCTGCCGGTGTTCGGCATCGTCTCCGAGGTGCTGCCGGTGTTCTCGCGCAAGCCGATCTTTGGCTACGCGTTTATCGCCTACTCCACCGTGGCCATCGGCTTCCTGGGCTTCCTGGTGTGGGCGCACCACATGTTCGGCACCGGCCTTGGCCCGATGGTGGACGCCTTCTTCTCGGGCGCGTCCATGCTGATCGCCATCCCCACTGGCGTGAAGATCTTCAACTGGATCGCCACGATCTACCGCGGCTCGATCCAGATGAAGGCGGCCATGTACTACGCGCTTGGCTTCATCGCCATGTTCGTGATCGGCGGCATCTCGGGTATCACCCTGGCCTCGCCGCCCGTCGATCTGCAGCAGACCGACTCGTACTACGTGGTGGCGCACTTCCACTACGTGCTGTTCGGCGGCGCGATCTTCGGTATCTTTGCGGGCACCTTCTACTGGTTCCCCAAGTTCACCGGGCGCTACCTGAACGAGACTCTGGGTAAGGTGCAGTTCTGGATCTTGCTGATCGGCTTCAACCTGACCTTCGGCCCCATGCACGAGCTGGGCACCCAGGGCATGCCGCGCCGCATCTACACCTACGAGGCCGGCATGGGCTGGGATTTCTGGAACATGGTGCAGACGGTGGCCTCGTTCGGTATCGCGATCGCGGTGGCGCTGTTCATGTGGAACATGATCGTCAGCCTGCGCTCGGGCCAGCGCGCCACCAACGACCCGTGGGACGGCGCGACGCTAGAGTGGGCGACGGCCTCGCCGCCCCCGGCCTACAACTTCGCCTCCACGCCCACCGTGCACAGCCGCCGCCCGCTGTGGGACAGCAAGTACCCTGACCTGGATGTGGCCCACAGCCCCACCACCAAGCCGGTGAAGCGCCGAGAGCTGGCCCCGCTCGATCTAGAGGAACTGAACCGGCCTGTCGAGCCGGGTAGCATCCACCTGCCCTCGCCCACCTTCGCGCCGCTGTACGTGGCCATCGCGCTGTGCGTGGTGTTCTACGGCATCCTGTACCTCTCCACCGCCGCCATCCCCAGCGTGATCGCGATCGTGGTGGGCCTTGGCTTCTTCGCCTTTGGCGTGACGGTGTGGCTGCGCGCCGCCGACCGCGACAACGCGTCGGCCCACTAGCGCCCCGATCTAACCCGTGGGGCGCACCAGCGCCCCACGCCGATGGAGTAACCTATGAGCGAACTGACCACAGCCCACGCGCCAGCCGCCCATGGCTCGGCCCACGGCGAGACATCCCTGGGCGTGGATAGCCGCAAGCTCGGCATCTGGGCCTTCCTTGGGTCGGAGACGATGTTCTTCGGCGCGCTGATCGTGACCTACTTGATCTACAAGCCGGTGAACGCGGCCCGCTCGGATGCGCAGCTGCCCCACGAGATGCTGGGCATCAACTTCACCGCGCTGCTGGCCGCCATCCTGCTGGCATCCAGCCTCACCATGGTGCTCTCGCTGGCCAGCATCCGCAAGAACGACCAGAAGTGGTTCACTATCTGGCTTGCCGCCACCGCCGGGCTGGGCCTGTGCTTCCTGGGCGGGCAGGTGTACGAGTTCACCCATCTCTACCACGAGGGCCTGACACTCAGCAGCTCGCTGCTGGGCACCACCTTCTTTGTGCTCACCGGCTTCCACGGCACCCACGTGGCCATCGGCGTGGCCTGGCTGCTGAGCGTGCTGTTCCGCAGCCGCACCCTGGGCTACAATGTCGCCGAGCACATGGATGTGGAGCTGGTGGGCCTGTACTGGCACTTCGTCGACCTGGTGTGGGTGGCGGTGTTCACCCTGATCTATCTGCTTCCGTAGCCTCCGCTGCGGCTCACATGGGAGGTTCTGCTATGGCGCATACCGATGCAACGCCCGCCCACGCCGCCCACGGCGAGGAGGCCCACGAGGATCACACCGGCCTCTACTGGCTGGTGGCCGCGATCCTGGCGATCGTCACCATCGTCGAGGTGTTCTGGCCCTTCATCGGGCTGGGCCACACGGCGGTGATCGGCGGCCTGATCGCGCTGATGGTGCTGAAGGGCACCATGGTGGTGATGTGGTTCATGCACATGAAGGGCGATAGGAACATCTTCAAGTTCGTGTTCCTCGCGCCGTTTACCCTGGCGGTGCTGTTCGTGCTGGCCTTCCTGGCGCTGTTCTCGGGCACCCACCCCGGCATCGCAGGCTAGCTGGCGCACCGCTCGCCGCCCCTCGGCGGCACGACCTGAAGGATAGGGCCTATGTATATCTGGAACTGGGAGCCGCAGCTGGTGCTGGGCCTGATCATGCAGGCCAGCGCCTACCTGCTGTGTGTGGGGCCGCTGCGCCGGTTCTTCCCCGGCTCGGCGCCGGTGCCGATCAGCCAGCAGTATATCTTTCTGCTGGGCGTGCTCTCGCTGTTTGTGGCGCTGGTGTCGCCGCTCGATCACCTGGGCGATGCCTACCTGCTGACCGGGCACATGATCCAGCACCTGCTGATTACCCTGGTGGGGCCGCCGCTGCTGCTGCTGGGCACGCCGCGCTGGCTGCTGCGCCCGATCGTGGAGCTGCCGATCGTGCGCGCGATCAGCCTGCCGGTGGGCCGCGTGCTGACGCACCCGGTGTTCGCGTTCTTCGCGTTCAACGTGGTCTACTGGATCTGGCACGTGCCGCGCTACTACGAGGCCGCGCTGCAGAGCCAGCCGATCCATATCCTAGAGCACATGAGCTTTATGGCCACGGCGGTGCTCACGTGGTGGCCGGTGTTCAGCCCGCTGGATGAGTTCCCGGCGCTGCACCAGGGCACCCGCGTGCTCTACCTGTTCTTCGAGTCGGTGCCGCCGACCCTGCTGGGCGCGATGATCACCTTCGCCAAGGAGCCGCTCTACCCGACCTACGCCGCCGCGCCCCGGATCTGGGGCCTGAGCGTGATGGAGGATCAGACGCTGGGCGGGCTGATCATGTGGGTGCCGGGCGGGCTGGTGTTCTTCGTGGTGCTCACGGTGATCTTCTTCCGCTGGTTTGGCCGCGACGACGACGACTACTGGGAGTACGACGCCGCGCCCGAGGGCGCGTAGCCCCAGGCCCACAGCGGTCTCCGACGGAGGGTACCTCGTGTATCCTCCGTTTTTGTTTTTCTGCGGGCGCTCGGCAGAACCTGCCGCCCGATGCGCTGCTGGCGGCCCGAAGCTTGCCCATGGGAGCAGGGCGCTGGTATTGCCATCATTGAAGCTCTGGACGATGCATGTGGCGTTCCCCATTGCAGCGGCATTGCCAGCATCACCACCGCGCCTGATGCCCACACTGATATTCGCCGCCGCGCCTCAACACCTGGGGCGGCAAAACGCCCAGTAGATCTTTTGGCATTTGATGGTACAATAGCGCCAATCTAAACCATGACAGAAACGCAGCTTTTCAATGGCATAGCCGGGCCACAGGCCTGCTTTGTACCCACCAGCGCCACGCGGCGCGCACCAGCGGCCTGCCTCCGCCAGGGCCGTGTTTGCGCATGGGCACAAGATGCCAGATGAGATGAGAGACGCGATGGAAACACAGAGACAGCCGAGTCTTGCCAGCACGACGACCGCGCGCCTGCTACAGGCCCGCGCCCTGCGCGCCCACATGCGCCAGTGGGCGCGGCAGACGGGGATGATGGCGATTGATGCGCTGTTCATTCTGATCAGCTTTGCCTTTGCCTACCAGATGCGCTACGACTGGGACTGGCCCACCCCCTTCAACTGGGTGGTTCGCGAGGTGCAGGCCCAGAACTATGTGTCGTTCTTCCGCTTCATACCGCTGGCCGGGCTGATGGTGGTGCTGCTGCTGGTGCTCTTCACCATGAAGGGCCTCTACCGCCAGCCCCGCTCGGCCAGCCTGATGGATCACGCCAGCATCATCGCCAGCGGCACCACCACGGCGGTGGCGGCCATGATCGTGTTCGTGTTTCTCTGGTCGTCCACCCAGTTCTACTCGCGCCTGATCTTCGCCTTCGCCTGGGCGGCTAGCATCGTGCTGCTCACGGCCTGGCGCGGCATCGCGCTGGGCGTGCAGCGCTGGCAGTGGACGCGGGGCGTGGGCCGCGAGCCGGTGCTGGTGGTGGGCGGCTCGGGGCTGGCCTGGCGCGTGATGGAGGGCCTGGTGGCCCAGCCCTACCTGGGCTATGCCCTGCTGGGCTACCTAGACGACGGCCCCACCC
Source organism: Chloroflexia bacterium SDU3-3 (assembly GCA_009268125.1). Classification (NCBI taxonomy): domain Bacteria; kingdom Bacillati; phylum Chloroflexota; class Chloroflexia; species Chloroflexia bacterium SDU3-3. Next base: position 2,371 of record WBOU01000038.1, on the reverse strand, counting down.
CCGGCACCCAGCGCCCCAACGGCCACTTCCGCCACCTGGGCCAGGTCGATGGCCTGCGCGAGCTGCTCAAGCGCCAGCAGGTGTCCCAGGTCATCCTGGCGCTGCCCTTCTGGGAGCACAGCCGCCTGCCCGAGCTGGTGCAGATCTGCCGCGAGTTCGGGGTGGAGTTCCGGCTCGCCCCCGACCTGTACGAGCTGAGCTACGACCGCGTGGACTTTGGCAATGTGGGCGGCATCCCGCTGATCGGCCTGAAGGAGGTCTCGCTGCAGGGCGTCAACCTGCTGATCAAGCGCGCCATCGATATCGGCCTCATCCTGCTGGCCTCGCCGGTCATCCTGCTGGTCAGCGGGCTGTGCGCCCTGGCCATCCGCCGCGACTCGCCGGGGCCGGTGATCTTCCGACAGGTGCGCGTGGGCAAGGGCGGCAAGCCCTTCGTGTGCTATAAGTTCCGCACTATGGTGCCCAACGCCGAGGAGCTGAAGGCCAAGCTGGCCGCGCAGAACGAGGCCGATGGCCCGATCTTCAAGATCAAGAACGACCCGCGCCTCACGCGCTTTGGCCGCTTCCTGCGCCGCACCAGCCTGGATGAGCTGCCGCAGTTTTGGAACATCCTGCGCGGCGAGATGAGCATCGTGGGGCCGCGCCCGCCCACGCCCGACGAGGTCTCGCGCTATGAGCCGTGGCACCGCCGCCGCCTGGAGGTGACGCCCGGCCTCACCGGTCTCTGGCAGGTGCTGGGCCGCAGCGACACCTCGTTCGACGAGATGGTGCGCCTCGACATCTACTATGCCGAGAACTGGTCGCCTGGCATGGATGTGCGCATCATCCTGCAGACCGTGCCGGTGGTGCTCTCGGCCAAGGGCGCGTACTAGCGCCTCGCTCCTCGCCTTCTCCCACACATCCCCGCCTGCGGAGGGTGCTGCACGCCCCTCCGCCTTCTCGCCAGGGGAATTCCCTAGTTGCGCAGCGTAGCCGATCTGCATAAGATGTCAGGGTGGCAGCGCCATGCCCCGCGCCTCGGCCAGCCGCGTGCCAGCGCGACGGGTGCCGCTGTTTTTAATCGATGACAAAGGAGCTTTTCCATGCGTGTTCTGATTACTGGTGGAGCGGGTTTTCTTGGCTCGCACCTGTGCGATCGTTTCCTCGCCGAGGGCCACAGTGTTATCGCGATGGACAATCTGATCACCGGCGCGACCGACAATATCGCCCATCTGGCCGGGAATCCGAACTTCACCTTCATCAAGCACGACGTCACCAACTATATCTTTATCGAGGGCGCGCTCGACGCCATCCTGCACTTTGCCTCGCCCGCCTCGCCGGTGGACTACCTGGAGCTGCCCATCCAGACCCTGAAGGTGGGCGCGCTGGGCACCCACAAGGTGCTGGGCCTAGCCAAGGACAAGAAGGCCCGCATCCTGCTGGCATCCACATCCGAGGTCTATGGCGACCCGCAGGTGCACCCCCAGCGCGAGACCTACTACGGCCACGTGAACACCATCGGCGTGCGCGGCGTGTACGACGAGGCCAAGCGCTTCGCCGAGGCGATGACCATGGCCTACCACCGCTATCACGGCGTCGAGACGCGGATCGTGCGTATCTTCAACACCTACGGCCCGCGTATGCGCCTGCGCGATGGCCGCGTGGTGCCCAACTTCATCGCCCAGGCCCTGCGCGGCGAGCCGCTCACATGCTACGGCGATGGCCTGCAGACGCGCTCGTTCCAGTATGTGGATGATCTGGTCGAGGGTATCTACCGCCTGCTGCTCTCGGATGAGGTGGAGCCGGTGAATATCGGCAACCCCGGCGAGTATACGATCAAGGATTTCGCTGAGGTGATCAACAAGTTGACCGACAACCCCGGCGGGATCGTGTACAAGGACATGCGCACGCAGGATGACCCGCAGGTGCGCCAGCCCGACATCACCAAGGCCAAGAGCGTGCTCGGCTGGGAGCCGAAGGTCGACATCGAGGAGGGCCTGCGCCGCACCATCCCGTGGTTTCGCGACGAGCTGAAGCGCCTGGGCCAGCTCTAGCTGCGGGGGCGGGGAAACCGCTTTACCACCAAGACACCAAGGCTCTAAGGGAAAAGAACCCTTTGAGGCCTTGGTGTTTTTTTATGGGCTGTAGTGGGTGTATGCGTTGATAATGATATATACGGATCTGAGGAGAATGTACGGCGATAGGTCTATGATAGTTCTATTACGTTGGAAAATATCTGGGATGATATGAAGGACGCTTGTTATAGCTATGTATCCTGGGATAAGATAATAAAATATGGTGTAGATTGATAGAATGTCGCGTAGATTGACGGAAGGGCAGGGGGAAGTGGCGGAAGGGCAGGGGGAAGTGGCGGAAGGGCAGGGGGAAGTGA
>WBOU01000037.1 GCA_009268125.1 Chloroflexia bacterium SDU3-3 | reverse complement strand
GTTGGGGCTTCGCTTCCTGGCCTCGTGCCTGCGTCATCGTCGTCCGCTGCCCCATCGCCTGCCAAAAACACTCGTTCGCGCCCATCAGAAGCCGATCACATGTTCTGTACGGTAGTCAATGTAGGATTACGGTCTGGATTATCTAATGCGCTAGTTTATGGATTTAGTATGGTATTCCTTAATGGGCTTGCTTTTGGCGGTCGTGCTGTCATCCAGCACTACACCCTGCGCTTACTCCTCTGGCTAAGCGGCGTGATGCCGTGGAACATCGCGGCAATGCTCGACGCGGCGGCGCGCCGCTCGCTGCTGCGGCGGGTGGGCGGGGGCTGGGTGTTCACGCACCGCATGCTGCTGGAGTACTTCCGCGACCTGAGTGATGAGGAGCTGGAGGATCTGGTGAGGGACTAGTTTGCCCTATCTGCCCTCTTTCTTGGCCCTTTCCCACCGCTACGCTTCATTTTTACCAGACCTTAACCACTATCATGCGCTTGCAGGCTGTGTGGGGCATTCCCAACGGCCTGCGTTTGGTGTATGATGGGTGCAAGTGGGTTTAAAACCCGGTGAGGATGTGATGACTCCTGCAATTCGCCTTCAGCTGGCCGCAACCTTCCCTGATCTTGTGGCCCAGGCGGGCCTCTCGCAGCGGGCCTTTGCCCGCCGCGCCGGGGTGAGCTTCTCGACCATTATGGGCCTGATGCACCCAGGGCTGCACCCTGGGCGGCGCGGCGGCATGCAGCGCACGACGGCTTGGCGCATCGCTCAGGCCTATGCCTCGCTCGTGGGGATCGATGCGGTGGCGGCGTTTCGCACGGTGATCATTGAGTGCCCCATGCGGCCCGTTGGTGCGGCGCATGGAGCTGAGGAGCACGCGCGTGGTGCGTTTGGAGGAGCTGACGCCGGGGACCGCCCTGCGCGGGATTCTGCCGCAGGGGCCGGTAACGGTGGTCAGCGTGCAGTGGTACGGGACGAGCGCCATCGATCTGACCTATCAGGATGCGACCGGGCGACGCGCGGCGCTGATGCTCTATCGCACGGATGAGGCGGACCTGGAGATCGTGCAGGAGGGGCGGCCCTGGAGCTTCGACGGCGACGGTGCGCTGTTCCGCCTGGTGGCCGAGGCCAACCGCATCCGCCTAGCGCATCTCTTCGACCCCGTGCTGGCTGTCCACACCTCGCTGGTCGATCCGCTGCCGCACCAGATCACGGCGGTGTATGAGACCATGCTGCCCCGCCAGCCGCTACGCTTCCTGCTGGCCGATGACCCCGGCGCGGGCAAGACTATCATGGCGGGCCTGCTGATCAAGGAGCTAATCGCGCGCGGCGATGTGCAGCGCTGCCTGATCGTGTGCCCCGGCAGCCTCGCGGAGCAGTGGCAGGATGAGCTGTTCCGCCGCTTCCACCTGCCGTTTGAGATCCTCACGAATGAGCAGCTGGAGGCCGCCCGCACCGGAAACTGGTTCCTCGAACATAACCTAATCATCGCCCGGCTGGATAAGCTCTCCCGCGATGAGCGGGTGCAGCAGAAGCTGGAGGCCCCTGACTGCCGCTGGGATCTGGTGGTCTGCGACGAGGCTCATAAGCTGGCGGCGACCTTCTTTGGCGGTGAGGTCAAGTACACCAAGCGCTACCGCCTGGGCCAGCTGCTGGGCAGCCTGACGCGCCACCTGCTGCTGATGACCGCCACGCCCCACAACGGCAAGGAGGAGGATTTTCAGCTCTTCATGGCCCTGCTGGATGCCGACCGTTTCGAGGGCCGGTTCCGCGATGGCGTGCACCAGGTCGATGTGTCCGACCTAATGCGGCGCATGGTCAAGGAGCAACTGCTAACCTTCAAGGAGAGGCCGCTGTTCCCCGAGCGTATCGCCCACACAGTGCCCTACCAGCTCTCGGATGCGGAGGCGGGGCTGTACCAGGCGGTGACGAGCTACGTGCGCGAGGAGTTCAATCGGGCTGAGGCGCTGAACAACAATAAGCGGGCGGGCACGGTCGGCTTCGCGCTGACGATCTTGCAGCGGCGGCTGGCCTCCTCGCCCGAGGCGATCTACCAGTCGCTGCGCCGCCGCCGCGAGCGGCTGGAGGCCGAGCTGCGCGAGCGTGAGCTGCTGCGGCGCGGTGCGGCGGTGGCTGCCCCAGCCGCGCTTGATGCGGACGACATCGACGATTTGGAGGATGCCCCCGAGCAGGAGGCCATGCAGATCGAGGAGCAGGTGGCTACGCAGGCCACGGCCTCAACGACCATTGAGGAGCTACGGCTGGAGATCATCACGCTGCGCGCGCTGGAGGCGCAGGCTCTGGCGGTGCGAGGCAGCGGCGATGACCGCAAGTGGCGCGAGCTGGCGGGGTTGCTGGGTAACATCTTCACCCCTGCGGCGGCAGATGGTGCAGAGGATGTCAGCAGCGTGCCTGCGGCGGTGGCCTCGCCCCGGCAGAAGCTGGTGATCTTCACCGAGCACCGCGATACGCTCAACTATCTCGTGCAGCGCATCACCACCCTGCTGGGGCGCGCCGAGGCGGTAGTGATGATCCACGGCGGCATGGGGCGCGAGGATCGGCTCAAGGCCCAGGAGGCGTTTCGCCACGATCCCAACGTGCAGGTGCTGATCGCCACCGATGCGGCGGGTGAGGGCATCAACCTCCAGCGGGCACACCTGATGGTCAACTACGATTTGCCGTGGAACCCCAACCGGCTGGAGCAGCGCTTTGGCCGCATCCACCGCATCGGGCAGACCGAGGTGTGCCACCTGTGGAACCTGGTGGCAGCGGAGACCCGCGAGGGCGATGTCTACCGCACGCTGCTGGAGAAGATCGACCAGGCGCGCGAGGCGCTGGGCGGGCAGGTATTTGATGTGCTGGGCAAGCTCCAGTTTGAGGATAAGCCGCTGCGCGAGCTGCTGCTGGATGCCATCCGCTATGGCGAGCAGCCGGAGGTGCGGGAGCGGCTGACCCGCGCGGTGGCGGGCGCGGTGGACCGCAGCCACCTCCAGCAGCTTTTGGAGGAGCGGGCGCTGGCGAACGATGCGCTGGATGTGGGGATGGTGGCGCGCATCCGCGAGGAGATGGAGCGGGCCGAGGCGCGGCGGCTCCAGCCGCACTATATCGAGTCGTTCTTCCTGGCGGCCTTCCAGCACCTGGGTGGCACGATCCGCCAGCGTGAGCCGCATCGCTACGAGGTGCCGCATGTACCCTCGGCAGTGCGCAGCCGCGACCGCCAGATCGGCGTTGGCGACCCGGTGCTGCCCCGCTACGAGCGGGTGGCCTTCGACAAGGCGCTGCTGGCCCCCCAGGGTATGGCCCAGGCCGCCTTTGTGTGCCCCGGCCACCCGCTGCTAGATGCGACGCTGGACCTGATGCTGGAGCGCTACCGCGAGCTGCTGCGGCGCGGGACGGTGCTGGTGGATGAGCGCGACGGCGGCACACAGCCGCGCGTGCTGTTCTCGCTGGAGCATGCCATCCAGGACGCGAGCCTGCTGCCGAGCGGCGAGCAGCGCACGATCTCCAAGCAGATGCTGTATGTGGAGCTGTCCGCCGATGGGACGGCGCGCAGCCTGCACTACGCGCCCTACCTCGACTACCGCCCGCTGCGCGCGGATGAGGTGACGCCCGATCAGGTGCTGGATCGCCCGGAGTGCGCGTGGATCACCCGCGAGCTGGAGCAGCGGGCGCTTGTGCACGCCGTGACCCAGACGGTGCCGGAGCACCTGCGCGAGGTGCGCGACCGCCGCCAGGCGCTGATCGCCAAGACGCGGGCCGCCGTGCGCGAGCGCCTGACCAAGGAGATGACCTACTGGGACCACCGCGCCGAGGAGCTGAAGCTCCAGGAGCAGGCCGGGCGCACCAACGCCCGTCTGAACTCGCAGGAGGCGCGCAAGCGGGCCGACGAGCTGGAGGGCCGTCTCCAGCGCCGCACGGCGCAGCTGGACCTGGAGGCGCAGATCACGGCGCTGCCGCCGGTGGTGCTGGGCGGGCTGGTGGTGGTGCCCATCGGGCTGCTTGCGGCGATGCTGGGCCGCCCCGCGCCCGCGCGCCCCAGCGCCGACACCCAGGCCGCAGCGGCCCGCGCCCGCGATCTGGTGATGGCCACCGAGCGGCGTCTGGGTTACGACCCCATCGACCGCGAGTTCGAGCACGTGGGCTATGATATTGAGAGCCGCGACCCCGCCACCGGCAGGCTGCGCTTCATCGAGGTCAAGGGGCGCGTTGCGGATGCGGCGACGATCACCGTGACCAAGAACGAGATCCTGACCGCACTGAACAAGCCCGATGACTACATCCTAGCCATAGTGGTGTTCCAGCCCGATGGCCAAGAGCAGGTGCGCTACCTGCGCACGCCCTTCGCCCAGAAGCCGGACTTCGGCGTGACGAGCGTGAACTACGACTTTGCGGATCTGTTAATGAGAAGCGAAAATCCTTTTCTGACAATTCCTTGTAGTATATAGCTCATTCACAACAATGATAAAAAGGGATAACTATAAGAACAGAGGTGAGGTATGTATACATTTAAGAAGCTCATCGAAGTTGCTTTACCGCTTGAAAAGATAAATGTCGCAAGTGCTCGCGAGAAGTCGATACATCATGGTCATCCAAGCGCACTTCATATATGGTGGTCTCGAAAACCATTAGCTACAGCACGAGCAATAATATTTGCACAAATGGTCGATGATCCTTCAGCACATCCCGATTTATTTCCCACCGAGGAGGCACAAAAGGTAGAACGTGAGCGTTTGTTTGCGCTGATTGAGCAGTTGGTACAGTGGGAAAACACCACCAATGAAGATGTACTCACCCAGGTACGTAACGAGATTTGGAAGAGTTGGCAAAGGGTCTGCTCAGCAAATCAGACCCATCCACAGATGGCAGAATTATTCAACCCTAATAATCTACCCAATTTTCATGATCCTTTTGCTGGTGGTGGCTCATTACCTTTGGAGGCACAGCGTTTGGGTTTGACAAGCTATGCTAGTGATTTGAATCCGGTGGCCGTATTGATCAATAAGGCAATGATCGAGATTCCACCAAAATTTGCGGGAATGTCGCCGGTCAACCCTATAGCTCGTCAAGAACACTTATCTCTCCATCAGCAGTGGGAAGGCGCGCAGGGACTTGCCGAAGATATACGTTACTATGGTCAATGGATGTACCAAGAATCTGAGAAACGCATTGGATATCTTTACCCAAAAATCTATATTACAGAACAAATGGCACATGATCGGCTTGATTTGCAGGCATATGTTGGGCAATCACTTACAGTGATAGCTTGGTTATGGGCGCGCACTGTAACAAGCCCTAACCCTGCATTCAGACACGTTCATGTGCCTTTAGTCTCAACCTTTGTTCTTGCTAATAAGCCAGGTAAGTATGTTTATATTGAACCATTAATAAAAGGAGATAGATATGATTTTATGGTAAAGACGAGTCAAAGTGACCTACATGAGTCAATAAAGAAAGGCACAAAATTGTCTCGTGCTAATTTTTTGTGCTTAATGTCACAATCTCCTATATCGGGTGAGTATATTAAATCTGAAGGGAAAGCTGGACGTATTGGCACTCGCCTGATTGCTATCATTGTTGAAGGTAAAAAAGAACGTATTTATCTTTCGCCTACAGTAGATCAGGAAAGCGCTGCTTTTCAAGCACATCCAACATGGATACCCGATGGTAACTTAGTACAGGACGCTCGTGCATTTACACCTATTCTCTATGGACTGCAAACCTGGAGTTCTCTTTTTACTGCACGGCAACTCCTTGCACTCCAAACTTTTTCCGATCTTGTAATTGAACTTCAAAAGAGAATCCAGGATGATATTCTAGAGGGCTATTTTGAGAAAGGTTCTGATATTCAAAGCTTAACAGAAGAACAGATTATAGATTATAAAAGCGCGATATCATTATATATGTCGCTTATAGTTGATAAATGCTCTGATTATTGGTCGTCTATCTGCACTTGGAATAATACGTCTGAAAAGATACGAGGTACTTTTAGTCGACAAGCTATTCCTATGACATGGGAATTTGTTGAGGCTAACCCATATAGTCACTCTTCAGGGAATTGGAAGTCTATGCTTGAGCGATATTGTATCTCTATATCTAATTTTACAGCAGTTATACCTGGAATAAGCATACAATTAGATGCAGCTGAGCAAAATATATCTCAGAAAAAAGTAATATCCACTGACCCTCCCTATTACGATAATATTGGGTATGCTGATCTGTCCGATTTTTTCTATGTCTGGATAAGAAATATGTTAAGAAGTACATTTCCTGATATACTCACGACATTAGAAGTTCCAAAAGCAGAAGAGTTAGTTGCAACATCCTATCGTCATGGTGGAAAGTATCAGGCTGAGAAATTCTTTCTGGATAGAATGACAAAGGCTATGAGTTGTTTATCACAACAAGCACATCCTGCTTTTCCAGTTACAATTTACTATGCTTTCAAACAAGTTGAATCAGATAATGGTGTGACTACAGGTTGGGAAACATTTCTTGAAGCAGTACTTAATGTAGGTTTTACTATAAGTGGAACTTGGCCAATACGAACAGAATTAGCTAGTAGGATGCGTAGTTCTGGTTCTAATGCTCTTGCCTCTTCAATAGTTCTTGTTTGCCGTCAGCGCCCACAAGATGCACCAACAGTGACGCGCCGTGACTTTATGAATGCGCTCAAGGCTGAACTACCAATGGCGTTTCGCTTGCTCCAGGCGGGCAGCATTGCCCCGGTGGACCTTGCCCAGGCCGCCATCGGTCCTGGCATGGCGATTTTCACGCGCTACAGCAAGGTCATCGACGCCAGCGGTGCGCCGCTCAGCGTGCGCGAGGCGCTCAAGCTCATCAACGAGATCCTGGATGAGGTGCTGGCCGAGCAGGAGGGCGACTTCGACACCGACACGCGCTGGGCGCTCGCCTGGTTCGAGCAGTATGGCTTCGACGCAGCCGAGTATGGCGTGGCCGAGACGCTCTCCAAGGCCAAGAACACCAGCGTGAGCGGCCTTGTCCACGCGGGCCTGCTGGCCGCCAGCGCGGGCAAGGTGCGCCTGCTGCGCCCGGAGGAGCTGCCTGCGGACTGGAACCCCGCTGCCGATGACCGCCTGACCGTCTGGGAGATGGTTCACCACCTCGTGCGGGCGCTGGCGGCGGGCGAGGGCGCGGCGGCCAGCCTGCTGGCCACGCTTGGCCCACGGGCGGACACCGCCCGCGAGCTGGCCTACCGCCTCTACACCATCTGCGAGCGCAAGAAGCGCGCGGCGGAGGCGCTGGCCTACAACGGCCTCGTGCAGAGCTGGATGGAGATGGCGCAGCTTGCGGCCACCGCATCGGACGCGACCCCAACGCAGCAGAGCCTGTTCTAAGGGAGAGATACCACCATGGCAACCACCAACTACGAGCGCGTGGGTAAGGCGATGGAGCTGCTGCGCCAGGGGCTTCAGCCCTTCATCGAGCGCGAGCTTCAGGCGCAGTATGGCAAATACTGGGTTACGACCGTCACCAACGGCTGGCGGAACGAGCTGACCTGGACCGATGAGAACACCCCGCACCTGGATGTGGCCGCGCTGCTGCGCCTGATGTGGGAGCAGTGGAACGAGGTCTTCCGCAAGACCCTGGGCTTTGGCGAGCGCAGCCTGGTCAGCGAGCTGCGCGAGTACCGCAACAAGTGGGCGCACCAAGCCACCTTCTCCACCAACGACGCCCAGCGCGCCCTCGACTCGGTGGCGCGGCTGCTCACCGCCATCACCGCCCCGCAGGCCGATGAGGCCGAGCGCATGCGTATGGAGCTGATGCGCCTGTTCTTCGACGAGCAGGTGCGCAGCGAGCGCCGCAAGAGCAGCGCCATCGAGAGCACCGTCACCGGCGCGCTCAAGCCCTGGCGCGAGGTGGTCACGCCGCACAAGGACGTGGCCAGCGGGCGCTACCAGCAGGCCGAGTTCGCCGCCGACCTCTGGCAGGTCCACCTGGGCGAGGGCAGCGACGAGTACCGCAACCCCATCGAGTTCTTCCGCCGCACCTACCTGACCGAGAGCCTGATCAGCCTGCTGGTCGGCGCGCTCCAGCGCCTTCAGGGCGCGGGCGGCGACCCCGTGGTGCAGCTCCAGACCAACTTCGGCGGCGGCAAGACCCACTCCATGCTCGCGCTCTACCACCTGGTCTCGGGCGTGAAGCCCACTGAGCTGGCCGGGATCGACCGCGTGATGGCGACGGCGGGCGTGGAGACGCTGCCCACGGCCCGCCGCGTGGTGCTGGTGGGCAACAAGATCTCGCCGGGCAACCCCTCGGTCAAGCCCGACGGCACCGTGGTGCGCACGCTCTGGGGCGAGCTGGCCTGGCAGCTCGGCGGGCGGCAGGCCTTTGAGCGCGTGCGGCTCGACGACGAGCGGGCCACCAGCCCCGGCGACGCCCTGCGCACCCTGTTCAACGACTACGGCCCCTGCCTCATCCTGATCGACGAGTGGGTGGCCTACGCCCGCCAGCTCCATGACCAGAGCGACCTCCCGGCGGGCGGCTTCGAGACCCAGTTCACCTTCGCGCAGGCCCTCACCGAGTCGGCCAAGCTGGCCAAAAACTGCCTGCTGGTCATCAGCCTGCCCGCCTCCGACACCACCGGCTCGCCCCACACCCAGACCGACGACGCCGAGGTCGGCGGCCAGCGCGGGCGCGAGGCGCTCGACCGCCTGCGCAACGTGATCGGGCGCGTGGAGTCCTCGTGGCGACCGGCCAGCGCCGAGGAGGGCTTCGAGATCGTGCGGCGGCGTCTGTTCGAGCCGCTGAGCGACCCCGCGCAGTTCAAGGACCGCGATGTGGTAGCGCGGGCCTTCGCCGACCTCTACCGCACCCAGCAGCAGGAGTTCCCGCCCGACTGCCGCGAGAGCAGCTACGAGCAGCGCATCAAGGCGGCCTACCCCATCCACCCCGAGATCTTCGACCGGCTGTACACCGACTGGTCTACGCTGGTCAAGTTCCAGCGCACCCGTGGCGTGTTGCGCCTGATGGCCGCCGTCATCCATAGCCTGTGGGAGAAGGGCGACCGCAACGCGCTGATCATGCCCGCCACCATCCCGATTGAGGAGCCGCGCGTGCAGTTTGAGCTGACGCGCTATCTCTCGGACAACTGGGTGCCGATCCTGGAGAAGGATGTGGATGGCCCCAGCTCGTTGCCGCTGAAGCTGGACGCTGAGGTGCCCAACCTGGGCAAGTTCTCGGCCAGCCGCCGCGTGGCGCGCACGGTCTACCTTGGCTCGGCCCCCATCGCCAGTGCGGCCAACCGGGGCCTGGAGGACCGGCAGATCAAGCTGGGCTGCGTGATGCCGGGCGAGACGCCTGCCGTGTTTGGCGATGCGCTGCGCCGCCTGAGCGCGGTGGCGACCTACCTCTACAACGATGGCCCGCGCTACTGGTACTCGACCCAGCCCACCGTGACCAAGCTGGCCGAGGACCGCGCCGAGCAGCTCAAGCGCGACCCCGACAAGATCGCCCAGGAGCTGGAGAAGCGCCTGCGGGCCGACCTGCGCAAGCCGGGGGATTTCAGCCGCATCCACCCGCTGCCCGCCAGCGGAGCCGACGTGGCCGACGATCTCGATACGCGCCTAGTGGTGCTGGGCAGCCACGCGGCCTACAGCAAGGAGCCGGGCAACCCCGCCGAGGCCGCCGCCCGCACCATCTTGGAGTACCGAGGGAGCGCCCCCCGGCTCTACCGCAACGCGCTGGTGTTTCTCGCGCCGGACAAGATCCGCATGCAGGAGCTAGAGGAGGCACTGCGCAAGTACCTGGCCTGGGATTCCATCCTGGCCGAGAAGGAGACGCTCGACCTCACGCCGCACCAGGTCAAGCAGGCCGAGGCCCAGCGGACCAGCGCCGAGGGCGCGGTGACGGGGCGCATCCCCGAGACCTATCAGTGGCTGCTCGCGCCCAAACAGACGCGCCCGCAGGACCCGGTGGAGTGGCAGGCGACCCGCCTGACGGGGCAAGACCCGCTGGCCGTGCGGGCCAGCAAGAAGCTGCGGAATGACGAGCAGCTCGTGCTCTCCCTGGCCCCCTCCAGCCTCCGCCTGGAGCTGGACAAGATCCCGCTGTGGCGGGGCGACCACGTCTCGGTGCGGCAGCTGGTGGAGGACTTCGCACGCTACCACTACCTGCCGCGCCTGCGCACGCCCTTGGTGCTCTGCGAGGCCATCCAGAACGGCGTGAACATGACCACGTGGGATCTAGACAGCTTCGCCTACGCCGAGCGCTACGATGAGGCGGCGGGCCGCTACCAGGGGCTGCGCATCGCCACGCTCGTGACCGTGAGCGAGCACGACAGCGCGCTGCTGGTGCGCCCAGAGGCCGCCCAGCGCCAGTTCATCGCCGAGACCCCGCCGCCCGCGCCCGCCGCTGGCCCCGCGCCCACGGGGATACCCAGCGCCCAGGCAGCGCTGGACATGGGTATCCCCAGCATCCGCGAGTCCGCCGCACCCTACACCGCATCCACCGGCGCGGCCAGCCCCGCCCCGGCCCGCAGGCCGCAGGCGCGGCGCTTCCACGGCACCGTGGCGCTCAGCCCCGAGCGGGCCGGGCGCGACGCCAGCAAGATTGCCGATGAGATCATCACGCACCTGGTCGCGCTGATCGGGGCCAACGTGCGCGTCACCCTGGAGATCGAGGCCGATATCCCCGACGGCGCGCCCGACCACGTGGTCCGCACCGTCACCGAGAACAGCCGCGTGCTCAAGTTCATCCAGGCGGGCTTCGAGGAGGAGTAGCTGCTACCCGACACCGGCATGCCGAAAAATTGGCATGCCGTGTCGGGTAGCATTGCAGTCAGGGGGATTAGCAAACGTTAATCGTGATCGAGATGTTTACCACAATGACCGATCACAATAACTTTCCGTTCAGCATCCCACGTAAAATGTGTCCGCCAGGTTTGCGCGATACTTTCCTTTCGACCAAGGCGTAGGTGCATAAGCATCTCTATTTCCTGGCCATTATAAGAAAAGGTGCGAAGTCGGCGTGCACGTGTGTTGTGTTGGACTGTTTCGGACTCCGTAGCAGCAAAATCATCACCAAATATCTGCCGCGCTACGTGATTACCTTGGCCTGCCACCAACATCTCCCAATAGTCGGTAACTAGTTTCCATAGAAGATCAAATGCTTGAGGTGTCCGCTCAAATCGTGCAGCCTCAGCGGCGGATTTCCAAGCACTAGGTAGAATAACAATGCGCTCTGGAAAAATCTGCTTGAGGATACATAATCCATCATTGAGTGTCAGTTTTGTCTGGTGAAGCCGATAGATTGCTTGGCGGAATTCATCATTGGGAAGTGATATAGGCCCATGAGTAGTAATGAAACGAAAACACGCGCTTTCACTTTTTTTCACAATGTTGGCACGTGCTCAGGTCTTTGACGGGGTCCCACCAACATTGGAACAGAAAGTGACGTTAAGGAAATCGGTCACAAGAAAGTCTACCGATGTGGGCGACGACCACACAGCACTACGACCAACCGCTGGCCGTAGCGCTT
>WBOU01000036.1 GCA_009268125.1 Chloroflexia bacterium SDU3-3 | reverse complement strand
AATGGCAGTGCAGCTTGTTCACCCTGGCCATCGCGTGGCAAAACCGCCAGCACGCGTTCGGTCTATCCATGCCCGTTCGCTGGAAAGTGTACTTCTGACACTTCCCAAAAGTGACACCATGTGAGGGCATGGCCGCCTGCGGCGCTTCAACAACGCTGGAATTATAGAGCATCCGCCTAAACTTCGCCGCCCTGCGCTGTTTTTACCACCGCAGCTTTTTACCACGAAGTCGCGAAGGCACGAAGGCGAGAAAAGGGATCGGGAGGTTTCCATCTTGCCTAGCATATGCGCCACAAGCGATTTGGCACAGCGCTTGTCGGCACAACCTCGGTGATTCATTTCCAGCGGCAAAATATGTGCTCCGGTGTGCCAGGGCATGTCCGGTGGTTGTCATGGGTAGTGGTTAGGTATGCGCGCGACGGAATTAGTGACGTAGGGGCGGGTCTCGTGCCCGCCCGCGCTGCGCGCGATGAACACGGCGTGGAGCACATTGCCACGCGCCGTGTTCATCGGTTGGTGTTCAATGCGGGCGGCGTATCGCGATGGGGCGGACACCAGATCCGCCCCTACATCGTGGTGGGGCATGGCGGGCATTGGATCGAGGTCGGTGTCGGCAATGTGGATCATTGGCAGCCGATCACGTTTTTGTGCCAAAGAAGCAGAGGAACGCCCGTGAAAAGCGACACCATGTGAGGGCGTGGCCCCCTTCGAACCCCCAATTTTGGGCGTTCCTGTGCTGTTCCCAGGCGGCTGGTGTTCGTGCATATGGTCATCAAAACATGAGCGACACCTTCGCCGGATGGGCCGGGTGGGTAAGGCTGGCCTATCGCTCTTTCTTAGATCTTTTCGCCTCTTGGTGTCTTGGTGTCTTGGTGGTAAAAGATCTTCACGTCTTCGTGGTATTCGTTCTTTTATGCCTTGGCGGCGCGCTCGGCCACGGTGGCCAGCGCGATGCCGCCAAGCAGCACGGCGAAGCCCGCTAGCTGCAGCGGCTGGAACGGCTCGCCAAACAGCAGCAGCGCCAGCAGCGCCGAACCCATCGGCTCGCCCAGCAGCGCGATGGTGACGAAGGTGGCTGAGAAGTGGCGCAGCGCCCAGTTGAAGATGGTGTGGCCCATCAGCTGCGGCCCCAGCGCCAGGCCCAGCAGCAGCGCCCAGCCCATGGGCGGGAACTGCGCCAGGCTGGCCAGCGCGCGGCCCTGGGCCAGCGCGCCCAGCAGGCTAATCGCCACCATCACCAGCGCGCCGCTGCTGTATACCAGCCAGATGTAGCTGAGCGTGCCCAGCGTGCGCCGCAGCTCGCGCCCGATCAGGTAGTAGATCGAGACCGAGATCGCGCCCAGCAGCGCCAGCGCGTCGCCCAGCAGCGCGTTGGCCGCGCCGTGGCCACCGCTGTCGCTCAGGCCGATCAGGGCGCTGCCGCCCACCGTGAGCGCGATGCCCGCCATGGTGAGCCTGCTCAGCCGCTCGCGGAAGATCAGCAGCGAGGCCAGCCCCACCCATAGCGGGTTGGTGGAGACCAGCGCCACCGAAGACGCCACCGATGTATACTCCAGCGAGCTGATCCATGTGATAAAGTGAAGGGCGAGGAAGAGACCCGCCACCGCGCCCAGCGCCAGCTCGCGGCGGCCCAGCAGGCGCAGCTCGGCCCGCCCGTGGGTCAGCGCGATCGGCAGCAGGATGATAGCGGCCAGGATGAGCCGCCAGGCCGCGATGCTGGTGGATGTGACCCCGAGGCCCTGGGCGAAGCGGATGAGGATAGACGACGATGCGACGGCGAAGATTCCGATCAGCAGCACGATGAATGGGAGCGCGCGGCGGGAGATCATGGAAACCCTTCTGTGTTGTGGTGGATGTGGCCCACATCCTACAACAAAAAAGGGCGGCGCGGCTGGCCCCCTCTGCCACCGCGCCGCCCCCCGACAGGGCTGCCTAGCTTGTGGCCGGGCTGGCCTGAGCGGGCTTGGGCTGGAACAGCTGGCCGGGCTGCCAGGGCGTGCCCAGCATTGGCAGCAGCCAGCGGTCCAGGCCGTACCACCCGGCCACCTTCCACGCCAGAACGAGGATGATCATCAGGACCAGCAGCATGCCGTTGGTGCTGGCCGCGCCCGCCATGATAAAGTTCCAGTTCATGAACGCGCCGAAGAAGGCGGCGATGCCCACCAGCGCGCCCAGGATGATGCCCAGGCCGATCAGGATCTCGCCCCACATCACCACGTGGGCAAACCAGGTGTACCAGCCGTTGTCATACATGAACTGGATGTAGGCGTGGTACCAGTCGTAGGTAATTGCCGACTTGCCGTTGGCGTCGGTGGCCAGCGCGTGCTCCCAGAAGCCCTTGAGCGGCGCGCCTGTGGCCCACATACCGCCGCTGAGCTTGCCCCAGCCCGCCGAGAGCCACTGCCAGCCCACAAAGAGTCGCAGCAGCAGCCAGAGCCAGGCGAAGGCGGTGGTGCTGAACAGGGTGTGGATGAACGGCGGATCGGTGATGGTGGTCTCGGCCCTGGTGGCGAAGATCTTCTGCATGGTTCGCGTCTCCTTCTCTCTTCTCGCTGTCCGTCGAGCGCATACCATAGGGGGCCAAGTTCGCCTACGGCGCTGTAAGGCAGGGGCAGATTCTGGCGGCGCTGTAATTGGGGATTGATGACCTATAGTATACATTGGTTTGCTGATTTCTGGTGCAGGATCGGCCATAATAAAGATAATAGGTTGCTCACAAAATAAAAGCAGGGTAGCCTGAAAGGCAGAGTCGTAATGTTTCTTGAAATAATGCTCGGAATCTTCGTGTTCGGCTGGCTGGGCAGCACGGTCATGGCCTACCGGCGCAGCCTGGTGCTGGCCCGCGCCAGCGAGGCCTGGCCCAAGGTGCGTGGGCAGGTGGTGGCCTCGCGCCTGGAGGATGGCGAGGCCGCACACGGCTTCCCCAAGATCGAGTATGCCTACAACGTGGGCGGGCAGGACTACCACGCCTCGGCCATCGCCTACGGCCTCCCGGCGGATCGGCGGGGCTTCTTCGCCGCGCTGCGCTGCCACGAGGGCGACGTGGTGTGGGTGCACTACAACCCCCAGAACCCCGCGCAGGCGGTGCTGCACCCCGGCGGGTCGACCTTCCAGAAGCTGCTGGCCGAGCCGCAGGCCCTGGTGACCATGCTGTTCACCTCGGTGCTGGCGGTGGCCTTCGTGGCGCTGCTGCTGCGCGATCTACTGGCCTGAATCGGCCAAAAGGTGGAGCCTTGGCAGCACTAGGCGGTGCTAGAATAGCTGGCCCCCATCCCAATCACCAGAAAGGAGCACCCCGTGGTGCTGATAGAGGTTGATCGGCTGTCGAAGGTATTCAGCCGCCCTGTGCGGCAGGCCGGGCGCTTTGGCGCGGTGAAGTCGCTCTTCGCCCGCGAGTTCACCGCGGTGCGCGCGGTCGAGGATGTGTCATTCACGGTTGCGGCGGGCGAGATGGTCGGCTACCTCGGCCCGAATGGCGCGGGGAAGTCGACGACCATGAAGATGCTCACGGGCATCCTGGTGCCCAGCGGCGGGCGGCTGGTGGTGAATGGCCTGGTGCCGCACCGCCAGCGGGTGGAGCACGTGCGCTCGATCGGCGTGGTGTTCGGCCAGCGTACCCAGCTCTGGTGGGATCTGCCCACCGTGGAGTCGTTCGACCTGCTGCGGCATATCTACCGCATCCCGCTCGACCGCTATCGCGAAAACCTGCGCCGCTTCACCGAGCTGCTGGAGCTTGGGCCGTTTCTCGACACGCCGGTGCGCCAGCTCTCGCTGGGCCAGCGCATGCGGGCCGATCTGGCGGCGGCGCTGCTTCACGACCCCGCCATCCTGTTCTTGGATGAGCCGACCATTGGGCTAGATGTGGTGGCCAAGGCGCGCATCCGCGAGTTCCTAGCTGCGATCAACCGCGAGCGCGGCGTGACCGTCATCCTCACCACCCACGATCTGGAAGATATCACCCGGCTCTGCCCGCGCGTGGTGCTGATCGATCACGGGCGGGTGATCTACGACGGCGGGCTGGAGGATCTGCGCGCGCACTATGGGCGCTGGCGCACCCTGGTGATCGAGCTGGCCCCTGGGGCCGAAGCGCACCCCAGCGCGCCCAGCGCCGAGTATGTGCGCAGCGAGGGTGCGCGCACGTGGCTGCGCTTCGACCGCGAGGCCACCACCGCCGCCGCGCTGATCGCCGACCTGGCGGCGCGCTACCCGGTGCGCGACCTGACAGTAGAGGAGCCGGAGATCGAGTCGATCGTGCGCGGCATCTACGAGCAGGGCAGCGTGTCGATCGGCAGCTAGGTGGCGCGGGTAAAACGAGCGGGGGAGCGCACCACAGTGCGCTCCCCCGTTTTTGTATGCCTGCCCGATGCTAGCGGGCGATCAGCGGCAGGTACACGTTGCCCTGCGGGGCCTCGGCGGCCTTGGTTGGCGTGGGTGCGGCGGTCTTTGTTGACGTAGGTGCTGCCGTTTTCGTAGGTGCTGCCGTCTTGGTGGCAGTGGCCTGGGCTGTCTTGGTGGCAGTGGCCTGGGCTGTCTTGGTGGCAGTGGCCTGGGCTGTCTTGGTGGCGGTCGCAGGGGTGACCGTCGTAGGCGCGGTGGTCTTGGTGGCGGTAGGCGCGGTGGTCTTGGTCGGAGTGGCGGTGGGCGCGGTGGTCTTAGTCGGGGTGGCGGTAGGCGCGGTGGTCTTGGTCGGCGTCACCGGCGTGGCGGTGGCGGTGCCACTGTTGGCCAGCTCGTAGAAGTTGGGGAAGTTGCCGGTCATCAGCAGCATAGCGAACAGCCGCCACGAGTTGTTGAAGTACACGCCGTCGCCCGAGGCCTCTTTGGTGTTCAGCACCTCGTTGTAGGCCTGCTGCGGGCTGGTTTTGAGCGAGCCAGAGGCCGCGCCGCAGCTTACCGCGCTGGGGCTGGGGGCCGCCCAGATCGCCGAGGCGGCGTGGGCCACGAAGTAGGTGCTGTGGTAGCCGTCGAGCGAGGTGCCGTCCAGCTTGTACTGGGCCTTCACATTGCCGATGCCCACGCTGCTGAAGAAGCCGCCCAGCTCGTTGGCGGTCTCCTGGGCGTTGGCGCTGTTGTACCAGGCCTTGTCCACGGCCACGCGCCAGGCGAAGCGCGCCGCATCCCAGCCCCAGTAGTACGAGGTATCGCCCTGCCACGAGACCGCCTGCGGGTCGCCGTCGTACTGGTTCCAGTTCGAGACCAGCTTCGAGCAGTTGCCGGCCTTGCCCTGGGCCAGGTTGGTGATCGCGTAGTTGCGCGCGATCACCGTGTTCCACTCGCTGGTCTTGCCGGTGAACTTGCCGAACACGGTGTAGTAGGCTGGCGAGAAGTACGAGAGGTTCACGATGCCCTCGGGGTACTGGCCGTTGAGCACCCAGCTGTCGCCGGGGATCAGCTCGCCGCCCTGGTTGCTGGGCAGGCCCGCCGCTGGCTCGCTGCCGGGCTTGTCCACCTCGTACTGGTAGATGGCGTTGATCATCGATTTGGATGCGGCGCAGTAGTCGATGCCGTTGGGGCTTGCGGGCCACGCGCCCTTCTGCACCTTGATGCAGGCGTTCAGCAGGCCCAGCGCCATGTCCTCGTCGGCGTCGGTGGCCGCGCCGGCCTCGTAGGTGTTGTTGCTGTAGATGTGCCAGTGCATCAGGCCGTACTTGTCTAGGTAGTCGCGGGCGTACAGCCACAGGCCATCCAGCGTGCTCTGCTCGTCGAAGATCGAGGCGAACAGGATGCCGTAGCTCTGGCCCTCGGATGTGGTGCTGCTGCTGTCGGTGCCGCCCATCACGCGCAGCTTGATGCCGCCGCCCGCGTTGGTGGATGTGATCGTGGCGGCCTTCCACTGCTGCCATGCCGCAGTCACATCGCTGATATTGAAGGTGATGTTGGTGGCCTGGTTGTAGGGGAACAGGTAGGGGTTGGCGGCGGTGGCCTTGGCTGGGGTGCTGGCCAGACCGCTGGCCCCCAGGGCGATGGTGGCGGCGATAGCGATCGTAAGCCCGCGCCTGATCTGCTGGGAAAGAGTGCTGTGAAGATTGCGCATACGATTCCTTCAACAAAACAAGAGAGCGTGTACACCATTAAAAATGGCGTGCAGCCCCAATCCTAACATACCTTGAATCTTTGACACAATGACAGTTCTATCTCAGAACGAGCAGGCAGCATAGGTGTATTACTTCGATAGTAGAACAATCTCTGCGAAAATGATAGCACAGGATTCATGTTTTGTTAGGTAAGATACTTAAAATGTGGCATTGTGAAGATATACCGACAGAGGATGATAAATAATCGAGGATCTGTCGACTGAGACCGCTTTGTTGAAAATGTCTTAAAAATGCATGTCCACCGCGCAAAAATACACTCCCCCGTGACGCTGCCGTGACTCGCAGCAGCTAGGATGAGCATCGCAACCGCAACCGATCCACCAAACCTGCAAGCATAGGAGAGCGACATGAAACTCACCCGTATCACGCCGTTTGTTGGCGCTTTGGGAGCGCTTCTTTTGGTCTTCTCGGCGGTGCCGGGCGTGGCCAATGGCGCAGAGTCGGCCATGGCCGATGCCGCCACCAGCTGGCCGACGCCCACATCCAGCCAGGCGGTCTCGGCCTCGATCCCGGTCAAATCGGGCCAGGTCTACGACGGCGGCATGAAGCGCTTCTACGGCACCGGCGCGCTGGGCAGCGGCGGCCAGAACGAGGGCCAAGACCCGATCTTCGACCTAGCCGCAGGCGCCACGCTGAAGAATGTGATCATCGGCTCGCCTGCCGCCGATGGCGTGCACTGCGCGGGCAGCTGCACCCTGGAGAACGTGTGGTGGGAGGATGTGGGCGAGGACGCGGCGACCTTCCGGGGCAGCTCGTCATCCAACACCTACCTGGTGAACGGCGGCGGCGCGCGCAAGGCCTCGGACAAGGTGTTCCAGCACAACGGCGCGGGCACGCTCACCATCCAGAACTTCCAGGTCAACGACTTCGGCAAGCTGTACCGCTCGTGCGGTAACTGCTCGACGCAGTACAAGCGCAATGTGGTGCTGAAGAATGTCACCGTCACCGTGCCCGGCAAGACGCTGGTAGGCATCAATAGCAACTACGGCGACACCGCCAAGTTCTCGGGCATCACGATCGTGGGCGACAGCTCGAAGAAGATCGTGATCTGCCAGAAGTACATCGGCAACAACACCGGGGCCGAGCCGCCCACCAACGGCAAGGGGCCGGACAGCACCAACTGCCTCTACACCACCTCGAACATCACCTACAAGTAGCGGCCTGCTTGCGCGGCCTCGCCCCTGGCATCTGGAAAACCAGTTTCCAGATGCCAAGGCTTTATCCCCCGGCCTCGCCGCCAATGAAGTTCTGCGGCGCGGTTCTTCAGCCCGTGACGTTTCCGGGACGCTCGGGTGGTAGATTCACCCGGCTGGTAGGGTGCTCTGATGTCGGAACATAATACACAGAGAGGTGCTCCACCGATGAACACATTTTGGGCTACGACGAAACGCGCTCGATATGCGCTGTCCGCCACATCGGCGGCCATCCTGGCGATCACCACGGTGCCGTTTTTGGGCCACGCGACGCCGCGCGCCCAGGCGGCCAGCTGCGCGGTGGCCTACGAGGTCAACCAGTGGTCGGGCGGCTTCACGGCGAATGTGACGATCACGAACGGCGGGGCGGCGCTGAGCGGCTGGACGCTGACCTGGAACTTCGCGGGCGATCAGGCGATCAGCAGCGCCTGGAACGCCAGCGTGACCCAGAGCGGCAAGGCCGTCTCGGCCACCAACATGAGCTACAACGGCAGCATCCCCACCGGCGGCACGCAGAGCTTTGGCTTCCAAGCCACCTTCAGCGGCACCAACGCGGCCCCGGCCAGCTTCGCCCTGAACGGTGTGACGTGCGGCGGCACCGGTGCGACGGCCACGCCCGCGCCCGCCACCAGCACCCCCGCGCCCGCTACGCCCACCAGGACGCCCACTGGCGCGACGGCCACGCCCACCAGGACGCCCGCGCCCACCGCCACCACCGCCCCGACCACCGGCTGGCCCACGGCCAACGGCTCGCAGCCCGTGAGCAGCTCGATCAGTGTCAAGTCGGGCCAGGTCTACGACGGCGGTATGAAGCGCTTCTACGGCACCGGCGATCTAGGCAGCGGCGGCCAGAACGAGGGCCAGGATCCGATCTTCGACCTGGCCGCAGGCGCGACCCTGAAGAACGTGATCTTGGGTGCACCAGCCGCCGATGGCGTGCACTGTGCGGGCAGCTGCACCCTGGAGAACGTGTGGTGGGAGGATGTGGGCGAGGACGCGGCGACCTTCCGGGGCAGCTCGTCATCCAACACCTACCTGGTGAATGGCGGCGGCGCGCGCAAGGCCTCGGACAAGGTGTTCCAGCACAACGGCGCGGGCACGCTCACCATCCAGAACTTCCAGGTCGATAACTTCGGCAAGCTGTACCGCTCGTGCGGCAACTGCTCGACGCAGTACAAGCGCAACGTGGTGCTGAAGAACATCACCGCCACCTACCCCGGCACGGCGCTGGTGGGCATCAACACCAACTACGGCGATACCGCGCGCTTCTCGGGCATCACCATCAAGAACGACAGCTCGAAGAAGCTGGTGATCTGCCAGAAGTACATCGGCAACGACGACGGCGATGAGCCCACCACCAACGGCAGCGGGGCCGACGGCACCTACTGCATCTACAGCAGCTCGGACATCACCTACAAATAGCTACTGCTTATAGTTCATCGTG
Source organism: Chloroflexia bacterium SDU3-3 (assembly GCA_009268125.1). Classification (NCBI taxonomy): domain Bacteria; kingdom Bacillati; phylum Chloroflexota; class Chloroflexia; species Chloroflexia bacterium SDU3-3. Next base: position 3,218 of record WBOU01000036.1, on the reverse strand, counting down.
ACTCTGGCATCTGGGCAAAAGAAATGCTTCGAGATGCCAGAGTCTTGTTCTTTGGAGTGCTGTTCGTGAAAATGTGTGGCGCTCGATGTCGCTATTGTGATCCATCCCGTGACGTTTCCGGGACGCTCGGGTGGTAGATTCACCCGGCTGGTAGGGTGCTCTGATGTCGGAACATAATACACAGAGAGGTGCTCCACCGATGAACACATTTTGGGCTACGACGAAACGCGCTCGATATGCGCTGTCCGCCACATCGGCGGCCATCCTGGCGATCACCACGGTGCCGTTTTTGGGCCACGCGACGCCGCGCGCCCAGGCGGCCAGCTGCGCGGTGGCCTACGAGGTCAACCAGTGGTCGGGCGGCTTCACGGCGAATGTGACGATCACGAACGGCGGGGCGGCGCTGAGCGGCTGGACACTGACCTGGAGCTTCGCGGGCGATCAGGCGATCAGCAGCGCCTGGAACGCCAGCGTGACCCAGAGCGGCAAGGCCGTCTCGGCCACCAACGTGAGCTACAACGGCAGCATCCCCACCGGCGGCACGCAGAGCTTTGGCTTTCAGGCCGCCTTCAGCGGCACCAACGCGGCCCCGGCCAGCTTCGCCCTGAACGGTGTGACGTGCGGCGGCACCGGTGCGACGTCCACGCCCGCGCTCGCCACCAGCACCCCCGTGGCGGCCACGCCCACCGCCATCGGCGCGACGGCCACGCCCACGAGGACGCCCGCGCCCACGGCCACGCCCACCAGAACGCCCGCGCCCACCGCCATCCCCGGCAACGCACGCCAGATGGAGAAGCTGAACCGTGGCCTGATCAGCGTGCGCAGCGGCAGCAACAACCTTGTGAGCTGGCGCATGCTGGGCACCGATCCCTCCGATGTCGCCTTCAACCTCTACCGCAGCGGCACCAAGCTGAACAGCGCGCCGATCACCAATTCCACCAACTACCTGGATGTGGGCGCGGCGGCGGGTAGCTCTTACACCGTGCGGCCTGTGGTCGGCGGCGTCGAGCAGGCCGCATCCGAGGCCTCGCTGACCTTCGGCAGCGGCTACCTGGATGTGCCGCTGCAGATCCCAGCAGGCGGCACCACGCCCGACGGCGTGGCCTACACCTACAGCGCCAACGACGCCAGCGTGGGCGACCTAGATGGCGACGGCCAGTACGAGATCGTGCTGAAGTGGGATCCATCCAACGCCAAGGACAACTCGCAGTCGGGCTACACCGGCAACGTCTATATCGACGCCTACAAGCTCAGCGGCACGCGCCTGTGGCGGATCGACCTGGGCCGCAACATCCGCGCCGGGGCGCACTACACCCAGTTCCAGGTCTACGACCTGGATGGCGATGGCAAGGCCGAGGTGGCTATGAAGACCGCCGACGGCACGAGGGATGGCGTGGGCACCGTGATCGGCTCCTCCTCGGCGGACTACCGCAATTCCAGCGGCTATGTGCTTTCCGGCCCGGAGTACCTGACGATCTTCAACGGCCAGACCGGCGCGGCCATGGCCACCACCAACTACCTGCCCGCGCGCGGCACCGTCTCATCCTGGGGCGACAGCTACGGCAACCGCGTCGACCGCTTCCTGGCGACCATCGCCTATCTAGATGGCACGCGCCCCAGCCTGGTGATGACGCGCGGCTACTACACCCGTTCGGTGCTGGTGGCCTGGGACTGGCGCGACGGCAGGCTGACCCAGCGCTGGACCTTTGACAGCAACAGCGCGGGTAGCTCGTGGGCGGGCCAAGGTAACCATAACCTGAGCGTGGCCGATGTGGATCAGGATGGCAAGGACGAGATCATCTTTGGCGCGATGGCGATCAACGATAACGGCACGGGCCTGTGGAACACCGGCTACGGCCACGGCGACGCCATGCACGTGGGCGACCTCGACCCCAGCCGCGCAGGCCTGGAGGTGTTCAAGATCAGCGAGGACTCATCCAAGCCCGCCGCCTGGTTCGCCGAGGCCAAGACTGGCAAGATCATCTGGCAGCTTGCCCCCAGCGGTGACACAGGCCGTGGCGTCTCGGGCGACATCTACGCGGGCAGCCCGGGTGCCGAGTCGTGGATCGCGGGCGGCAGCGGGATCATGAACACGGCAGGCGCGGTGGTGGGTGGCCAGCCGCCCTCGGTCAACTTCCTGATCTGGTGGGATGCCGACCCGGTGCGCGAGCTGCTGGATGGCGTGAAGATCGACAAGTACGGCACCAGCGGCTCCACCCGCCTGCTCACCGGCAGCGACGTGACCTCGAACAACGGTACCAAGTCCACCCCTGCGCTCAGCGCCGACATCCTAGGCGACTGGCGCGAGGAGGTGGTGTGGCGCAAGACCGACAGCTCGGCGCTGCGCATCTACACCACCACGGCGGTCACGACACAGCGCATCTTCACGCTGATGCACGACCCGCAGTACCGCGTGGCGATCGCCTGGCAGAACACGGCCTACAACCAGCCGCCGCACCCCAGCTTCTTCCTGGGCAACGGCATGGCCACCCCGCCCCAGCCGGTGATCTACGTGCGCTAGGGCTGGGATAAGACCGAAGGTAGAGAAAACGGGTGTGGCGGAATCTTCTTCCGCCGCACCCGTTTTTTGTTGCAGAAAGGTTGGTCAGGGTTGATGAACGACCGCTGGGGGTTGATGAACGACCGCTGGGGGTTGATGAACGACCGCTGGGGGTTGATGGACGACCGCCGGGGGTTGATGGACGACCGCTGGGGGTTGATGAACGACCGCTGGGGGTTGATGAACGACCGCTGGGGGTTGATGGACGACCGCTGGGGGTTGATGGACGACCGCTGGGGGTTGATGGACGACCGCTGGGGGTTGATGAACGACCGCTGGGGGTGGACACACGCCTGCTTGGATGTGGCCCAAGCAGGCGTGTTGCTCGTGAGTGCTAGGCCAGGGTGATCGCGACCTCGCTGACGCCCGCCGCCGGGGTCAGCAGCGTGTCGCGGCCCTCGGTGGCCAGGGTGCCGCCCTGGGCGGCTGTGGCGGCCTGGCCCACCAGGCGCAGCGCCCAGCCCGCCGGGCCATCCCAGGCCACGGTCAGCGTGTCGCCGGTGCGGCGCACCGTGGCGGTGGCCGCCACCGCGCCGGTGGTGGTCGGGATCGTCACCGTGCGCGCGTCGCCGTCGGCGAAGGCGTAGACCGCCAGCGTCACGCCCTCGGCGTAGGCGTAGGCGGGCTGCTGGTCGTTCGCGCCCAGCGGCAGCACCGT
>WBOU01000035.1 GCA_009268125.1 Chloroflexia bacterium SDU3-3 | reverse complement strand
CATGCACGGTGGGCGCATGCGCGGGCCTCGTGGGCCGCCCTGGGCGGGCTGCTGGTGGGCGCATGCTCGGTGGGCGCATGCTCAGTGGGCGCATGCTCGGTGGGCGCATGCTAACGTCACTTTCTGTTCCAATGTTGTTGGGACCCCATCATGGGCAGGCCACGCATACAGTTCCACACCACAGCCCACCTCGACCGTCTACGGTAGCGGAGCAGAACGCGGAATAGAGCGCGGAAAAAGCCCCAGATAATACCCGAATTGAATGCGGATCGTAGCCGGATCATGGCTTCCAACGGCGACCGTCGCTACCGCACCCCAATGCCCCACCCCAAACGATAATCTCTACCCCTGCGATCAGCACTACCCAACCCAAAAGGCCGAACGGTTCCCCAGCATGCACCCCCTACCTACGCTCACCACACTACCACACCACGCTCGACCGCCCCACCCCCAACCACACAGCCTCAGACTAGGCACCTTGCGCATGAGGATGCGTTTAGCCCTGCGCACAGCCATACGTCAGAGATGCGTCTAGCATACGTTTTGGATACGTCTTGACTTCCGACGGCGACCGCCCCCAGGGCCTCCCAACGCCCCACCCCAAACGATAATCTCTACCCCTACGATCACCGCCACCAACCCCAAAAGGCCGAACAGTTCCCCATCGGCTCCCCCTACCCACCTGCGCTTCACAGCCAACCGCGCTCGACCGCACCCACGCGCGGGAGCCGCCGTAGGCGGCCCCCGCCCCCCCCAAACCCCTCTGCCTCAGACCAGGCCCCCACCTACCAAGCAAAGAGGCGAGCTGGGGGCAGCGCTGCGCGGAGCCATGAAACACAATGCACTGCACCGAGCGCACCGTATCGCAATGAACGCAATGCTTTTCAATGATCTCCAGCGCGGGCACCACCAAACCCGATCACCTCCAGCTAGTCCAGACTCCTACGAGAGTTCCAGACTCCTACCAGAGACATGCCCACCATAGGAAGCCCTTCCCAAGGTACCCACCAGCTCACGCCCCCCGACCATAGGAAGCCCTTCCCAAACTCACTCTTTCCCAGCAAACAATACCGCCTGCCCGTACCCGCCCACCGGCTGGCCACCACTGGCTGGGGCGCGTACCACGCCCCAGCCAGTGGTGGCCGCAGGCGCTTCCGGCTCGCGCCGGTCGATCTCCTGCTGCACCAGCTCGCGCTTTTCCTCATAGTCTCGCGCCCAGAACGCCCCGCGCACTTTGGGGCTGCGCAGCACCGCATGCAGGCGGCGCAGCTCCTTCGCCAGCTCCAGCGCGCTCAGCGTGGCCAGCGTAGCGCGGTACCGGACATGGCGCGGGGCACGGGGGACGGCCAGCACCGGCGGGGGTATCTCGGCAGCCTCCGCAGGCTCGGCCACCGGCACAGGGTGCGTGGCCCGGTAGTGCTCAGACAGCCACGCCACGCCAGCCAAGATCGTATCGACATCGGCCAGATGCTTGGAGCGCCCCGTATAGCTTCCCTGCGGCGGCGTGGCCGCTGCGGGGTCAAAGCTGGCGCATGCTTCGCCGCGCCCATCTGCCGCGACCAGCACGGACGCATCCGCAAGCCCCTGAGCTTGTGAGCGCCCCCCGCTGGGCGCGAGCGGTGCGGCCTCGACAGCAGGCAGGCAGGGGGGGGGTAACGCGTTACCCCCCCTCCGCTCCAGCTCCCCGAGGGGGGAGGGAACGCGTTCCCCCCCCTCCACCAGGTCGAAGGCATCGAACGCGGCTAGGGCCTCGGGGGCGAGCACGGCGCTGGGGGACGCTGCGGGGCGCTCACAAGCTTCTTGGGTTAGATCATGATCATGCTTATATATATCTAGGGCGCAAACCGCGCCCTGTGGGGCAGTCACCGCGGTGCCCACTTGCACCCTAGGAACGTCCGCCCATGTCCAGCAGGCGGCCTCATTGGCCCGCGCTGCGCCCCCCCGCCCGCCGGTGCGCCGCCCGTAGCCGCTGCGCTCTAGATCGCGGAAGGCGTACTGGATGGTGCGCTCAGAGCATGCCAGCTGGGCGGCGGCGGCGGCGTTGGTGGTGCGTACCTGGAGGTGGCCATGGTCGAGCAGCAACATGGCGAGGAGCTGGGCGCGGGTGGGGAGCCGATCATCCAGCCGTAGGGTGGCGTCGATCTGGGCGAGCTGGGCGGCGGCGGCGGCGGCGCGGGCCTCGCGCTTGTGCTGGGCTTCGCTTGCGGCCCGCTGGGCGCGCTGGGCGGGCCGCTGCGGCCCGTCGGCGGGGTGGGGTGGGTAGCAGGCCCCGGCTGGCTGCGGGGCGCGGGTGCGGGGGTTGAGCGTGCGCAGGGCGGCGCGCACGTCGTTGCCGTGTTGTGTGAGCACGTAGAGGCCGAAGGCGTCCCATCCCCGCGTCGTGTACCACGCGCAGCGCGGGGAGAGGCTGAAGAGTTTGCCCCGCTTGCTGATGAACAGTGTGGTCTCGTGCGTGTGGGCGACCCCGCAGGGGCACGTGTAGCCGTCGCGGGTGCGCTGCGCCCCCAGTTCGGGCAAGAGTTCGTCGAGCGGGTGGGCGGCGTTGTAGCGCTCGCGCACGGCGGCCACAGTGCTTTCGGTGGCCTGGAGGGGCGCAGGGGCCAGCGGGGCGCGTTGGGCGGGCTTGGGGGCCTCTGGGAGGGGCGGTGGGGTGGTGTTGCGCGGTAGGGTGGCCACGTAGGCCAGCGCGGCGCGGCGCTCGGCGGGGTTGTCCAGGTCGAAGAGCTGCCCGTCTTGGGTGAGCAGCTGGCCCCAAGTGTGTGCCCGCCAGTGGTAGCCGAACGGTAGCCGGATGCCCTGATTGCGCGGCCAGATCTCGGCATCAGCCGCGCCCGCGAGGGCGGCTACGCTGGCGAGCTGGGCGGCGATTGCGAGGGCGTCGGTCGGCCCATCGTAGCATGCCCACACGTGGCCCCCTGTGTGGCCCCCCTCAGTGCTGGCCAGCGTGGCCCATGCGGTGAGTCCCAGCTGGGCCGCAGCGGCCAGCACACGAGCCACAGCGGCGCGTCCGCCGGTATCCACGTCGATAGCGCCGGCGCGGGCCTGGTTCACCTGGTCAAGGCTGGCGGCGTAGGTGGTGCGGCCTGCGGCGTGGTCTTGCAGGCTGGCCTCGGTGAGCTGAAAGCTGCGGTCGGTGATCTCGGTGTATTTCCGCGCTGCGGTGGCTCCGTTCATGCGGCTGAGGCGGGCTGGCCGACCGGGCATGAGGATGGCCGAGCGGATGAATGCGGTGGTGTTGGTGGTGTCGGCGGCGAGCTGGCCGCGCGCGCTGGCGTGATAGAGCTGTGTGGTCACGATCCTGCCTTGATGACTGCGGCGGCGCGGTATGCCGTCGTAGACCTACAAACCCCGTCAGAATGCGGAGTAAGTGCGGTATCAGGTCATCATGGTGAGGCCGTATGTGTTGGAACTATGCCGATAGCAGGAAGAAAGGGGGGGGGGTAACACCTTGACAGTAAGTGTTACGACCGCTACAATCCTTGTGCTAACTGACAGTTTCCGGACGTGGCCGTCCCCACTATGATGACTGTTGGTTTGGTTGGAAAAAGAGGTTTGGTTCTAGTGCGCGTCTCCCGCCAAGAAGTAGCGCACTAGGATCGAACCTCTGTTCGTTTACTTGAAGCTATTCTACCAAAGGATCGGTGCATGTTGCAAGCTGGATCAGAATACCTTTTCTCTGGTTTCTTTGCAGCATCGATCCCTAATTTTTACCTATAGGTACATTGTAGATTGTCAAGGATCATTTTTGATCCTTCACGCCTACGCTCCCTTGATCGAGATTCGTAAAAAACCCACACTTTTTATGATTTTATCCGAATTATGTGAATTTGTGACACAATACTTTTGATGGCCTTTATAGAGAAACCCGACACCGGTGTCGGGTTTCTCTGTGTTTGCTACCTTAGTTGGTAATGCTCTCTCGGGCTGTTCCAGTAGCCACGCCGATGCGTACCAATTCCATGACTTCCATCAAAGCTTGTTGGTATTTAGCCCCTTGGTTACTCGATACCCCGCGCAACTCACGCACTAGGTCGGCAGGCCGGGTCATCCCGCCCAAGAAGAGCGCCGCCGCGCGGGTCGCTTCTGGGCTGGCAATCGTAGGGCTTCCTAATGGGATAGTAGCCGTATCAGCCACGGCTACGGGTTGGCTTACGGCTGGCATCCCGATGGCTATGGGCGTTGGTGTTGGTGTAGCCGTCGGCGTAGCCGTGGGGGCCACATGGTGTAGCCGGGGCATAGCCGGGGCATCAGCCGTGAGTAGACCAGCCACGCGGCGTATATCGTCGCTAGTGGTGTTGGGGATTTGCAGCACGCGGCTTGTACCGCTGGCGCTCCACAGCAGCGCCCGACCAGGCTCTAGGCGCTCGACCTGCTGGGCCTCGGCGGTCGGCAGGATGAGCCGGGCCTGGTTACGCTTCATGCGGTGGGCCAGTACGCTGGCCAGGGAGTCGCGCAAGGCCGAGCCGCCTGAGCGGTCAGCCGTCCAGATCTGGCCGCTGATCGAGGCGTAGACAAACCGCTTGCGGTACTGCTGGGCGATGCGCTCCAGCAGCTCGCCCAGCTCAGGGCCGATCTTGCTGTGGGCCAATAGCCGTGTAGCCTCATCCAGCCAGAGAATCACGGGCGTGCGGCTTTCATCCTGGCCGTGTATGCGCTTCTCTCCGATGTCGGCTACATACCGCACGGCGTCCAGTATGGCGGCGTCGGTGTCGGCCACGTCGCACAGGTAGGTGCTGCGCAGCGGGTCAAGCGTGGCCCCTAGGCTGTCATCAGCCGCGCCCGCGTGCGGGTCGCACACCACGAAGCGCGCGCCGTGCAGCGCCGATTGGGCAGCGAGGAAGCGCTGGCTCGTGGTCTTGCCCTGGCCAGGCAGGCCCGCTACGGCGGTGCTGTACAGATCGAGCCAGGAACCGTGCACCGGCTCACCGCTGGTCAGGTCAACGCCCAGCAGCAGCGGGTTGCCCTTCCCTACCTGGCCAGCAGTGAGCAGCTCGGCAAAGCTGGGCGCGCTCACCGGCTCAGCAACCACAGGAGCGCCCAGGGCGGCCAGGGCGCTGGCCTGGGCCTCGTGGGCCATGTCGGCGGCGCGTGAGGCCGCCTGGCTGGTGTGGGGGCTGTAGGTGAAAGTGTGGGGCACGGGCACTTGGTAGCGAGCGGCCAGGGCCTGCACAGTGTAGTGCGCCTGCACGGCGGCCACGTCGGCCCACCGGCGGTAGATGAGGATCAGTGCCACGAGGCCCGCGCCAGCGGCCAGGGCCAGGGGCAGCGTGCGCCACGCGGCGGCTAGGAATACATCATAGCTGGCCAGCTGCACGTTGATCTGCTGTTGGCGCGCCAACTCAAGCGCGGCGCGCTCGCGGGCCAGTGGGTCGAAGGTGTCGCGGGCTAGCAGGGCCATGGCTACTAGGCCGGTCAGGGTGGCTATGGGCATGGCCAGATGGGCGGCCACGCGGGTCATACGGTCGTTGCGATCACTGCGGTCACTGTGTCCCGCTAGGCGTTCGTCATAGTGGTGAAGCATTGTGTTAGCCCTTTCCGCTGTGGTATTCTGTGGCTAGGCGCTGGTCTGTTAGCCCTTTCCAGCGCTGGCCGTGGTGCGGACACACCACGGCCTCATTTTTTGCCAGTATAGCACCGATAGGGAAGCCTATAGACGTCAGTATGGACATGTCAAGGAAGCCCGGACGTCCGTCCGGGCCTCTTAGTGGAGCACCAAGACGAGAATGACTACGATAGCCAGAATAGCGAGCGCGGCTAGGGCAAGTATCCAGGCCCTACGGCTGCCCTGCTGCAACGCATCAATTTGGTGTTGCAGCGCATCCCGTTCAGCTCGGGCCTGCACCAGATCATCCTTGACCGCTTGGGTGTCTGGCAGCTCTGGCCGCTGCTCCAGCTGGGCGCGTAGGTATCCCTCTCTCGCGGCGGCTTCTGCGAGCTGCTGCTGGAGCCGTTCGACCAGGCCAAGCATTTCACCCCGTGTCATAAGCTGCTGAGGCTCGGCGCGGGGGCGCTCATCCTGGGGCAGTTCAGCCGCTAGGGTATCAACGTCGCCTGCGTGGTACTCCACATAGGCCCCACGCCGACGGCTACGAATACGGCCCTTCTCTACATACCGCCGAACTTGGCGATCCGTCCGCTTGATGCGGCGTGATGCTTCTGATATGTCGATCCATTCGTCCATGGACGCCAGTATACGATACTATGGACACGTCCATTGATGGGCAAAATGGTATACTCGCATGGTTGCTTGCTTGCTCAAAGCAACCATGCGCCCGGTGGGTACCAGCCACGCGGGCGCTATCCCTCCAACTTCAATAAATCTCCCGGCGTACATGCAAGCCACTGACATAGAGCATTGATCGAATCTCGATCTAGCCTATTCCAATCATCATTAAGCAGCCCTTGAATAGTTGATATTGGGACACCCTTACCCGTTCCTGTATACGGTTTCGTAGCGTTCACAACGGCACGTAGTGAGTACCGTTGCCCTTCTTGATGCTCTTTTTGTGCAATGAGCAAGCGCAGTTGTGATCTCACTTTCATGCTTCGATTGTACAACGGTTCCCCACAGGCTACATTTTAGGGTCCATACACCTCATTGTCAATGTAGCATATACAGAAATAGTTGTGAATTGACTTATGTACTTATAGAATATACAATCACGGCTGTAGAAAGTACAAACATGCTAGCTGGTACCTAGTATGTGAATTGCATCAAAGGAGCAAGCGATGAGCAAGCAACCCTACGCACACCTGAAGGACGGAACACGGACACTGGCCGTGTACGACATCGAGGGAGAGCCGCTCTTCATTGAGACCACGTGGCGCGAGCGCCGGATCAGCACGGATGGGGAGACGTTTATTAACCTCGATGTGGAGGGAGATGGGATCGGCGATATTCAGCTCGACGCCTGGCCGTGGTGTGTCCAGCTCGTCGCTAGTGGGATCATCGAAGAGCTGATTGACCAGGCAAAAACGTTTTTGGTGAGTGGCCTTGGGCCGATTGAACGGCCCGAATACATCACCGGCGACGAGCTGGAGCGCCGCTGGCAGGCCATGAGCCGCGAGGAGCAGCTCGACGAGCTGCGGCATGCCCGGCTCGATCCGTCGGTCGTACCACCGGCAGCCCTGCTGGCACTACCGCCCGAAGTCTTGGCGAAGTGGTACCGCATGCCGCGAACCAGTAAGCAGAAAGCGGCCCGCATTATCCGCGTGGTAGACTTGTTAGCGGACACCGCCGCGCAGCACCTCGCCGATGAGCTGGAGCGCGTAGCCCTGAGGAACCCCCATGTTGCATGATGATACGCTGTATAGATTGCCCGACGGCCATGAGGTGCGCTGTGCGGTGCTCTTTCCTGGGGAGCAGCACTACCGGCTCGACGATGCCCGCACCGGCCTGCCGCTCTACCTGATCGATGCAGGCCAGTTTTACCGCCTGACCGAGGCCGACGATGGCTCCAAATACCACGCCGGAAGCTGTGATTTAGTCCTGGCCGATCTGACCCAGGTTTAACCGAGCGCATGACGAAAACCGGCCCGTGGGTACTGCCCACGGGCCGGTTTGTGTGTTGGATAATGAACGTTATCGGATGCGAGTCTATCGCCGAGACAAGCCAACCTCATAGCCAATATAGGTTCCGAGCATGCCGGTCACATAGGGAAAAATGGTAAGCGCCGAGGTTGGTTGGACATAGATGACAACGAATGCCAGCAGCATCGTAAGGGCAACCAACCACGCAATGCGAGGATTCGACGGACTCATACCCACCCTCCTGTTGACTCATGGAAGCAAAAAGCTAGCAACAAGTAAACAAGAGACAATCACTGAGCTTGTTTTCCAACAATACGCATGCTAACATAGCGGTGCAGATCAGTTGCTATGCCACAAACGTTGTGACTGTCGGAACAGCTTTCCTCGCCAAAGGAAAGCTGTTCGCTTTTCTCATCTGCTTGTTATGCCATACTCTATCATGCAATTGTCATCTCCGTACTAAATATATTTTCATCATTTCTCAACTTTCACAATTATTAACATAATACTGAAATGACATAACCTTGAATCCTAAAAAGGCTAGCTATGAGTCAAGAGCTGCTTCTGCTTCACACAAAAACACAAGTGTAGAGGCCGTCATATGAAGCATATAAGCAACAAGGTAGTCAGGGACATCCGTAGGTAGTAAGCCTTGGCCATGACCACTCAATTTATTGCGTCCGGTAGCAATACTACTTTCAAGCAAAGATCTTAGTGAATTAAATTGATTCTGCCAAAACTCTGGTATAAGACCATGTTCGAAACATATCTTTATAAGTTTTATAGCAGTATCTTTGCTATCATAATCCCAGCTACGCTTTTCACATATTGCCTTCATAAGGCTTTCAAAAGATTTTAGACACTCATTAAGAGCTTCTTTTGAAAGACCATTTCTATAATGTTCATGTGCCTTCAAAAATTCCTCTTGAGCGCCTAAATATCTTTTACTATTAAGTAAACGTAAGGCTGGCTTTACAATTTCCGAATGTATAAATTCTGAATCTACGCGAACGATTCGACCCTCTACAAGCTGATACCCAACACTATTCTCTTTAAATCTAGCATTCAACTCGTATATAGCATCTTCAACGATATCATGTGTATTTGTACGATGCATATAATCTCTTCCCTTGAAATTTTGAACAATTGCAAATGTGAGTTCAATGACATCCATCAATCTTTCTACATCGGTTTCTTCTAAAAAAAAGCTAATTAGTTCACTAGAATAATCTCTCGTTGTTATATTTAGCATAGTTCGATCATATCTATATTTAGAATTAGGTAAAGTATATCCACCATACTCATGACACAATGTATCTACAATGGCTTTATATGTATCATGTATTAGATCCTGCGGGTAATCAGTTGGAGAACCGATAACACGAAGCCATATTTGGGTAATCTGAACTCTAAAATGCTGTGGAAGATCATCGTATGTATATACATCTGACACATCCCCACGTGCAATTTTCTGACGTTTTGAGAAAAGGTTGAAAATTGGCATTACATCCTCCTATGTTCAAAATACACCAACACCAGTATAACTATAGCTATCCCACCAACACAACCCACCAGGCCAGATTGCTCACAAAAAAATGCGCTGGCGGGCGCAGCCCGTCACGCCTTGCGCGATGACCCGCGCGGGCGATGCGGACGCCTGCGACCTCCACGCGGAAGCAGACGGGGAGGTCGCAGATGAGCGCGCAGCGACCGACATGCAAGAAGCGTAACCGGAGTGGTAAGGCGGGAACGCTCGGGCGAGCGTCCGGGCGGGGACGGATGAAGGGCGTAGGGATGCGATGGAGACGGAACGGGCGTAGGCAGGGCCGTTGGGCAGAGCCAGCCAGAACGTTCGCTAACAGGTAATATGCACCGCTCAACGCTCATATTGGCGAAAAAGCGCAGGTCAGTACGGAAGTTACGCCAGATAGCATGCCGAATTACGCCAAGAAAAGTAGTGAGAGACGCCAAACACAGCGAAAAAGGCATAGCAGCCACCAGCAAGCGCGTTTCCGATGCCGATGCCCACCAGAGGAAGCGTGATTTTTGTCTGGGGGTCCGAGCTGAGAGCCGACCTGGGGTAGGCCGGAGGCAAAGTCGCCCCCAAGTCGGACGCATGCGCCCCTAGACAAAAATAGCCCTCTGGTGGGCATCGGCATCGGAAATGGCGGGCTAGTTGGCGTTGCGGTTATGCCTATCTGACCGAATCTACCTCGGCAAGGTACTAGGCTAGGATTAGCACGTACGTACTATAGATCCTGGCTGGGGCCTCTAGTAAAATAGGGATCACATAGATCTCAGTAGGGATATCCTATGGGATCATGTAGATACCTCTGAGGGAACAACCCGTGAGGATCGCAACACACCTTCTGGTGGTTGAGATCACACGGGTTTTTTGTTTTAGTCGCAGTGTAAACACATGCATGTGTTTACATGAGATGATCTTAAAAAGACTCTTATGGTTTTCGAAAACCAAAATCGTATACGGTTGTAGGATACGATCAATAACGTATACGTTTAGCAGTATCACTAATGTATTCTTGTCTATAGGTTGCAATGCAACCTATAGACAGAAAACTGATCCCAAGAGAGTTTGCACCTGTTATGTATTGACATATGTTCTCTTACGTGCCAACATTGATCGCTCACGATCCCAGTCGCGTCGTAGATCACCACACTCGGGCCAAAAAAAAAAACGGCCTTGTCGAAGCATCTTCGCTGTGGTATACTCTCAACGTAAAACTGTGGCTAACTCCCACAAAATAGCAAAGTCGCCCCACCCTCGTGCCGGCAAGCTTCGGGGTGGGACGACTTGAGCAGGGCACTCCATACGTCTGGCGATGGAGCGCTACGCTTGTTTTGCATTTGTATTATAGCATTATAAGTGCAAAAAGCAAGTAACCTGTTGAGCCAGTTGTAACACTCAGTAGTCTAGTATGAGGAAGAACCATGAAAAACAACGGCGGCAACAGAAACAACCCTAATCGTATGCGCTATGTATTAAGTATATTGTTGCTAATAACAGCATTATATATCATACATATACGTAACGACACAGGGCCAGAAGTACTTGTACCAATCTTTTTAATTATAGGATCTCTCTGGAAAAAATAAGCACCTTAATTCAGATAACAAGTACAGGGGATGGTTTATATAAACCATCCCCTGTACTTGTATTAATAGCACCTTCTACACCTACTATATGCTTGCTTGAGTATGGCAACAATTCGTGGTTTAAATAGCAGAAAACGCGGCGGCGGAAGCATCGCCCGCCGTGGCCACCCGCAGGGCGGGCGCAGCCCGTCGCGCCATGCGCGATGGCCCGTGCGGGCGGTGCGGACGTGAGCCGCATCCACGCGGAAGCGGACGGGCCACGCGGCGTGCGAGGTCGCCCAGGCCAGCAGATCGACCACCCCGACGCTCACCACCTCCGCCAGCCTTCCGCCCTCCAGCTGGAGCGCGACCGCTGCCACGCCTCCCCCCTGCGGGGGCTGAGGGCGATACGCCCGAAGCCCAAGCCCCGCCGACCCGCAGCGGTCGGGGCGGGCGCAGCCGAGCGCGCAGTGGCGGGGCCGTTTGTCGTAGCCGGAGCAGCGCAGCCGACGGCGAGACAGGCCCCAGAGCGAGCACGCGGCCTGCGGGGGGGAGGCGCGGCGCGCACGCCGCGTGGCCCCGCAGGGGCCTCCGGGCTGGGGCCTGGGTCGAGCCTGGTCAAACCCGTAGGGCGCGGAAGCGTCGCTCCTGTGGAGCGATTTGGGCAGCGCGAAGCCCCAGGCCCCAGCCCGGACGTTGTAGCGCCTCTGGTGCAGCGCTCCCGCCGCACTGCCGCGCTGGGCATCGAACCCTACAGAGCAACCCCACAGAGAGGCCCTACAGAGCAGATCTGTGGGGTTCGCTGTGGGGTTGTCGGGTGCAATAGGTCGGCATGCAAGAAGCGTAACCGGAGACGGTGGTAAGGCGGGAACGGTTTTCATTCCGTCCGGGCGTAGACGCTTTGAGACTTTCCTGATGCGATGGAGACGGAACGGGCGCGGGCGGGGCCGTTTGGCGAAGTCGGTCAGGACCGAAGCACCGACGGCCACGGCGCGGCGGTCAGCCTCTGCAACAAATGTTGCAAAAACATTTGTTGCATGGGCCAGAGAGGAGCGGGGTTCTCGGGTAGAAATAGGGGTGGTTTTAGGGGTAGAAATAGGGGTGGTTTTAGGGAGGTTTTAGGAGTAGAGATAGGGAGGTTTTAGGGAGGTTTTAGGGAGGAAGTGACGCTCACAGCACCGCATCACAACGCGCTCAAAACCGTCTACGACGCCAACAATATATACCCTGAGATCGCATCCTCAGTGAAAAAGACCCTGAGAAAAAAAGCGATATTTCAGTGATACTAGATTGAGATTAGCGTGAGATCATGGCTTCCGACGACGACCGTCGCTACCGCACACCAATGCCCCACCCCAAACGACAATCTCTACCCCTACGATCACCACTACCAACCCCAAAAGGCCGAACAATTCCCCATCGGCTCCCCTACCCACCTGCGCTTCACGCCCTGCCGCGCTCGACCGCCCCCACGCGCGGGAGCCGCCTACGGCGGCCCCCGCCCCCCCCAACTCCTCAGCTTCCGACCAGGCCCCCACCTGCAAAACACGAGGCGAGCTGGAGGCAGCGCTGCGCGAAGCCATGAAACACAACGCACTGCACTGAGCGCATTGAGCAGCGATGAACGCGATGAGTTTCAATGATCTCCAGTGCGACCACCATGGGTGCATGCTCGGTGGGCGCATGCGGATAGGCGCATGCTGGGTGGGCGCATGCTGGGGGCCACCCTGGGCGAGCTGCTGGTGGGCGCATGCTCAGTGGGCGCATGCTGGGCGAGACGACCTGGCGACCGCGCATGCTGGGTAGGCGCATGCTGGGTAGGCACATGCACGGTGGGCGCATGCGCGGGCCTCGTGGGCCGCCCTGGGCGGGCTGCTGGTGGGCGCATGCTCAGTGGGCGCATGCTGGGCGAGACGACCTGGCGACCGCGCATGCTGGGTAGGCGCATGCACGGTGGGCGCATGCGCGGGCCTCGTGGGCCGCCCTGGGCGGGCTGCTGGTGGGCGCATGCTCGGTGGGCGCATGCTCAGTGGGCGCATGCTCGGTGGGCGCATGCTAACGTCACTTTCTGT
>WBOU01000034.1 GCA_009268125.1 Chloroflexia bacterium SDU3-3 | reverse complement strand
ACGGGGCGACAGCGCACGGACTCGACCCACATTCTCGCCACGGTTCGGAGCCTTCATCGCCTAGGAGCGCGCGAAGCACCCGGCGGGCGCTCCTAGGCATCGGGCAAAAGCAACCGATTGTAGCCATAATATGCTGGCCACCCGCGCCAGCTTACCGGATCGGTAGCGTCAGTGTCACCGTGGTACCCTGCCCCACCGCGCTCTCAACCCAGATCTGCCCTCCATGGGCCTCTACGATCAGGCGGCTGCTGTACAGGCCCAGGCCATGCCCTGTGATCTTATCCACATCCTTTGCCCGATAGCCCGACTCAAAGGCATGTAGCAGTTCATCAGGTGCCATGCCGATACCCTGGTCGGTCACGCGGATCTGCGCCTCCGCCGCCTGCTGGCGCACCTGGATATGAACCATCTGCTCAGGTGACGAGAATTTCAGCGCGTTGGTGAGAAGATTCACCAGCACCCGGCTGATCTGTAGCTGGTTGATCGTGATAGGGAGCGTTGGCGGCGCATCAAGCACGATGCGGTCCCGCTGGTCGGGCTGCACCGTCTGGTCGATCATCTGCTGGACAATCAGCGCAAGATCTGTGGGCGTCTGGATGCCAACATCGATCTGCGGGGTAGTTTGGCCGTGATCGAGGATGTCCTGGATCATCGCATTCATGCGAAGGCCGCTCTCAAGCATCATCTGGGCGTGGCCGATCTCGCGGGTGAGGCCATGAGGTTCTAGCCGCCGCACCAGGAGCTGGGCGTACCCCATCATCACGCTGAGCGGCGCGCGAAGATCGTGGGAGACCAGGGCCAGATACTCCTCGCGCAGCTGCCGCAGCTGCTGCGCCTGGGTCATATCGCGAACGCTAATAACGGCACCAACCACCTGGCCATCCATCCTCATCGGCGCGGCGGAATACGCGATGGCGAACACCCCGCCGTCGCGCCGTCGTAGTTGCGCCTCATCCTGCCGCTGCACCTCCCCCGTGCGAAGCACCGCAAGCACCGATGCTATACCCTCGCCAGCATGGTCCGATGCTGGCGTAGAGGCAGTATCCAGAAAGATTATTTCCAGCGATCTCCCCTGAAGATCGGCCATCCGCCAGCCAGCCAGCTGCTCGGCTGCCGGGTTAAGGTAGATACACTGGCCAGCCATGTCGATGACGTAGACCCCCTCGCCAAGGCTGGTCATGATGGTGGTGGTGAAATCGATCTGGAGGCGCAGCTGCTCCGCATCATTTTGCTGGCAAAGGCCAGCAACGAGCAGCTGCGCGTTCACCTCTTGCAGGTCGTGAAGTTGCTGCTGAGGATCCCTCGTGTCCACAAGGGCCACAGGTTTGGAAGATCCTATCATGTGGGTTCTCCGCGGTGGGTACCATTGTTGGAACCCGATACGATGAGGAAAAGGGGAAGGAATAAAAGAGGAAGGGTGCGAGACATGCGCCAACTACATAGTATGGCAGCATGTCTCGGGTCAGAATCGCTAGGCAGGGCCATGATCCCAAGCGCCCATGCCGCCTACCTTATCGTACCATACGATGGCTGGCGCGTGGAAGCCGCAGCGGGGGCGTGTGGGCAATCGGTTCGCTCTGCACGTGGATGTGTATCTTGATCACGCGCATCCCAATATGGTGCTCAACCGCCTGTTTCAGATCGCGCTGAAGCTCGCTGGTTACGACGGGGAGAAGCGCGTTGGGCGCGAGCGTGATCGCACACTGGATGTGCAGTCCCTCAGGGAGCAGCTGGATCTGCGGCTCGAGCTGGAGCACCTGGGGGTGCTGTGCCGCCGTATAGGCGATCAGCCGACGGATGCTCTCGATCTGTACGCTCACCTGCCCCACGGCATCATCCCGGATGATCAGGGGCTGTGCCTGCGCCCTCGGGCGCAGCTCATACCACCCGATCAGCAGGCCGATCCCAAGGATGGCCAACATCCCCAGGGCGATCAGTGCCTGCTGGGGCATTTCCAAGCCGTTTAAGCCTGCCAGCCAAGTAGAGAGGGCCGTCTCGCGCAGAAGCGAGGGGAGAATCTGCGCTGGGGAAAGCATGCCAAACGTGATCAGAGTGATAACGATGGCCCCCGCGCAGATGAGCAGATCAAGCAGCAGGATGATGATACGATTGAGGTAATTCATGGCAACTCCCAGGGTATCGCTATGGGTCGATAGACATGCGCGTTTTGGCAGGCGGTGGGCCATAGCCAGCCATGGCCCACCGCCGCCCCTTAAGCAACCCGCGGCGCGGTGCGCGCTGCTTCTGGGGCGGCGTGCGTATCCTCAGGGAAGTAGAGATCGACCACATCGATATTGACCTCGGTGACGATCAGCCCGGTCATTTCCTGCATGCGTCCGATGATATTCTTGCGCACGGCCTGCGCTACATCGGGGATGCTCGCGCCATAGACCGTGATGAGCTTCAGGTCGACAGCGGCCTCGCGCTGACCGACCTCAACGCTGACGCCCCGCTCGCTGGCATCCTCACCCGTCACGCGCTGGGCGAGGCCAGACAGCGCATCCCCCGCCCCACTGCCGACAAGCGCGTGGACACCCTCCACTTCGCGGGCGGCGATACCGGCGATCTTGGCCACCACATTGGTCGCGATGGCGGTCGCACCGGTATCGGTCATTGCGACCGGGCCGGGGTTTACTGGCGGCATGGCGCTGACAGTGGCAAACGAATTCGTATCAGTGCCCTGATCTACATCATGATTGCTGCTATGCAGCTCATGGGAAACAGTTGGTGTCATATTCATGTTCCTGTTCGGTAGCGCGCAAGATCGAAGATCGGACGCAGCACCAGATATATGTGTTCGAGGTGACATCACGCCCGGAAAGCGAACGGTTTGTGCCTTCGGGTGGGGCATATCGCGCCCGAGGGTATGGGTGGAGAAATGGGGTGGGTTCTGATCCAGCGAGTGGGCTGCCAAGGGAGTGCGTCAACGCGCTGCGCTGCCTTTCTCAGCTTCTGTGCAGATGACAAGGCCCATCGTGTGGGAGGTATTGGTGTACCCTCGGCTCTGTGCTGCCGAACAGAACGCGGGAATATAGCATCGACACGATCTACACCTCGTATGCACCATAATCCTACGGTTGGCGCGCATCGCTGCGATGATATGGCAACGGTGATGATCCCGTGTGTCCATAGCATAAGAAAGAAAAGAGTGATTGTTATAGAGGAGGTGTGGGTGATGCTATAAACAATAGTATATCCTATATGTATATACAAGTCAAGCACTATGTATGGAGGCAAGTTAAAAGGTGCAACAGCATGGGCAAGCTCATGAGCACACAATGGCTCATCTCTTATTGCTCGGGCTACTGGCATCATATTAGCGCATCAGAAAAGAGCGAGAATCAGCATCCCAGAGTCTGCGGACACCCTGTGCGACTAGTGATCGCCTGCATTTTGGCATACCAATGATAATGGGTGTATACTCTAAGAGGAAAACATTTCTGTATATACATCAGCGGAGGGCACATGAAGATCTCACGGCGTACATCGAATGGAAAAAGCGGACATCTCCTGATCTCCATCCCTGCGAGCCGCGTTCTAGAGGTGGAGTCCGCGCTCCGATTCCTCACATCCAAACGCCAGCAGGCCGGATCGCAGGTAATCCTCGACCTCATCATTCGCGCAGCCCTACGCAACGGCTGGGATCCCGCCACCCTTGCCAAGGAGCGCGAGCCATCATCGATGGACTAGCCTCATTGTCGGCCCCGGCCAGCGCGCAATCACGCCCCACAAGGCGGCGGCGAAGAAGACAGCCCATTATATCGCCTCGCTTTTAAGCGCAGAGGTGGTATACTAAGCTGCTTACCCCCTACAATCGTCACAAGCGATATCGGCTGAGCACGGACCCAGCGGTCTCGTCAGGTCCCAGATCCTCCTCGTCGTGCGTACGGCCGGAGCATCCTATCAATCATGAGGAGCGGCATATGCGCGGGACAAATCCAGCCCCGGATCCCGATGCGCTGGCCTACTGGCTTCTCCTGTCGGCAGGGGGAGCACCCGATTCGCGTGAGGATACCCTGATGGCTGCCGTCCACATCTATGATCAGCTCCGCACACACCTTTCAATTTTCCTCGGAACATCAGGGTTCGATAGCCTGTGGGCGCGGTCGCTCTACCTGCTGTACCGCACCATCGCCTGGGATACCGAACCGCCGGTTGCTGCCACACCACATCAGCTGGATCTCCTGATCGCACCAGGAACAGTGGCCGAAGCCGCCATGCGAAGCCACGCCTTGGTGAGCCAGTTTCTCTCCTTGCTGTTTACCTTTATTGGTGCGGATCTCGGTTTCCGACTGCTGCAACAGCGCTGGCCTGCGCTGCCAGTGCCGCTCGCATATGCGAAGGGCGAGGAGTTGTCGCAATGAATACGCCCCCATCTCCACAGCGGGTTCCAATCACCTTTTTGCCGACAGGGGTTCCTGGCCTTGACACGGTGCTTGGCGGCGGGCTCCCCGAGTTCTCCTTTAACCTGATCAGCGGCACGCCTGGAGCGGGAAAAACGACGTTTGCCCACCAGATCATGTTTGCCAACGCCGGGCCAGAGCGCCCAGCCATCTACTTCACGGTGATGGGCGAGCCGCCCATAAAGATGCTCCGCTACCAGCAGCAGATGGCCTTCTTTGATATCGCGAAGGTTGGCGCGAGCGTGCAGTTTGTCGATCTGAGCGCGCTGCTCTTTGAGGCTGGGCTTGACGCCGTACTTGCGCGGATTCTTGGCCATGTGGAAGCAGTGGCCCCCAGACTTGTGGTGGTCGACTCCTTCCAGGCGATCGTGCGGGCGGTCACCACCAGCGCGGTGCAGTCGTCGGATCTGCTCAGCTTCACGCAGCGCCTCGCCATGCACCTGACAAGCTGGCAGGCCACCACCTTCCTGGTCGGCGAATACCATGACCATGAGCTGCAGACCAACCCGGTGCTCACCATCGCCGATGGGATCTTCACGCTCTCGCAGCAGGTCGAGCGGAACTCGGTAGTGCGAAAGCTCCAGGTGGTCAAGTCGCGGGGGCACGCGGCTGCCCCTGGCCTGCACACGCTTCATATCACTGCGGAGGGGTTACATGTCTACCCACGGCTGCGCAGCTCGCATCCGGCAGATGCCCCGCAGCCGCGTGCCGCGCTGGAGCGAGGGTGCAGCGGGGTGCCCGGGCTAGATGCCTTGCTCGGGGGCGGGATACCTGCTGGCGATGCGATGCTGATCAGCGGCCCTTCTGGGGTGGGGAAATCGGTCCTAGTGGCGCAGATCATCGCCGCCGGAGCGGCCCAGGGCGAGCCAGGGGTGATCGCCATGTTCGAGGAGCACCAGCACGACTATATGCGTCGGGCGGCAAGCCTGGGGATCGACCTTGCCGCCCTGGAGCGCCAGGGTATGCTCCGGCTGGTCTCGATCCGCCCCCTCGACCTCTCGCCCGACGAAGCGCTTGCCACGATCCATGCGGCGGTGCAGCAGATCGGCGCAAAACGAGTGGCAATCGACTCCATCTCGGGGTTCGAGCTAGCGCTCGCCCCCAGCTTCCGCATGGATTTTCGCGAGTCGCTGTATCGGATGGTCGGCGCGCTGACCGAGACGGGGATTGTGGTGCTGATGACCATGGAGATCACGCAGAACACAACAGACCTGCGGCTCAGCCCTTATGTCATCTCCTTCCTAACCGATGATATCCTGCTGCTGCGCTATGTGGAGATTGCCGGGCGGCTGCATAAGAGCATGGTGGTGGTGAAGATGCGCAACAGCGCCCACAGCACCGATGTATATCGCTACGAGATCACCGACCAGGGCGTGATTGTGCGCGAGACGCTGCACGACTACCACGCCAGCGCCAGCCGGTTGGGTGTCGTGCGCGAAGAGGTCTACCCAGGGCTGGTCGATACCGAGCGCCTGGTCCTTCGAGCGGTGCTTGAGCAGCACGGCAGCACAGCAGCAGATCTGGCGGAGCGCACCGGCGTGACCGGGAGCGCGCTCGCCGCCGCGCTGGAGCGGCTGATCGCCCTCACCTACATCCGCCCGTTGCCAGATGTACTCGGACCGCACTATCAGCCTGTGGTCACGCAGCGTACAGTCTAGGTGAACAATGCTAGGGTATCCCTCTTTGGCTGGTGGCCCACCGGCACACATGCGCATGCATGCCGGTGGGCCTCTGTACCCGCAACGCGATGATGTCATCAAGTACTAACTCCAGCACCTGATTAGCTAACACTTTTCCTAACTGGGTCTGGTTTGAAAGGGTGAAGCGAAAACGAGCAGGTCAGCATACCACCACTGAGAACCCGATGGAGAAAACGCCAGCCCAGTTGGAAGATGCTGAGGTGCCGCTTGGCGCTCGGATCAATCATCCGACGCTGATCCTCCTTCAGGACGGTTTCGCCCAACTCGTAGACCCACAACACCGCAACCGCAAGCGCCAGCAACAAGGCATCCAGCCGTTTGGGGTCGGTGAGCCGCGAGTGGTCCAGATCAAACCCACCGCTTTTGTCATCGCGGAAGCGCTCCTCAAGGTGCATCCGCTTGAGATAGTGGCGCAGGACCCAGCCATCAGCATGGGGTCTCAACAGCATGTGAACAGACCGTGACGCTAAGGAACTCTGTCACAAGCGAACTCACCAGTGCAGTCCACGACCACTCGATACGATAACCAACGATTGGTCGTAGCTACGAGGCGAAGCACGTAGGGGTTGCGCCGACATAGAGGCTATCGGCGAATTCAGGTGAACGATCATGGCACATGTAGGCCTGTGAGGAGGAGTGGAACGAAAACACACGCTTCCGCCTTTTTTCACCATGTTTGCTCGGATGGATCTACGTCATCGTTTCACGGCGTCTCGCGAAAACGGCCTTTTCTGCGATGCCTCCCTCGTCGTTTTCCTCGCCGCTGTGGACATCATCTCTCAAAACCGTTGTATGCCTCACGCCGCATGCGTTTTGAGAGAACCCTCCAAGGGAGGGCGTAGCTGTATGGTTCGATCCGTATCCAGGGGTACCGATCGCTGTGATGGCGGCGGGCTACGCCTGCTGGGCCTTATGGCTGCTCGGGCGTACCCATGCGACGCAGGCGGCGGAAGCCGGTCACCATCCGCCGCCTGCCCCAGCGGCAATGCATCATCAAGCGCGGCTGGGATAGCCTCCAGACCGCCCGCACGCGGTGCCATGCCCGTGATTGGCCTGCCCATGGCACTGCGTGCGCCTTAGTGCGGGAGCACGGGCGACCTGTCAGATGGACCAAGCGGTGCAATCCATCGGTAGAAGAGATATTTGACCCCTTCAGCTGTCACGAGGTAGAGCACTAGGATTCCACCGAGTATGGCGAGAAAGAGCGGCGGCAGCGCGCTGAACCCAAAGAAGACCGCAAGCGGCGTATAGGGCATGATAAGGGTGAGGATGTCTACCGCCGCCGTGGTGAGCAGCAGCATTGCGCCGGGGCGGCTACGGTAGCTCGGGCCACTTGTGCGGATGACCAACACGATCAGCGATGCGGAGATGATCGATTCCACAAACCAGCCTGCGCGGAACTGCTCGGGGGTTGCGTGCAAAAAGATAATCAGCACACCGAAGGTGAGGAAGTCGAACAGCGAGCTGACCAGGCCAAACGTCACCATAAAGTTGCGGATAAAGCGCATGTCCCAGCGGCGGGGGCGCAACACGGCGTCCTGGTCGACGGAGTCCGTTGCGATCGCGGTTTCGGGCAGATCGGTGAGGAGATTGGCCAGCAGAATCTGCTTGGGCAGGAGCGGCAGAAATGGTAGGAGGAGCGAGGCCCCTGCGAGGCTCACCATGTTGCCGAAATTAGCGCTGGTGGCCATAAACACATACTTGAGCGTATTGGCGAAGGTGATGCGCCCCTGGCGGACGCCCTCCAGCAGCACGCCAAGATCGCGCTCCAGCAGCACCATATCGGCGGCATCGCGGGCCACATCGACCGCGCTCTCGACCGAGATGCCCACATCGGCGGCGTGGAGCGCCGAGGCGTCGTTGATACCATCGCCCAGGTAGCCCACCACATGGCCCGCCCGCTGGAGCGCCAGGATGATCTGCTCCTTCTGATTGGGCTCGATCTCTGCAAACATGTGGATGCTGCTGACCTTGGTCGTCAGGGCCGCGCTGCTCATCGTGCGGAGATCGTCCCCGGTGAGGAGTGCCGATGGCGACAGCCCGACCTGCTGGCCCACGTGGGCGGCCACCACGCGGGCGTCCCCGGTGATGATCTTGAGCGAGACGCCGAGCTGGGCAAGATCGCGGATCGTTGTGGCGATGCCGGGCTTCGGTGGGTCGGCGAGCACTACAAAGCCCACAAAAATCATTGCCGTTTCTGCTGCCTTGTTGATGGCGGTGGTATCACCCATCGCGCGGTAGGCCACGCCTAGCGTGCGAAACCCGCGCTCGCTCAGTTCGGTGAAGCGCGCCAGAATCTGCGGGCGCAGCGTGTCCAGCGCCACCGGCGACCCATCCCCTCGCTCCGCCTGATCGCAGACGTCGAGCACATGATGGAGCGCCCCCTTGGTTATCATCAGCGCGCGATGCTCATGCGCAACGAGGATGCTGAGCCGCTTGCGGAGGAAGTCGTAGGGGATCTCGTCAAGCTTGTGGTAGGGCGTCTGGTCAAAGGGGCGATCTTGGCGGATCGCATCATCGATCGGGTTGGTATAGCCCGATTGGTAGGTCGCATTCAGCGCAGCGTAGCGCGCGACGGTCTCGCTCGGTAGGCCATCTATATCGATGATCGCCTCGATATGGACCTTCCCCTCGGTGAGCGTGCCGGTCTTGTCGGCGCAGAGCACATCCATGCTCCCTAGATTTTCGATTGAGGCAAGCCGCTTCACAATGACCTTCTGCGCTGCCATCTGCCGCGCCCCATGCGCGAGGTTGATGCTGATAATGGCCGGAAGCAGCTGGGGCGTGAGGCCCACCGCCAGCGCGAGCGAGAACAGGAACGAGTCAAGCACCGGGCGCATGAGATAGACGTTCACCGCGAACACGATCACGATCAGCACCATGGTCACTTCGAGCAAGAATGCGCCAAAGCGGCGGACGCCGCGCTCGAACTCTGTCTCATCGGGGTGGCGCTGAAGACGGGCGGCAATGCTGCCAAACTCGGTGGTATGGCCTGTATGCACCACTAGGGCGCGGGCGGTGCCGCTCACCACATGCGTCCCCATGAACAGCACGTTGGTCCGACCGCCGAGCGCGGCGGCGGCGGCAATCACGCCGCTGTGTTTCTCGACCGGGTAGGTCTCGCCGGTGAGCGCCGCCTCATCGACAAACAGATCATCTCCCTCAAGCAGCAGGCAATCGCCGGGGATGGTTGCGCCCGCAGCCAGCAGCGCCAGGTCGCCCGGTACGACATCGGCAACTGGCACCTGCACGCTGTTGCCATCACGCTGAAGGGTTGCCTTGACCGATACGACGGCAAGCAGCTTGGCCAGCGCCGCGTCGGAACGATATTCCTGCCAGAAGCTGAGCAGGCTACTGATCGCAACGATAGTGAGAATGATGACCGCGTTCGTGCGGTCGTTCAGAAAAAACGAAAGCGTGGCTGCCCCGATCAAGATCAGGGTGATCGGACTCTGAAACTGTTTGAGCATGAGGTCGAGGCCGCTGAGACGGCGCGCGGTCTCCAGCGTGTTCGCCCCATAGCGCGCATAGGCGTGCTGCGCTTGCGCGTGGGACAGCCCCTGCTCGGTACTGCCAAGCTGCCGCAGCACCTCATCCGTGGCTAGGCTCCAGAAGAGCGGGATCGGTTGTTCCATCGTAGGCCTCTTGTTCGGGGCGGACGCACCCGGCGCTCACCCCATATCGCTGATCACCCGTGGCGGAAAGGCCGCTCGCAGGGCGTTGAGGACGGCAAGCACATCGATGACCTCTTGGCTGATCGCCCCGCCCACGGGACTCAGGTGGCCGGTCGCGGCGATGAGCATGCCTACCATGCTGAGCGCCATGCCGCCGATTGCGCTCTGAAGCGCGATAGTGCGCATGCGCCGACCAATGTGGAAGAACTCATCGACTTTCTCAAGCGCGTTGTCCATGATCACAACCCCCGCAGCCTCGGCGGTCACATCGCTGTTCTGGCCGATCGCAATCCCAACAGTTGCGGCGAGCATCGCGGGCGCATCATTGATGCCATCGCCCACATAGAGCGTTTTGGCGTGGGCGGTCTCCTCGCGCACAATACGGAGTTTTTCCTCGGGACTCTGCTGCGCATAGATCGTGCTGATACCGACCTGCGCAGCGAGATAGCGCACCTCGGCCTCACGGTCGCCTGACACAATCATGACCCGCTGCATGTGATGCTTGGGGCCAAGGTGCCGGATAAACGAGCGGCTATCCGCGCGCGGCGTATCGCGAAACTGGAGGGTCGACACATAGCGCTGATCAATGGCGACCACACACTCAAGGCCATCACCGGACGGTGGGATGCCCGCTGCCCCCGGGATCTGCTGGGCGATCAGCCGCTGGCGGCTGGTCACGAGGACCTGATGCCCAGCGACGCTGCCCCGAAGCCCCTGCCCAGGCTGCTCGCTGACCTCCTCGGCGTTGGGGATGGTTATCTGGGCCTCCTGCGCGGCGGACACAATGGCGCGCGCCAGCGGATGCTTGGAGTAGGTCTCAAGTCCAGCGACCAGCGCGAGAACCTGCTCCTTTGTCCAGCCCGGCTCAACGAGATGATCGGTGAGCGCGGGGACGCCATAGGTCAGCGTGCCGGTCTTATCAAAGATCGCCGTGCGGCATGTGGTGATCTGCTCCAGCACTGCGGGGCGCTTCACGATGATCGCGCGGCGGGCGCAGCGCGATATCGAGCCGATAATCGCGACCGGGATGGCGATCAGTAGCGGGCAGGGCGTCGCGATCACCAGCACCGCCAGGAAGCGCCCCGCATCGCTGGAGAGCACCCCCGCAAGCCCGGCAACCGCCAGCGCTACCGGCGTGTAGATCAGGCCGAGCGCATCGCCAAGCCGACGGATCTGCGGGCGCGTCGCCTCCGACTCCCGCATCACATCCATAATCTTCGCGTAGCGCGAGTCGGCGGGCCGCTTCATCACACGGATGGTGAGCGCCGCCTCGCCATTGATCGCGCCCGAGAGCACGGATGAGCCGGAGGTCTTCGCGATCTGAAATGGCTCGCCGGTGAGATAGGACTCGTCCATGACGCCGTGGCCGGAGAGCACCACCCCATCCGCAGGGCAGATATCGTGCGGGTAGATGACCAGCGTGTCTTGGATGGCGACCTGCTCAAGGGTGATATCGCTGATCGTGCCGCTCGTGCTCCGATGGGCGACCGCTGGCATCCGTTTCGCGAGCGCGGCCAGCACCGAGGATGCGCTCGCGAGCGCGTACTGCTCAAGCGCCTCGCCGCCTGCGAGCATCACGATCACGATCACACCGGCGAGATACTCGCCGAGCAGCAGGGAGGCCAAGATGGCGATCCCCGCCAGAACATCGGAGCCGATCTCGCGCCGCCACAGCTTACGCGCCAGCGCAACGAGGAGCGGGAGACCGCCAACCGCAAAGGCCGCAAACAGCGGCACCTGCGCAATCCGCTCGGGCATCCCCCACGCGAAGCGTAGAAGCACAAACAGCACGATTGCGGCGGTCGCGAAAATGGTGATGCCGATCGTCTGATAGTTCCCCAAAACGGCAAGCCAGCGCCAAACGGATGCACCTGGCGTGTCCGATGCGGGGGTGGATGGAGGCGGGGTGGCGTGGGTGTGGCTCATATGCGTGTCTTTCATACCGTGTACTGATGCGGGGGCACATAGTGATGTGGTGCCGATTCAGCCCCGCAGCCCTAGCGGGCGCATCGGCATCACGATAGCCTGCGTTCGATATCAAGCGCGCCGTGGGAGACAAAGGGCGGCAGGGCGGTGAGCGCCTCTTTTGTGCAGCGGAGGTGGAGGTGCGCTGCTGTGCCCTCCTCGACCAGCTCGACCGGGACCAGGCGCTCCGTTTCCACAAACCCGAGCTCGCGCACGACCAGGTGGGTGATATGTTTCTGGGTGGGGTCTAGGATGATCGCCATCATGTACCCACAAAGGCCATCAGCGCACAGGACGACGCCATCAAAGGGAGGCTTCATACCAGCGCTCCTCTGTCGCATCTCAGAACCCATCCGGGGACATCCCGAATGGGTGGTCATTGCCGCAGGCATCCCTTATTCCGCCCGAGGTCGTCGCTCATCGCGTCGTGATGTTGGCGGGGTGCTCAAGGTCGGAGCACGCGGTACCGCCGCAGCGCGCTGCGGGGTCGGGCTGGCCGCACCCGATCTGCCAGGGTGGTCGGGTGCGCTGGGGATGAGGTACCGCCTCCACCATCATCTTCCCAACGGTCCTGCGCATCATCTCGCCTTGCGCTGCGCTCGGTCTGGTCCTGCCGCCGGATGAGCGCTTCATCATGTGGCTGTCTGGTCATAGGTAGCTCCTTGCGCTCCAGGCTGGCGCGCATCCGCACCGCCCGAATGAAGCGACCGATGCCCCCAGCGTACTCCTGAATCGGCATAAAGCCCGGTGGTACGCAGCGCGTATGCCCCATGCGGCAGCGCTGTGGCCGTGCCCCACGCCGCACACCAGCGCAGTGCCCGATGCGAAGAGGCGCAAGAGGAGCGGTCGTCCTGAGTTTTATGAAAAAAAGGAGTAGGGTGAGGGTGAGAGGGTGTGGTGGTGTCGTTATGCTAGAGAGTATAGGCGGGTTGTAATAGCAAGTCAAGGAGCAATCTTCAGCTGGCTCATGAGGTCGAACGTGTCGGCATTGAGCCAGTATTCGACAATCAGACGGTCAGAGATGCGCACGATGTCGGTGCCGTGGAAGGTGATGGGCGTGCCCACCGGTGCTCCCGTGTTGGGAATGCCACCGCCGTAGTGACCGCGTGCAATCCAGCGCAGCACGATGTGGTTGCCGTCGACGAGGGGGCCAACGTCGATGGAGAACACGAGGTCCGACATGAGCGATCGTATCTGCGTGATCATGGGGTCTCAACAGCATGTGAACAGAACGTGACGCTATGGTGGCGGCAGTGAGCATCCTCACCCTGCGCTCTAAGACCTTTTGTAGTCTTCTTTGGGTTCAGCGCACTGCCGCCGCTCTTTCTCGTCATACTCGGTATGATCCTGGGATGCTCCCTCATGACGGTTAAAGGTATCAACCCGCTCTTCTCCCAATGGATTGCACTGCTTGGGCCGTTTGACGGCTCGCCCGTGCTCCCTCGGTCGGTAGCGCTCTCTCGCTCGCGCGCCGACCGTGTGCCCCTCACGAAGGGGACAGGCGCGGAAGCCGATGTGGATTAATCGCGAGCGTGTCGAGGATATTGGCAACCGCGCTTTGCCCAGGGCCCCAGATCTCTATCTCGCCGATCGCATAGTGTGGCGGCTGCACCAAAAGCACGGTTGTGGACGCGTAGTGCAATACATGGGTAATGGTTGTACCATGGGGTGTCCGCAAGAGCGGATCGTAGGTATAACCATGCGCGAGCAGGGCTTGCTCTACGATCGGCAGCAGACCAGTGGTACAGATATAGTGCGTAAAGTGTGGCATGGTTCGTCTTTCTGGAGCGCTCCAGAGCGTTGTATAGCACCGATCAGCGGGATCGCCACGCATCATCGCGTTGCGGGGGCACAGAGGCCCACCAGCAGGCATGCGCATGTGCGCTGGTGGGCTTTCAGCCAAGGTGAGACACCCTCAGACAGCGCAGCGCTCCCTCCACCGCATTGTGCACCTAGAGCGTACGCTGATCCCAAACGATGTGGGCGTGAGTGAGTGGTGTCTGTCTGCGTTGGTGGTCAAGGTGTTGAGCAAGATGCTCAAGATGTCAGGGTAAGTATCCCTAGTATACCACGGCGGCTCCTGCTGTGCGGAAGACGCGAGCGATAGCGGCGCAACCGCTCGGCGTGTGTGCACTTGGTACTGTCGTGCTGGTAGATCGTCATGGAGGGTTTACATCACCTCGCAAAACGGTGAAAGATACAGGAACGGATACATGTGCAGGGGCTCACGGAGGCGAAAAGAGGGCGTTTTGAGGGATTTTTGCATAATCCCTCAAAACGGTAAAATACACGGTATCGGTTATTCTTGCCTTTTCCGTGGTGCCGAGCAAAATGAATGATGCAGCACCCTCTACAGGGGGGGCAGCCGTTACACGTCTTCGTTTATTTCCTATTATTACACGTATCTCGGCTCAACCCCTAATAGACCCTTTTTACACGATACCGATTAATGCGCTCTAGAGCACAAATGTTGGGTATGGGCCTCTTTGCGCATCTCGGCATATTGGTGGCAAATCAAATTCCCCTTCGTGCTTTCCCATCTTCGTGGTTATTCGTTCCCTTTGTTCCGTGGTGTCTTGAAGTCTTGGTGGTGAAGAATCTGCGGTCTGGTGAGAACGCATAGGCCCTAAGAAGACGGCCCATTCTCTCACTTTTGAGCACAGAGGCGGTATACTAAGCCGCTTATCCCCTACAATTGTCACAAGCGATATCGGCTGAGCACTGACCCAGCGGTCTCATCAGACCCCAGATCCTCCTCGTTGTGTGCACGGCTGGAGCAACCTATCAAACGTGAGGATCGGCATATACGCGAGACAAACCCAGCCCCAGATCCCGATGCGCTGGCCCACTGGTTTCTCCTATTATATATAGCTGCCTCCCTGTTTTCGCGTCTTTGTGGTATTCGTTTCCTTCTTTCTTGTCCTCTTGGTGGTAAAAGAATCTCCGGTCTGCCGAGAACACAGAGCCCCTAGGTGATGGCATTCGTATTCCGCACAGCGAGAGACGCCGTGGTATACTAGGGTTGCACACCCTGGCACATTGAGCATCTTGCTCAACACCCTCACCCCAGCGCTGAGACACCCGCCCTCCCGCTCCCCCACGCAGCGTGGGTCGCCGACGTCACTCCTGCATCCGAACGGTCTTGTACGCCCTGCTCTCTGCGGCAAACCGTCGCATCGCGGGGACGTGCTCTCGCACCGATCTCGCCAGATACCATGCGCATGCTGGTATTTCTTTCCAGGGCCGCCCTCTCAGGGTTGCCCGCGCCCGCGTGCGCCCTACCGGCTGTGGGCGCGGGCGCTTGGGTTCCCTTGTAGCCGAGAAAGGCCCCGATGACACAACAGTTGCTCTTTCATGATCAGGCCCGCGCATCGCTCAAGCATGGCGTGGACCGTGTGGCCGACGCGGTGAAACTCACCCTTGGTCCTCGTGGGCGCGCTGTTGCGCTTGCCATGGACG
>WBOU01000033.1 GCA_009268125.1 Chloroflexia bacterium SDU3-3 | reverse complement strand
GCCGCATCCCAATGCTCCGCTGTTGATGGTGGCCCTTATTGATTGCTGGGTGGATGCCCTGCGCGGGCGGCGCCTAGGGGCTAGCCCCTAGGAACCCCACGAGGGGGCGGTGCCCCCTTCGAACCCCCAATTTTGGGCGTTCCGATGCTGAACGCAGGTGGCTGGTGTTCGTGCATATGGCCAGTTTGCACGAGCGGCACCTTCGCCGCATGGGCCGGGTGAGAGGGGGCGGGTGTTGATGCGCGGTGCTTTTCTGGCCTCCGCGCCCTGGAGCCTTGGTGGTAAAGGGTGCGCTTTCTGGCCTTCGCGTCTTCGCGCCTTGGTGGTATTCGATCTCTTGGTGCCTAGCGATCCCCCATGCGCTCGCGGATCTCGGTGGAGCTGAGGTCGACGCGGAAGGCCGACTCGGGCAGGCCGAGGAAGAGGCCTGCCGCCGCCTCGGGCAGGGGCAGGTCGTCGAGGCTCTGGAACGCGCCGTCGCGGGCGGCGCGGCCCGCCACCAGGAAGCGGCAGCCGAACGAGGCGATGTCGGCCAGGGCGGCGTCGCGGGCTGGCTCGCCGCCGTAGTAGCGCGGCTCGATCAGGCGGGCGGCGGTGTCGTAGCCGATCACGAACACGCAGGATGGGAAGATCGCGGCCTTCTGCACGAAGAGCGGGGCGCGGCTGAGCAGCACAGGGTAGCGCCAGCGAAACTGGCCGAGCCGCCGCTCCAGCTCGGCGTAGGAGAGCGCGGGCTTGTCGGCGTTGAGGATGGGCAGCTCGAAGGCCACGGGCATGCGCAGCCAGCGGCCAGCGGCCAGGGCCAGCTGCTCGTGGCCGTGGTGCAGCGGGTTGAACGAGCCGGAGAGCAGCGCGCCGTGGAAGTCGGGGTCGGCCTCACGCGCGCCATCGGTGTCCACCAGCACGGCCTGGGCCTCGCCCGCGATCACCTGGGCCACTGGGTCGGGGCTGGGCGCGGCAGCGGTGGCCAGATCCTCGTCCTCCTCCAGGCCCAGGGGCAGCGCGCCCACCACCCCGCATGCCGCGCCGATGGCCAGCACGGCCAGCCGCGAGGCCAGCTCCTCCTCCTGCTGGCGGGTGCGCGCGCCCTTGCGCAGCGCCAGGCCGTAGGACCGCACTCGCTGGGCGTCGCGCACGGCCACCCAGCAGCTGTGCTCGCCGCGCCGCACGCGGTCGGTGGCGATGGCGGCGGTGAGCGCCACGCCCGCCACGGCCTGGGGGTCGCCGCCCAGGCGCACGGCGCGCTGGTAGGCCGCGCCCGCCATGGCCTCGGCGGTCTCCTGCGACACGAACTTGCGGGGCGTCGCGCCCAGCAGGTCGGCCATGGACTCGGGGGCGTAGCGGTCGCTGGCCTCGATGACGGTGCGGGAGGAGCCGGCCACGGCGTGGAGCCAGGCCAGGGCCAGGCTGCCCGCCCCCGCGAACTCGAAGACGATGCGGGCGGGGGCCGCGTGGATCTGCTCGATGTAGCTCGTGATGTCGCTGTCGGTGGTCATTGCTGCTCCTCGCTCGTGGGTCTGGCCGCCTATTGTAGCACCATGTTTTGGGCAGAAGGTTTTGCCGCCACAGCCCCAGGCCACCAAGGTAGTGGGGGCGCGGCGGATTCTCTAGGGCCTATGCGTGCTCGGCAGACTGAAGATTTTTTACCACGAAGACGCGAAGGTTGCTCTCCCTTTTCGTTCGAGTCTTCGTACTTTCGTATTGTTCGCTTTCTTCCTTGGTGTCTTGGAGTCTTGGAGGTGAAAGCATCGGTGCGCTGTCGAGCACGCATAGACCCTAGCGGGGCCGGTCGGCGGATTTTTTCTTTCGTCAGGCCTGTGCTATAATAGCCGCCAGAAAAAACTGCGATTGGACACGCGCCGCTCTCTCGGGCGGCGCTTCTTGTGAGGAGAGATTCTGTCATGGCGACGACGTCGGATCTGCGCACTGGTATCATCATCCGCTGGAATGGCCAGCTGACGCGAGTGACCGAGTTTCACCACCACGCCCCCGGCAACTGGCGGGCCATGGTGATCATGAAGCTCAAAAATATTCAGACGGGCAAGACCGTCGAGGAGCGCGTGCGGGCTGGCTCGGACATCGACATCGTGCGCGTGGAGAAGACGCCGATGCAGTTCCTCTACCGCGAGGGCACGTCATACCACTTCATGGACAACCAGACCTTCGAGCAGATCGAGATCGAGGAGGATGCGATCGGCGAGCCGGCCAAGTTCCTGAAGGACAGCGACATGGCCGACGTGCTGTTCTACGACGACAACCAGATCCTGGGCGTCGAGGTGGCGTTCTTCGTGAACCTGCAGGTCACCGATGCGCCTGTGGCGCTGCGCGGCGACACGGCCACCAACGTGAACAAGCTGGTGACGGTGGAGACCGGCGCGCAGGTGCAGGTGCCCGCGTTCATCAACGAGGGCGATATCATCCGCATCGATACGCGCACGGGCACCTACATCGAGCGCGTGAGCAAGTAGGCGCGGCGGGTTTCTCTGTCGCTGCGGGCGCGGCGCGGGCTTCGGCCTGCGCCGCGCTCGTGCGTTGCGGGGCGCGATGCACGTGAATGACATCAGCGCTGGGCTTTTTTAAATAAGCGATGGCGGTGGTGTGTTCAGCGGGTGGATGCCCTGCGCGGGTGGCGTCCGGGGGCCAGCCCCTAGGACCCCCACTTAGCAGGTGTCACTTTTCCGGTTTGCGCTGGGCTTTTTAAATGAGCGATGGCAGTGGTAGGTGTTTAGCGGGTGGATGCCCTGCGCGGGCGGCGCCTAGGGGCTAGCCCTTAGGAACCCCACGAGGGGGCGTTGCCCCCTTCGAAACCCCCAATTTGTAGCATTCCTATGCCGAAATCAGGCATCTGGTGTTCGTGCATATGGCCATCAAAACCATAGCGGCACCTTCGCCGCATGGGCCAGGTGGATGAGATTCCCGATCTCGGGTGCTGCGTATGGCCCGGCACCCGAGATAGTGTACTTTGTTGCTTCCAGATGCCTTGCCCAAAAAAGTGACACCTGCTGAGGGCAGTGCCCCTCAACAGGTGTCACTTTTCCCGCCGGCGCTGGGCGTTTTTTCATTCGGCGATGGCAGTGGTAGGTGTTTGGTGAGTGGATGCCCTGCGCGGGCGGCGCCTAGGGGCTAGCCCCTAGGAACCCCACGAGGGGGCGTTGCCCCCTTCGAACCCCCAATTTTGAGCGTTCCTCTGCTGAAAACTGGCAACTGGTGTTCGTGCATATGGCCATCAAAACCATAGCGGCACCTTCGCCGCATGGGCCAGGTGGATGAGATTCCCGATCTCGGGTGTTGCGTATGGCCCGGCACCCGAGATAGTGTACTTTGTTGCTTCCAGATGCCTTGCCCAAAAAAGTGACACCTGCTGAGGGCAGCGCCCCTCAACAGGTGTCACTTTTCCCGCCGGCGCTGGGCTTTTTAAATGAGCGATGGCAGTGGTTGATGTTTGGTGGGTGGATGCCCTGCGCGGGCGGCGCCTAGGGGCTAGCCCCTAGGAACCCCACGAGGGGGCGTCGCCCCCTTCGAATCCCCAATTTGAAGCATTCCAATGCCGAATACTGGCGGCTGGTGTTCGTGCATATGGCCAGTGCGGGCGAGCGGCACCTTCGCCGCATGGGCCGGGTGGGTAAAGCTGGCCATTCGCCAAAGACAATGGCCTTTTCTTCCTTTCTTCTCTTCGTGCCTTGGTGTCTTGGTGGTAAATGGTTCTTGCGCTCCCCTCGTGCCTTTGCGTCTTCGTGGTATTCGTTCCCCTCGACGGGCTATGGTCGCGATGGTGTACAATAGGCCGCAGGAAGAGGAGCGAGCGGGTAGAGCGGGTATGAAGCTAGTGACGGTGGCGCAGATGCGCGCGCTGGAGCAGGCCGCGGTGGATGCGGGCGCGACCTGGGCGGGGCTGATGGAGCAGGCCGGGCTGGGCGTGGCGCTGGAGTGTATCCGGGCGCTGGGCGACCCGCACGAGGCGCGGGTGGTGGTGCTGGCAGGCCCCGGCAACAACGGCGGCGACGCGCTGGTGGTGGCGCGCCACCTGGCCGACGCGGGCTGCGCGGTGCGGCTCTACCTGTGGCGGCGCGCCCAGGCCGAGGGCGACGCCAACCGCCTGCTGTGCCGCGAGCGGCGCATCCCCGAGACCCTGGCCGAGGATGACCCCGACCAGCATCAGCTGGCGGGGCTGCTGGCCGACGCCGCGCTGGCGGTGGATGGCCTGCTGGGCATCGGCGTCAGCCGCCCCGCCGAGGGCGCGCTGGCCGCGATCATCGCGGGGCTGGCGGCCTGGCGGTCGGGTGGCGCTGGCCGCCGCGTGCTCGCCATCGATGTGCCCACCGGCATGGACGCCGACATCGGCGCGACCCCCGGCCCCGCCGTGCGCGCCGATGTGACAGCGGCCACCGGCGCGGTCAAGCGCGGCATGCTGCTCTACCCTGGCCGCTCGTACGTGGGCGCGATTCGTGTCGCGCCGATCAGCCTACCGCCGCAGCAATTGGAGGGACTCATGAGCGAGCAGATCACATCCAAGCTGGTGAAGGGCCTGCTGCCCACGCGACCGGACGATTCGCACAAGGGGACGTTTGGCAAGGCCATGGTGGTGGCCGGATCGCTGTACTACCCCGGCGCGGCCACGCTGGCCACCGGCGGCGCGCTGCGTGTGGGCGCGGGCCTGGTGACCCTGGCCGCCGGGCGCGGCGGGCTGGCCTCGCCGGGCCGCGCCCCCGAGGTGACGCTGCGCCCGCTGCCCGACGAGGGCATGGGTGTGCTGGGGGCGGCATCCGCCGACGAGCTGCTGAAGCACCTGGATGGCTACGCCGCGCTGCTGGTCGGCCCCGGCCTGGGCCACGAGGAGCCGACGCAGCAGTTCTTCACCCAGCTGCTGGGGCTGCACGCGCCCAAGCAGCGCGGCCAGATCGGCTTCCGGCTGGGCCACGCGCCTGGGCAGGCCGAGCAGAAGCCGGTGGAGCTGCCGCCGCTGGTGATCGACGCCGACGGCCTGAACCTGCTGGCCGAGGTGGAGCAGTGGTGGGAGCGGCTGCCCGCCGGGCGCGCGGTGCTCACCCCCCACCCCGGCGAGATGAAGCGGCTGCTGAAGGCCGAGGAGCTGCCGGGCGACCTGCCCGAGGCGGCGGCCCAGGCGGCGGCGCGGTGGGGCCAGGTGGTGGTGCTGAAGGGCGCGACCACGGTGGTGGCCAGCCCGGATGGCCGCAGCGCGCTGCTGGACGGCGGCAACGCCGCGCTGGCCACCGCTGGCACGGGCGACGTGCTGGCGGGCGCGATCGTGGGGCTGCTGGCCCAGGGCCTGGCCCCCTTCGACGCGGCGGTGGCGGGCGTGTACCTGCACAGCGCCGCAGGCCGCGCCCTGCGCGACGAGCTGGGCGACGCGGGCACGATCGCCAGCGATCTGCTGCCCCGGCTGCCGCTGGCCATCCGCGCGGTGAAGCAGGGCTAGTCGGAACCTATCGGTGTCGGCTGGGGAGCCACAGCGCCCCAGCCGCTTTCTTTCGGCCCCGCCTGCGGGCGGGCGGACCACAGATTTGCAAGATGGCGGGACATAATGCGAACAGTTGACATCATCATCAAGAAGCGCAACGGCGGCACCCTCTCCACCGAGGAGATCAACTTCCTGATCGAGGGCTACACCAAGGGCAGCGTGGCCGACGAGCAGATGAGCGCCTGGGCCATGGCGGTGTGCCTGCGCGGCATGGACGACCGCGAGACCGCCGACCTGACGCTGGCCATGGCCCGCTCGGGCGACTGGCTGGACCTGCACGACGTGGCCCCGCTGACGGTGGACAAGCACTCCACCGGCGGCATCGGCGACAAGACCAGCCTGGTGCTGGGGCCGCTGGTGAGCGCGGCGGGCATGCCGGTGGCCAAGATGTCCGGGCGCGGCCTGGGCTTCAGCGGTGGCACCGTGGACAAGCTGGAGTCCATCCCCGGCTTCCGCACCGAGCTGTCCTCGCAGGAGTTCCGCAGCGCGCTGACCCAGATCGGCATGGTGATCGCGGCCCAGAGCGGCGATCTGGCCCCCGCCGACAAGCGGCTCTACGCCCTGCGCGACGTGACCGGCACCGTCGAGTCTATCCCGCTGATCGCGGCCAGCGTGATGAGCAAGAAGCTGGCGGCGGGTGCCGACTGCATCGTGCTGGATGTAAAGACCGGCGCTGGCGCGTTCATGCGCACCCGCGAGGACGCGCGCGCCCTGGCCGCGCGCATGGTGGCGATCGGCCAGCACGCGGGCCGCCGCGTGGCCGCCGCGATCACCACCATGGAGCAGCCGCTGGGCCAGAACGTGGGCAACGCCCTGGAGGTGCGCGAGGCCATCGCCACGCTGCGCGGCCACGGCCCCAGCGATCTGGTGGAGCTGTGCGTGGCGCTGGGCGGCGAGCTGGCCGCGCTCTCGGGCAAGGCCGATAGCGTGGAGGCGGGCCGCGCGCTGGTGCGCCAGACGCTGGAGAGCGGCGCGGCCTGGGAGCAGTTCCGCCGCTTCATCGCCAACCAGGGCGGCGACCTGGCCTATGTGGATGATGCCGACCTGCTGCCCAAGGCCCCGGCGGTGGTGGCGCTGCCCGCCCCGCGCGATGGCGTGGTGGCCGCGATCAACGGCGAGGAGCTGGGCAACAGCGTGAACGAGCTGGGCGGCGGGCGCATGCGCAAGGAGGACACCATCGACCCGGCGGTGGGCCTGGCCCTGGCCGCCAAGGTGGGCGACGCCGTGCGCGCGGGCGAGCCGCTGCTGCACATCCACGCCGCATCCGCCGAGGACGCGGCCAGGGTGGCGCCGCGCCTGCTGGCCGCCTACCAGATCGGCGCGGAGCCGGTGGCCACGCCCCCGCTGATCTACGAGATCGTCCGCTAGTTTGCACCACACACGGGCCGCCCGAGCGCATCGGGCGGCCCCGCGAGGAATGCTATGCCTATCTACGAGTACGAGTGCTCGCACTGCAACGGCCGCTTTCAGAAGCTGGTCTCCGGCTTCCGCGACCCCGAGGGGCTGTCCTGCCCGCGCTGCCGCTCGCTGGACATAAGCCGCGCCGTCTCGCGCTTCGCCACCGTGCGCTCCGAGGAGGCCCGGCTGGACGCGCTCTCCGACGCCTCCATGTTCAACGGGCTGGATGAGAACGACCCGCAGTCGATCGCGCGCTGGGCCAAGAAGCTGGGCAAGCAGCTTGGCGAGGACGCGGGCGAGGACTGGGACCAGATGGTCGACGAGATGATGGACGAGGAGCAGTCGCGCGAGGGCGAGGAGGGCGAGCAGCCGCCCGCCGGGGCCGCGCCGCGCCGCAAGAAGGCCGACGATCTGGGCTGGGCCTAGCAGCCCTCGGCTATGCTACAATAGGGGCACAAGGCACGATTCATCCGGCGCGGCCTGCGGGTCGCGCCTTTCGGACTATTCGACTGCGCCCTGGCCCCCAGCGCGCAGCAGAGGGAAGAGCATGTTCCGACGCTTGTTCGGGCGCAGCCAGGATGCGCCCCGCACCGAGGAAGAGGCCCAGCAGGAAGAGCAGAAGATCGAGCAGGCCACCGAGAAATCGCGGCGCGGCCTGTTTGGCCAGATAGCCGCGATGTTCGCGGTGGATGACCCGATCTCCGACGAGTTCTGGGAGGATCTGGAGGCGCTGCTCATCCAGGCCGACGTGGGCGTGGAGACCACGCAGTACCTGGTGAACCGCACCATCGACCGCGTGAACCGCAACGGCGTCAAGCGCATCCGCGACGCCAAGGACATGCTGCGGGCCGAGATGGTCTCGGTGCTGCAGGAGAACGCCGCGCCCAAGGCTATGGCGGCCAAGCCCTACGTGGTGCTGGTCACCGGCGTGAACGGCGTGGGCAAGACCACCATGATCGCCAAGCTGGCCCACCGCTACAAGACCCAGTTTGGCAAGAGCGTGATGCTGGCCGCCGCCGACACCTTCCGCGCCGCCGCCACCGAGCAGCTGGAGACATGGGCGCAGCGCGTGGGCGTGCCGATCATCACGCGCGGCCAGGGCGCCGACCCCGGCGCGGTGGTGTTCGACGCGGTGGATGCCGCGCTGGAGCAGGGCGTCGAGATCCTGATCATCGACACGGCGGGCCGCCTGCACGCCAAGGCCAACCTGATGAAGGAGCTGACCAAGATCCGCAACATCATCAGCCGCAAGCTGCCCGATGCCCCCCACGAGGTGCTGCTGGTGATCGACGCCACCACCGGCCAGAACGGCGTGCTCCAGGCCAAGTCGTTCATGGAGGCGGTGGATGTGACCGACGTGGCCGTGACCAAGATGGATGGCAGCGCCAAGGGCGGCATCGCCTTCGCGATCGCCCAGGACATCGAGCGGCCCATCCGCTACATTGGCACCGGCGAGCGGATGACCGATCTGGCCATGTTCGACTCGCAGTCGTATGTCGATTCGCTGATCGCGGCCTAGCGCCGCCCCTGATCTTGATAGAGGAGTACTGTCGTGTCTGTTGAGTTTGTGACATGCCCGGTGTGCAAGCAGAAGCTTGGCCTGATCAACTACATGGTGGTGGGCACCGAGGTGGTGTGCGCCAACTGCGAGACCAACCTGCGCGTCGAGAAGCGCAACCCGCTGCAGGTCAAGCACATCCCGGTCAGCGACACCCGCAACGCCAATGACCGCCCCGAGTCGTACGGCTAGGCGGCGGGCGGCGCTGGCCCGCGCGGCTGCCGCCCTGCTGGCGGCGCTGGCGCTCTCGGGCTGCGTGCTCTACTCCGGCGAGGTCTCCTCGTCGGACACGCTG
Source organism: Chloroflexia bacterium SDU3-3 (assembly GCA_009268125.1). Classification (NCBI taxonomy): domain Bacteria; kingdom Bacillati; phylum Chloroflexota; class Chloroflexia; species Chloroflexia bacterium SDU3-3. The sequence continues at coordinate 9,638 of WBOU01000033.1, read as the reverse complement.
GCGGGCGGCGGCAACGTCAGCACCAGCTTTGTGAGCGCCGAGGGCAGCGACGAGCGCCAGCTGGCCACCGGCGGCACCGGCGATGTGGATGTGATCACCATCGTGAGCGCCGCCGAGGGCACGCTCACCGTGGATCTGCTCGATCCCACGGGCGCGGTGGTGTTCTCGGTCAGCAACCGCTCGCGCGAGCCCGTGACCCGCAGCGACACGGTGCCCACCGACGCCGAGGGCATCCTGCGCTACCGCATCACCGCCACGGGCGCGCGCAACGGCAGCTTCCAGCTGCTCTACCAGCGCGCCGCGCCCTGATCCGGGCCGTCTTTCGAATCACCGCAGCCTGCGGGCGCGGCGGGCCAGCCAGCCGCCCCGCAGGCCGCATCATGCCCGTATGTGTGTCGCTGGCGCGATGGGGCACCACACATATGGCACACCCATAAAACGTATGCCAATAACTGCAAAGAACATTCTCCAGCGGGCCGAGGATGAGAAGGTCGAGTTTATCAACCTTCAGTTCACCGATATCACCGGCATGGTGAAAAATGTGACCATCCCGGTGGCCCAGCTGCGCGACTGCCTTGACCATGGCGTGTGGTTCGACGGCTCGGCCATCGAGGGGTTCGCGCGTATCGCCGAGAGCGATATGTACCTGGTGCCGGATCTAGAGACCTTCGCCCTGATCCCGTGGGATGACACCTACGTCACCGCCCGCATGATCTGCGATGTCTACACCCCCGACCACAAGCCCTTCGCGGGCGACCCGCGCTACATCCTGCGGCTCGCGCTCGAAGAGGCCGCCAAGATGGGCTTCGGCTACAACGTCGGCCCCGAGCTGGAGTTCTTCCTGTTCCGCAACGGGCCGGATGGCCGCCCCTCGGCGGACCCGCACGACTCGGCCAGCTACTTCGATGTCTCCAGCGATATGGCCACCAACATCCGCCGCCATATGGTCAAGGCGCTGGCCGCCTTCGGCATCGAGGTCGAGGCCATGCACCACGAGGTGGCGGTGGGCCAGCACGAGATCGACTTCCACTATGGCCCGGCCCTGCGCACCGCCGACCACGCCGTGACCTTCCGCATGGCCTGCAAGGCGATCGCCCAGCAGCACGGCCTCTACGCCACCTTTATGCCCAAGCCCATGGCCGATGTGGCCGGCAGCGGCATGCATGTGCACCAGAGCCTGTTCGACCTGAAGACCGGCAAGAACCTGTTCTACGACGCTAGCGACCCCTATGGCCTCTCGCCGCTGGCCCGCTCGTTCATCGCCGGGCTGCTGGCCCACTCCAAGGGCATGCTGGCTGTGCTCGCGCCGCTGGTCAACTCGTACAAGCGCCTGGTGCCGGGCTACGAGGCCCCGGTCTACATCAGCTGGGGGCGCACCAACCGCTCGGCCCTGGTGCGTGTGCCGCGCATCAGCCCCAGCCGCCCCCACTCGACCCGCGCCGAGCTGCGCTGCCCCGACCCCTCGTGCAACCCCTACCTGGCCCTGGCGGTGATGCTGCGCGCCGGACTCGATGGCATCCGCAACGATCTGCCGCTGCCGCGCGCCATGGAGGAGGATCTCTACCACGTCGACCCGCGCGCCTACCAGCTGGAGACGCTGCCCGGCTCGCTGGGCGACGCGCTGGATGCGCTGCAGAGCGACGATGTGGTGTGCGACGCGCTTGGGCCGCATATCGTCGAGCGCTTCGTGGAGGCCAAGACTCAGGAGTGGAACGAGTATCGGGTCTTTGTGAGCCAGTGGGAGCTGGATCGCTATCTCGCATCGTACTAGCCGCGTCTGCTTGGATGGTGCGCTCTAACCGAATGTCTCAGCAGGAATCAACATCGCAGCATGGGCGGCAGAACATCCAGGCCAGCACCTGGGCCGTCCTGCTGATCTTTTTCGCCGGATTCTGCGTGCTGATCGCCACCGTCGGATTCTGGGGCTGGCGCTTCTACGCCGACGCCACCGACCCCGAGCTGGGCAGCGTGGCGCTGAAGTATGTGGACACCGGCGTGCTCATCCAGCAGCCCGACCGCACGGTGCCCCAGGAGATGACCGAGGCCACCGGCAGGCCTGCGGGCTGCCCGACCGACACCAAGGTGTGCATGTTCTTCAGCGAGGGCCAGCACCTGATCGGGCGGCGCGGCGCGGGCTACGGCCCCGTGGCGGCGCTCAAGCTGCCCGACAGCTCGCTGATCAACCTGCACACCCAGCCCGCCGGGTTCGACCTAGCCCTGCGCCGCTACCGCGTCTCGCGCTGGACCAAGGATCGCCAGGATGTGGTGGTCGAGCAGCTGGCGGGCTACGCGCGCTACGATCTGGCCAACAATCAGCCCTACAAGAACGTGACGTTTGCGGTGCTGGTGGGCAACGCCAAGCTCTCGCTGGCGCTGGGCGGCAGCTACAGCATCGATGTGCCGCGCAGCGAGTCGGGCGAGCCGCGCGGTCGGCTCGTCACCGACGCGCCGATCTCGTTCGAGATTTCGGTGCGGCGCGGCACCGCGCTGATCGAGAGCCACGGCCAGTCGCTCAGCCTGCGGCCCGGCGACAAGGTGCAGGTGGCCGTCGACGGCTCGTTCGTCGAGCAGAACGGCTCGCCCTTCCAGGCCGCCCAGTGGGAGCTGATCGCCGATGGCGACTTCAGCCAGTTCACCACGCCCGACTACAACACGCCGGGCAAGAGCACCACCTGGAACATCCGCAGCTACGCGCCCACGCCCGTGTACCCCGGCGACTTCAGCGTGGTGCAGACATGCCCGCCCGAGAAGCCCTTCTGCTCGGGCCACGAGCAGATCCGCTACGGACAGTTCCACCGCGAGGCGGGCGATGGCAAGCCGTTCTACACTGGCATCGACAACCCGGTCGATATCGATGTCTCCGAGTACACATCCTCGCTGGTCTTCCACCTAGAGGCCAGCATCATCAAGCAGTCGGTCAAGAACACCGGCGAGCGCGGCACCGACTGCCCGATCTTCGTGGAGATCACCTATAAGCAGAAGAGCCCCACCGACTCCGACCAGTTCTACCGCATGTGTGTGTTTGCCGCCGAGGATGATGAGATCGTGCGCGACGCCACCAGCCGCATCGACTACCGCCAGATCAGCCGATTTGGCACGTACCCGATCGAGGTCGATCTGCGCACGCTCGACCAGCCGCTGCGCGACGCGTGGTACATCTCGAACGTGCGGATCGAGGCGCGCGGCCACGACTATATCTCGCAGGTCACCCGCGTGTCGCTGATTGGGAAGATGAGGTAGCGCCGGATGCTGTTTCACGGGGTCGATCTGATCGAGGTGGCGCGAGTGGCAGATGCGCTGGAGCGCCACGGCCAGCGCTTCCTGGCGCGGGTGTTCACCAGCGCCGAACTGGCCGAGAGCGGTGGCAGCGTGGCGTCGCTGGCGGCGCGCTTCGCCGCCAAGGAGGCGGTGGCCAAGCTGCTGGGCGTGGGCATCCGCGGCCTGGGCGCGGGCTGCGACGCCGCCGCCATCGGCTGGCGCGAGGCCGAGGTGCGCCGCACCCCGGGCGGCCCGCCCGCCGTGGTGCTCTCGGGCCGCGCCGCCCAGCGCGCCGCCCTGCTGGGCCTCGGGCCGATCGCCATCAGCCTCTCGCACACGCGCCTGCACGCCATCGCCTCTGCCGTGGCCCAGGATGCCCAGTAGCGCTGATGTTTCCAATTGGCCAATCGGGCTTTCAGGAAAGAATGAACACAGATTGGACGAAGAAGGCGTAGCTCTCAGGGGTTTTAGCCCTGGGGTTACGCCTTTTTTATTGCGTATTCTCCAACCTGCCCCACGTGCTGCCAAACGGCGCTGAGAACGTGTTTGCTGCCCCCTTCTACCAACATAGATCCAATGACCATAACGGCCCAATACGGTTTTTCTTGTATACCGTATCTTGCTATTTCAAAATTATAAACTTGACAAATAGAATATATTACTATAGGCTAATAAATAGTATTAGCCTATAGTATAGTCATACCGGGCGGAGCCCAAGGCGTTGGGAAGACCAATGCGCAGCCGCGTCTGAGGCAGGCGATTTTCACGCCCGCCCGCTTCGGGCTGGTTTTGGTAGTTCATGTCGCTTGGGTGGCGCTTCAAAGATTGTAGGTAAAGACCACTATGTTCAAGCCGTTTTCCACCGTAGGGCTCGCATTCGCCATCGTGTTCATCAGCTCCTGCGGCGCGCCGTCGGCAAGCGCACCGACCACTGCGCCAGCGCCAACCCAAGCTGCCGCTGCGGCAACCAGCAGCCCGATTGTGGTAAAAGATAGCCGAGGGACGGTTGCGCTCGATGCGGTGCCGAGCCGAGTGGTGGCCTGCTCTGAAGAGGCGCTTGATTTTCTGATTACGCTTGGCGTTCAGCCTATTGGTATGTGTTCCGATCGGGTCGCTGGTGCGACCAGCGGCTCGGTCTTCGATCGCCCATACTTTTTCCCCAAGGATGCTCTTGGTACGCCGGTCTTTGTCGGTGGCGCTGAATCGCCCTCGCTTGAGCAGATCGCGCAGCTTAAGCCGGATCTGATCATCTCTGGCGTCTGGGCAGAAGAGGCGAATAAGCGAATGGCCCAGATTGCGCCGCTGTTCATCGTCGATACCGCTACGCCAGATTATTGGCGTGGCCCGCTGCTTGAGCTTGGCAAGGTGTTCGGGCGCGAGGCGCAGGCGCAGCAGTTTATCGATGAGTATGATGCCAGTGCCAAACGGCTGGCCGCTGAATTAGCCCCGGTGACGGCGTGCGCGCCGAACGTGCTGTTCATCTACTCCTATGCTGCGACGGATGGCACCATGCTGCTCGGCCCACGCTGGACTGGCTCGAAGCCGTTTGAGCTGTTTGGGTTTAAGGTGCTAGCCCCAGAAGGCTACGATCTTTCCAGCGGCGCTCTACCGGTTTCTCCTGAGATTGTGAGTGAGGTGCAGGCCGATATCGTGTTCGTCCTGCGGATCAAAACGCCCGACGGCGAGATCCCGCACTACCCGATCGATGATCTTGTCGCAAGCTTAAAAGATACGCGGGTGATCTATCAGGGGGTAGATTCGACTCGTGGCTCGACCGCGCCGTATACCGACCGATTCGCCCTGGAAGAGATCGGCGGATTGCTGAAGGAAGACGGCGCGGCAACCGCCACCGCCACACCATAGCGCCTCGCCGCGCTGCGCCTCGCGCGACTGCTCGATTTCTTACCACCAAGCCACCAAGACTCCAAGATTCTTTATGATCTTGGAGTCTTGGTGGCTTGGTGGCTATCGGTTTTCCGGTCTCTCGTGTCTTTGCGCCTTCGTGGTATTCGCCTCGCCTATCCAGTGTTCTTCAGGCCCGCCGCGATCCCGCTGATGCTCCACAGGATCGCCTCCTCCAGCGCCACGTGCTGCTCGCCCTCGGGGTCGCCGCGCAGGCGGCTCAGCAGCTCCACCTGGATGTAGCTCAGCGGATCCACGTAGGGGTTGCGCCGCGCGATCGAGGTCTGCAGCACCGGCAGGTTGTCGAGCAGCGTGTCGATTTTGGCGATCGCCTTCACCATGCGCACCGAGCGCTCGTGCTCCTGGGAGATCGTGGCGAAGATGCGCTGGGCCACCGCCTGGTCGGGCACCAAGTCGATATAGCGGCGGGCGATGGCCATGTCGGCCTTGCCCAGGATCATCTGGGCGTTGTCGATGATGGTGCGGAAGGCCGGCCACTTGGCGTACATGGCCTGCAGCGTCTCCAGCCGATCCACGCCGCGCGCGCTGTAGGCGTAGCGCTCCAGCGCGTAGCCCAGGCCGAACCAGCCGGGCAGCGTGTGGCGGCTCTGCATCCAGCTGAACACCCAGGGGATGGCGCGCAGATCCTCGATCCGGTTGCTGTTCTTGCGGCTGGCCGGGCGGCTGCCGATGTTCAGGCGCTGGATCTCGGCGATCGGCGTGGCGCTGCGGAAGTAGGCGATGAAGTCGGGGTCGTCGTAGACCAGCGCGCGGTAGAACTGGCGCGACTCCGAGGACATCTGCTCCATGGCCGCCGTCCACTCGCGCTGCGGGTCGTCGTGGGGTACGAAGCCCACGCGCAGCACCGCGTTCAGCAGCTGCTCGATGTGGCGGTGGGCCAGCGCGGGCAGGCCGTAGCGGTCGGAGATGACCTCGCCCTGCTCGGTGATCTTGATCTGGTAGCCCACGCTGCCGGGCGGCTGGGCCAGGATGGCCTGGTTGGCCGGGCCGCCGCCGCGCCCGATCGTGCCGCCGCGCCCGTGGAACAGCCGCATGTTGATGCGGTAGCGGTGCGCTAGGTCGCGTAGGTCGCGCTGGGCCTGGTAGAGCGCCCAGTTGGCCGAGAAGAAGCCGCCGTCCTTGTTGCTGTCCGAGTAGCCGATCATCACCTCCTGGGTGTCGCGGCGCAGACGCAGGTGGGTGCGGTAGGGCGCGATGTTCCAGCAGGCCTCCACGATCCGCGCCGCCGCCTCTAGGTCGGCCCCGGTCTCGAACAGCGGCACCACGCCAAGGCGGCTCACGCCCGCGTCGGGGTCGTAGAGCCCGGCCTCGCGGGCCAGCAGCAGCACCGCCAGGATGTCGCTGGCACCCGTGGTCATGCTGATGATGTAGGTGTGGATGGCGTCGGGCGAGAGCTGGTCGAGGATGGCCGCCACGGTGCGGAAGGTCTGGATGGTCTCGTCGGTCTCCTCGCTGAAGGAGTGGCGGGTGGGGATCAGCGGCCTGCGCCCCTCAAGCTCGTGGGTCAGCAGCGCCACGCGCTCATGCTCGTCCAGCGCGGTGTAGTCCTCGCAGACCCCGGCGTAGGCCAGGATCTCGGCCAGGGCGCTGGTGTGGCGCGAGCTGTGCTGGCGGATGTCCAGTGTGGCCATGTGCAGCCCGAACACCTCCACCTGGCGGATGAAGTCGCACAGCATGCGGTCGGCGATCACCGCGCCGTCGTTCTCGCTCAGGCTGTCGTACATCAGCCGCAGGTCGTGCAGCAGCTCGGCGGATGTGTGGTAGTAGGGCGCGGTGGCGGCCTCGCTCTCGCGCTTAGAGAGGAACCAGTCGGGCACGTGGTCGTGGGTGTGGGCCAGCGCCAGCAGCAGCTTCTCGCGGATGTAGGTGCACTGCTGGCGGTACGGCTCGTGCGGGTTGCGGCGCTCCAGCAGCTTGGCCACCTCGGGGAACTTCTGGGCCTGCTCGTCCAGGGCCTGCTGCAGCGCCGCGCTGATGGTGATCTGGCGGCTCGACTGGCTCAGGCGGCGGCTCAGCTCCTCCACCGAGGCGATGTGGCGGTTGATCGCCGCCGAGCGCATCAGCCGGATGGCCTCGATCGTCACCTGCGGCGTCACAAAGGGGTTGCCGTCGCGGTCGCCGCCCATCCACGAGCCGAAGCGCAGCAGCGCCGGGATGCGCCACTGGTGGTCGGGGTAGTGCTGGCGCAGCGCGTCTTCCAGCTCGCGGTAGAGCCGCGGCGCCACGCTGAACAGCGACTGCTCGAAGTAGTACAGCCCGCTCTTCACCTCGTCGATCACGGTGGGCCGCACAAAGCGGATGTCGTCGGTCTGCCACAGCGCCACGATCTCCTCGACGATCGCGGCCACCGCCTCGTAGCGCTCGTCGGGCAGCAGGCTGGTGTCCTGCACGCGCTGCACGTCCTCGCCGATCCGATGGATCTTGTCCAGCGTGGTGCGGCGCTTCGACTCGGTGGGGTGGGCGGTGAACACCGGCAGCACCAGGGCGTCATCCAGCCAGCGCTGGATGGCGTGGGCCTGGATGCCGCGCTGCTTCAGCTCGGTGACGGCGGCCAGGATGGACTCGCTGCGGGGCTTCTCGGGGCGGCGCATCGCGCGCTCGCGCAGCACCCAGATGCGCTGCAGCTGCTCGGACAGATTCACCAGCGCGAAGTAGATGCTGAAGGATTTGATCAGCGTCTGCATGTCGGCCACGCTCAGGCGCGCGATCGTGGCGCGCAGCTCGGCGGCCAGCTCGGGGCTGCCGCTGGCGCGCAGATCCTTGGCGGTGGCGCGGGTGCGCTCCTCAAGCTCGAACGCGGCGTCGCCCGCCTGCGCGCGGATCACGTCGCCCAGCAGATCGCCCAGCAGGTGGATGGCCGAGGAGAGCCGGTCGCGCTCGGCGGGGGCCAGATCGGTAGTCGTCATACGCTGCTCGCTCTTTGCAGGAAATTTGTGACACCAGGTACGATTATAGGTTCAGGGGGCTAGGCCCGTCAAGGCGCATTTAGATGCGGTAAAACGATGTGGGGAAACCCCTACGCGCCCTGCTGCGGCGCGGCCTGCTGCGCCCGCTGGCCCGCCAGCTCCTCGCGCCGCTGGCGTCGCCGCCGCGCCGACACGTAGGTAAACTCCGCCCCTAGGTACAGCACCAGCGACGAGAAGTAGACCCACGCCACCACGATCAGCACGCCGCCGATCGCGCCGTAGGCCGAGAACTTCTCGGCCATGTTGCCGATGTAGAGCGCCAGCAGCCGCTTGGCCGCCTCCCACAGCAGCGCGGTGATCAGCGCCCCAGGCCAGATGTCGCGCCAGTGCACCTTGGCATCGGGCAGGTACTTGAACACCAGCAGGAAGATCAGCACGTTCAGGCTGAAGGCCACCAGCGCGGCCACCGCGCCGCCGCCCAGCGTGGCCAGCCACGAGTCCTGCGCCACCTGCAGCAGCCCCCAGGTGCTGCTCACCAGCGCCTGCGTCACGCCTGTGATCGCGGTGGAGATGATCAGCAGCGCGCCTACCGCCAGCACCATCAGAAACGATGAGATCTTCTTGCGGATCATCTGGCCGATCATCTGGCGGCGGGTCAGATCGGTGGCCTTGGGCACCTTCCAGATCGTCTTGAAGTTGGCGTCAAGCTGCTGGAAGACGCCCGACGCGCCCATCAATAGCGTGATCAGGCCCACCCAGGTGGCCGCGCCCGCGTTCTGCTGCACGCCCGCGAGGATATCCTCCAGCGTGCCCGCCAGCCCGGCGGAGAAGTTGACCTTCACAGCGTCCAGCAGCGCGTTCTGGCTGCTCTGCAGCGAGGGGAAGACCTGCAGCGCAAAGCCCAGAAGCGCGGTGATCAGCAGGATGAGCGGCAGCAGCGAGAACAGCGCGTAGTACGAGAGCGCGGCGCTCATCTGCATGGCCTCGTCGTCCTGAAACTCCTTCCAAGTCTCCTTCGCGAGCGCGAGAGCCTCTTTGAGCATAGGGGTGCTCCTTCTGAAACGTGGCGTGTGCGCAGCGGCGTGGATCTGCGCACAGGGAAGTGTACCGCAAAAAACATGCCAGCGCGGCCTCGTGCTCAAGGCACGAAGCGGAAGACCGATTTACCACCAAGGCGCCAAGAGCCAAGGGGACGGAAGAACGAATACCACGAAGACGCGAAGGCACGAAGCTGAAGAGAAGACCTATGTACCACCACGACACCAAGGGGACGGAAGGCGATAGGAAATGGCGCACAGCCAGCCCTACCCGACTGGCCCATGCGGCGCAGGTGCCACTCGTGCACACTGGCCATATGCGCGAATATCAGCCGCCAGGAAACGGCATAGGAATGCCTCACATTGGGGGTTCCAAGGGGGTTACATCCTCAACAGGTGTCACTTTTGTGGCGAGGTGGACAGAACGCGCAAAACGGGTATGCTTTGCGTGCCAACCCAAACCATACCCTATGGAGTCGTTATGCCCCCCTCGCCCCGCTATCATACCATCATG
>WBOU01000032.1 GCA_009268125.1 Chloroflexia bacterium SDU3-3 | reverse complement strand
GGTTGAGGCGGATTGCTTGCTGGGAGCGCAACTGGTGGTGTGCATAGTCTGGCACGCATGATTGCGGGTCTTGCCGCATCCTGACGCCCTGGCTAAGAAAGTGACACCATGTGAGGGGCCATGCCCTGACAGGGTATCACTTTATGCGCCTGCCTGTCACTGATGCGTCATCAGCTATGGTGGTATCGCGTGTTTGGTGGGCGGATGCCCTGCGCGGGCGGCGCCTAGGGGCCAGCCCCTAGGAACCCCGCGAGGGGGCGTTGCCCCCTTCGAAACCCCCAATTTGTAGCATTCCTATGCCGAAATCGGGCAGCTGGTGTTCGTGCATATGGCCATCAAAATACAAGCGGCACCTTCGCCGCATGGGCTGGGTGGGTAAGGCTGGACAATCCTGTTTGCCGTGCATGGCTTGGCACACCATCTCTCGTTATTTGCCGCATGTTGCATTCCGCTGCTGGCAGCAGGCGGCTGGTGTTGGCCAGTCTGTACGCGAAGCACCTTCGCCGCATGGGGCGGGCATGATCGCATATGCCCGCCCTAGCTTTTCCCGCGCTAGCCCGCGAAGCTGCGCTCGACGGCCTTGGGGTCTTGGCGCAGCCACTGGGCCACGCCCGCCGCCTGCTCGCCGGGGAACACATCCTCCTCGCCGCTGCGGATGGCCTGCAGCGTGGCCTCGGCCACATCGGCGGGGGCGATCTTGGCGGCTTGGATGCTGCGGATCATGTCGGTGTCTACAAAGCCGGGCATCACGCCCACCACCAGCGTGCCCTGGGCGCGCAGCTTGGCGCGGATGCTCTGGGTGAGCGAGAACGCGGCGGCCTTGGATGCTGAGTAGGAGGCCATCCCGGGCGCGGCCACCAGCGAGAGGATGGAGAGCACGTTCACCAGCGCTCCGCCGCCGTTTTTGGCCAGGGTGGGCGCGAAGGCGCGGGCCATGCGTAGCACGCCGAAGTAGTTCACCTCCAGCTCGCTGCGGGCCGCGCTCAGGTCGGCGGCGGCGAGGATGTCGGCGTTGTGGCCCACGCCTGCGTTGTTGATCAGCAGCGTCACGTCGCCCAGCGCCTGCGCGGCGGCCTGCACCGACTCGTCGCTGGCCACATCCAGGGCCACTGGTACCACGCGGGCATCTTGCGCAGCTAGCTCGGCGAGGGCCTGCGGGTTGCGGGCCGCCGCGTAGACCTTGGCCGCGCCTGCGGCCAGCAGCGCCTGCACGTAGGCCGCCCCGATGCCCCGGTTTGCCCCCGTCACCAGCGCTACGCTGCCCTCGATCTGCATGTTGGTTGCCATAGGAGTCTCCTTGGTGAGTTTGAAAGAGACCATTTGGTCTCAAAAGAGAACAAAAAAAGATGGCGGCTCATGTCGCCATGGAAAAAGCTAGATCGCCAAATGGCGCTGGACATAATCGACCATGTGGTCGACGGCGTATTGGGCATAGGCCAGATCGCCATGGCTCTTGGACATGAGGATGGCCCCTTCGAGCGTGGCCAGCATCACCGCCGCCACCGCGCGCGGCTCGGCGCTGGGGCGGATGCTGCCCTGGCGGATGCCCTCGGCCACGGCATGCTCGATCATGCCGCCCCAGTGGGATAGCACGGCCAGGGCGCGCTGGCAGAGCGCCATGTCGCTGTCGTCGGCCTCCACCAGGGTGTTCTGCACCGGGCAGCCGCCGGGCACGGGCGGGCGCTGGATCATGGCGTGGAAGGCATGGATGAAGGCCAGCAGCTGCTGGGGCGCGCTGGCGTGAGCGCGCATGGCCTGCTCCAGCGGCTGGGTGTACTGCTGCTGGGCGTAGTCAAACGCGGCGTGGGCCAGCGCATCCTTGCTGGTGAAGTGGCGGTAGATGCCGCCCTTCTGCAGGCCGGTGTGCTCCATCACATCCTGCATGGATGCGCCCGCGTAGCCGCGCTGGTTGAACAGCGCCGCCGCCCGCTGGATGATGATCTGCCGTGTCTGCTCGCCTTTGCTCATTGCTGCTACCTCTTAAAATGAGACCGAACGGTCTTGTATTGGAAGTATACACCGCTTTGTGGGAAATGCAAGCCCGAACTTCTTGCGCATAGGGTGATTCGCGGGGGCTGGCAGTACCCGAGATCGCGAGAGCTTTCACGTCTTTGTTCTTTTCTAGCTGCGCTACGCTATTTATTAAAATGAGTAAAAAAGCTGACTAGATTCTAAAAAATAAGCATTGCCAGCCTTCTGCCGATAGGTATACTACCATTGCTCACATAGGCAAACTGCTACAAACCGCTTCTGATCGTCAGATGACACCAAAGGGGGTGCCACATGAAAAGATTCATATGTGACGATTAACCCGCGATTATCACCCTTTTCTAATCGAATAGCATAACAATGGGCCTGGAAAAGCTATAAAGTGGCGATATCTCACTTTACTGCTCTAGGTGTGTTGAATTTTCATGAGGTACAGCTGCTGAAGCTGCTGCTTTATGACGCTATGTGCTTTCAATGGCTGTGCGAGCTGCGGGGAAGCTGCTCGGCTGATAAGACGACCCCCAAAGGAGGGAACCGCATGAGGAAGATGCTCTCGGCACTGGCGCTGTGGCTGTGCGCCCTGGTATGTGTGGTGGCGGCCACCCCGGCCTACGCGGCCACGCAGAACCCAGTCATCTGGGCCGATGTGCCCGATGTGGATGTCATCCGCGTGGGCAACAGCTACTACATGACCAGCACGACCATGCACTTTAATCCTGGCGTGCCGATCATGAAATCGACCGATCTGGTGAATTGGCAGATCGTCAACTATGTGTACGACACGCTCGATTCTGGCGACAAGGCCTCGCTGAACAATGGCCAGAACGAGTATGGCAAAGGCTCGTGGGCCAGCGCCATCCGCTACAAGAACGGGCGCTACTATGTGGTGTTTGGATCGTACACCACTGGGCGGTCCTACATCTTCCAGACCACGAATATCGAGACTGGGCCGTGGACCAAGTACACCCTGCCGGCTATGTACCACGACCCCTCGCTGCTGTTTGATGACAATGGGCGGGTGTTCCTGGTGTACGGCAGCAACGACATCCGCGTGATCGAGCTGAACGCCGACGCGACCGGGGTGAAGTCGGGTGGATTGAACCAGATCATCGTAGCGAATGCTGGTTCAGTCGCCGGATCAGGCGGCCTGGGTGCAGAAGGCGCGCACATCTACAAGATCAACGGCCAGTACTATATCTTTGTGATCTCGTGGCCCTCGGGTGGGATGCGCACCCAGTCGGTGTGGCGCTCCAGCAGCATCAACGGCAGCTACCAGGGCCAGGTCATCCTCAGGAACGCCGGTATCGCGCAGGGCGGTGTGGTGGACACGCCGGATGGCAAGTGGTACTCGGTGCTGTTCCAGGACTCGGGGGCGGTGGGCCGCATCCCGTACGTCATCCCAACGACGTGGAGCAACGGCTGGCCAGTGCTGGCCAACCCGACCGACACCGGCATCAGCGCGCCCGCCAGCCTGGCCTTTGTGGCCTCGGATGAGTTCTCGGGCGGCAGCAAGCTGGGCCTGACATGGCAGTGGAATCACAACCCCGACAACTCGCTCTGGTCGCTGGGGGCGCGCCCTGGCTACCTGCGGCTCACCAACGGCAGCGTCCGCAGCAGCATCCTGGATGCGAAGAACACGCTGACCCAGCGCACCTTCGGCCCCGACTCCTCGGCGATCATCGCCATGGAGACGGGCAATATGAAGAATGGCGATTACGCTGGCCTCTCGGCGTTCCAGTTCTACTATGGGCTGGTGGGCGTGCGCATGTCGGGCGGCACCAAGTCGATCGTGATGATGCGCGGCAGCACCAACAACCCCAACCAGGCCAGCACGCCGGTGCAGGTGGCCAGCGTGCCGCTGAACCAGAGCCGCGTGTACTTCAAGGTCTACACCGACTTCCGCAATCGGACAGACAAGGCCTCGTTCTACTATAGCCTGGATGGCAGCCAGTGGACGGCGATCGGCAGCACGCTGCAGATGGCCTACACGATGCCGCACTTTGTCGGCTACCGCTTCGCGATCTTCAGCTACGCCACATCGAGCACGGGCGGCTCGGTGGATGTCGACTTCTTCCGCGTCCAGGCGGGCAACCCGGCCACCACCACGGCGGTGCCTACCAGCACGCCCATCGTGCCCACCGCCACGCGCACGCCCACGGCGGTGCCGACAGCAGTGCCCGGCACGGCCACGCCCGTCGCACCCACGGCCACGCCCGCCGCACCTACGGCCACGCCCGCTGGCCCCACCAGCACGCCGGTGGCCAGCGCGGGCTGCCAGGTGACGTATGTGTTGAACCAGTGGGGCACGGGCTTCACCGCCGAGGTGACGGTGAAGAACACCAGCGCGAGTGCGATCAGCGGCTGGTCGCTGGCCTGGGCGTTTGGCGGCAACCAGCAGGTGACCAGCGCCTGGAACGCCACGGTGGCCCAGACCGGCGCGAGCGTGACGGCCAGCAACATGAGCTACAACGCCAGCATCCCGGCGGGCGGCAGCACCTCGTTCGGCTTCCAGGGCAGCTACAGCGGCACCAACAGCGTGCCCGCCAGCTTCAGCCTCAACGGCACTGCCTGCAGCATCGCGCCGTAGCCTTCCCCCTTGCCCTTTGGGCGCTCGTAGCGCAGCAGCATGCGCGAGCGCCCAAAGGGCTGGCGGCTGTCTGGTTGAAGGCGTTGGATGGATGCTCGTATTTGGAAAGGGGATATGCTATGCGCCCTCGGAAGATCTCGCGCCGCCGCTTTATGCGGCTTGCTGGCGCTACCCTTGGCGTCACCGCGGCGGCCCCGGCCTTGCCCGCCATGGCGCTCTCCGCCGCCCCGCGTGGGGCCAGCTATGGCGTGCAGCTCTCGCCGTTCTCGCTGGCCGATGTGTCGCTGGGCAGCAGCCTTTTCCGCGCCAACCGCGACCGCGCGCTCAGCTACCTGGCATTCATCAGCGCCGATCGGCTGCTGCACACCTTCCGCCTGAACTACGGCCTCGGCTCATCGGCGGCGGCCTGCGGCGGCTGGGAGGGCACCGCGTCGGGGCTGCGCGGCCACAGCATGGGGCATTTTCTGGTGGGGCTGTGCCAGGCCTACCTGAGCACCGGCGATGCCCAGTACAAGAGCAAGGCCGACTACCTGGTGGCCGAGCTGAAGAAGTGCCAGGATCGGGCCACGACGGTGGGCTTCACCGCCGGCTACCTGTCGGCCTTCCCCGAGTCGCATGTGCAGAACCTTGAGAACCTGACTGGCGCGGGCACCAACACCTGCTGGGCGCCGCTCTACTCCATCCACAAGACGATTGCGGGCCTGCTCGACTGCTATCAGCTGCTCGGCAACCAGACGGCCCTGACGATGGCGACCCGGATCGGCGACTGGATCTACGCGCGCCTGAGCCGCTACAGCCAGTCCCACCGCGAGAGCATGTGGAACTATATGCCCTGGAACGCGGGCGAGTACGGCGGCTTCAACGAGAGCATGGCCAAGCTCTACACCATCACCGGCAGCGCCAACCATCTGGCCGCTGCGAAGTTCTTCGACCACGCCCGCCTGTTCACGCCCTGCGCCAACAACCAGGATCAGCTGAGCGGGCTGCACGCCAACACCCAGATCCCCAAGATCATCGGCGCGCTGGAGATCTTCGAGGCCACCAACACTGCCTCCTACTACGCGATCGCGGTGAACTTCTGGAATATGGTGGTGGGCGCGCATAGCTACGCCAACCGTGGCAATAGCAAGGCCGAGTATTTCAAAGATCCGAATAGCATCGCCGGGCAGATGGGCGACGACACGACCGAGACCTGCAACACCTACAACATGCTCAAGCTGACCCGCCGCCTGTTTTTCCACGACCCGAGCCAAGCCAAGTATATGGACTACTACGAGCAGGCGCTGTACAACCATATTTTGGGCGTACAGAACCCCTCGGCCAGCCATGGCTTCAGCACCTACTTCACCCCGCTGCGCGCGGGCGGCATCCGCACCTACAGCAACGACTACGATAGCTTTACCTGCTGCCATAGCACCGGCAACACCGAGAGCCAGACCAAGTTCCAGGAGAGCATCTTTTTCTTCACGGGCGAGACGCTGTATGTGAACCTGTTTATCCCCGCCACGCTGAACTGGCGCGCGCGCGGCATCACGGTCACACAGGCCACCTCGTTCCCCGAGCAGAACACCACAACCCTAACGATTGGCGGCGCTGGCCACATCGCGCTGAAGGTGCGCGTGCCCTCGTGGGTGCAGCCGGGCTGGCAGCTGAAGCTGAACGGGGCGGTGCAGCCGATCGCGGCGACGCCTGGCAGCTATGTGACCCTGGATCGCACCTGGGCGAATGGCGATGTGGTCGAGATCACGATGCCGATGGCGCTGCGGCTTGAGGCCACGCCCGATAACGCCAGCCTGAAGGCACTGTTCTATGGGCCTATTCTGCTGGCCGGGGCGTATGGGTCGAACAACCTGTCGCAGACGCCGACGCTCGACGCCAGCTCGATCCGCACCACGGCCACGCCGCTACAGTTTACGGCCACGGCCAGTGGCGCCTCGGTTAGCCTGCTGCCCTTCTACAAGCTGCATGGCCAGCGCTATGTGGTCTACTGGTATGCCAGCGCGCTGCCCACCGCCACGGCGACAGCCGTCGCCACGCGCACAGCCGCGCCCGCCACGCCCACGGCCACCCCTGCTGCGCCCACGGCTACACCCGCCACGCCCACCGCCGCACCCACCGCCACGCCGGTGGCGGGGGCAGTTTACCAGGTGAGCTATGTGCTGAACCAGTGGGGCACGGGCTTCACCGCCGAGGTGACGGTGAAGAACGCCAGCGCGAATGCGATCAGCGGCTGGGCGCTGGCCTGGACGTTTGGCGGCAACCAGCAGGTGACCAGCGCTTGGAACGCTACGATCAGCCCTGCGAGCGGCAGTGTGGTGGCCAGCAATGTGAGCTACAACGCCAGCATCCCGGCGGGCGGCAGCGTCTCGTTCGGCTTCCAGGGCAGCTACAGCGGCACCAACAGCGTGCCCGCCAGCTTCACCCTCAATGGCCAGCCCTGCACTATCATAAATTAGTTGGGTATACAATATAAATGGGTATAAAATTTTATACCCATTTATATTGTGATATATCTATGCTATTTGCCGAGATAGTAAAATATCTGACTGAATGCTAAAAAATGATCATTGAACATTAAACCCATTTGTTTATAATCAAGGTATCTCATGGTAAAGAAATGGTATAGGCGAGAGATGCCTGTATAGCACCAAAGGAGGTGACCTATGATGAGAACTCCCCCGCTGTAGCTAAACCCTGCGTTCTCTCACACCAATCGTCTCATGTGCAACAGCATACGCGAGGCCTTCGGCATACCGCGAGGTGTGCCCAGCGCTCGCTTTGCATGAGGCCATCTGCGCGCTCATGTCAGCCGCCTGATCATCCAAGCGGAGATCAGGTGGGCATTGCCATGCCTCATGTGCCCGCTGCTGCGCTGGTTCATACGACCCACGGATGCCAAGATGACGTAGGAGCAACGATGATGAGATGGCTACGACTGCTGACCTTGACGCTGCTTGCCGCATTGGTATCGACAATGCTGATGGCGGGCACGGCCAGCGCCGCCTCGCTGGTGGAGGTGACGAACTTCGGAACCAACCCCACGGGTCTGAAGATGTACCTGTATGTGCCCAACAATGTGAAGCCTAACCCCGCTGTGCTGGTGGCCGTCCACCACTGCCAAGGCTCGGGGCCGTCGTTCTACACCAAGACGCAGTACGCCTCGCTGGCCGAGCGCTACGGCTTTATTGTGATCTACCCCTCGGCCACGCGTAGCGGCAGCTGCTTCGATGTCTCGTCGCCGCAGACCCTCAGGCACGACGGCGGCAGCGACTCGCAGGGCATTGTCTCGATGGTGAAGTATGTGCTGCAGCGCAACAGCGCCGATGCCAGCCGCGTGTATGTGACCGGCGAATCCTCGGGCGCGATGATGACCAACGTGCTGCTGGGCACCTACCCCGATGTGTTTAAGGCTGGCTCGGCGTTCAGCGGCGTGCCCTTCGGCTGCTTCGCCACCACCAACGGCTCGCTGTGGAACAGCGACTGCGCCAACGGCAGGATCATCAAGACGCCGCAGCAGTGGGGCGACCTGGTGCGGGCGGCCTACCCCGGCTACAGCGGCCCGCGCCCGCGCATGCAGCTCTGGCACGGCACAGTGGATGCCACGCTGTACTATCAGAACTTCACCGAGGAGATCAAGCAGTGGACCAATGTGCTAGGCGTGAGCCAGACGCCCGCCTACACCGATACGCCGCAGGCTAACCGCACCCGCACGCGCTACGGCGGCACCGGCACCCAGGTGGCGGTCGAGGCCAATAGCTTCGCTGGATCGGGCCATGGGCTGCCAAGCGGTCTGGAGCCGTATGTCATCCAGTTCTTTGGGCTAGATTCCACCACCACGCCCACCAGCACGCCGGTGCCACCCACCGCCACGCGCACGGCCACAGCGGTGCCCACGGCCACGCGCACCGCGGTGCCGGGCACCGCCACGCCGATAGTGCCCACCGCTACGCCCAGCGCGCCTACCGCCACGCCGGTGGCTCCCACCGCCACGCCGGTGGCGGGCGCGGGCTGCCAGGTGAGCTATGTGCTGAACCAGTGGGGCACGGGCTTCACCGCCGAGGTGACGGTGAAGAACACCAGCGCGAATGCGATCAACGGCTGGGCGCTGGCCTGGACGTTCGGCGGTAACCAGCAGGTGACCAATGCCTGGAACGCCATGATCAGCCCTGCGAGCGGCAGCGTGGTGGCGAGCAACGTGAGCTACAACGCCAGCATCCCGGCGGGCGGCAGCGTCTCGTTCGGCTTCCAGGGTAGCTACAGCGGCACCAACAGCGTGCCCGCCAGCTTCACGCTCAACGGCACTACCTGCAGCGGTTCCTAACCACCTGTTGTTTTCTGTCGCCTGCCCTTGGGGGCAGGCGACCTAGGGAGGAAGCTATGCAATCGTTACGGAAGCGCTTGGTATTAGCTGGGCTGACGGCCATCTTGGTCGGCTCGCCCTATCTCACCGCGCATGCGGCCACGGCCAATGCGCCCACCGGGCAGCGGCTGCGCAATCTGGCGGGCAACTTCCTGATCGGCTACGCGGCCATGAGCAATTTCAACACCGCCAGCGACTCGGCCAAGTACCAGGAGGTGGCGCGCACCGAGTTCAACTTTGTGACGCCCGAGAACGCCATGAAGTGGGACGCGACCGAGCCATCGCAGAACAACTTCACCTTTGGCGGGGCCGATCAGCTGGTGAACTTCGCCCAGGCGAACAACCAGAAGATCCACGGCCATACGCTGGTGTGGCACGCCCAGACGCCCGACTGGGTGACCTACGGCAACTGGAACAGCTCTACCCTGACCAACGTGATGTACAACCACATCGACAAGGTGATGAACCACTGGTCGGATGGCCAGATCTACGCCTGGGATGTGGTGAACGAGGCCTTCGAGTGGAACGGCACACGGCGGGCCAGCGTGTTCCAGAACGTGATCGGCAACTCGTACATCGAGCTGGCCTTCCGGCGGGCGCGAGCGGCCGACCCGGTGACCAAGCTGATCTACAACGACTACGGCATCGAGACCGTGAACAGCAAGTCGACGGGCGTGTACAACATGATCGCCGACTTCAAGAGCCGGGGCGTGCCGATCGACGGCGTGGGCCTGCAGATGCACCTGTCGGGCACCGGGATCGACTACAACAGCCTGGCGCAGAACATGCAGCGCTTCGCCAACATCGGCGTGGAGGTCTACATCACCGAGATGGATGTGGGTATCTCGTCGACCTCGTCGAGCAACCTGACGGCGCAGGCCAATGTGTACAGCAACGTGCTGGCGCGCTGCAAGGCCCAGCCGATGTGCAAGGCGCTGCAGGTCTGGGGCATCCCCGACAAGTACTCGTGGCGCACGGAGCACCCGCTGCTCTTCGACGACAACTACAACGCCAAGCCCGCCTACTATGCCATCCAGGCTGGGATAGGCAATGGCACCACGCCCACCAACACGGCGGTGCCCACGGCCACGCGCACGGCGGTGCCCACGGCCACGCGCACGGCGGTGCCCACGACCGTACCCGGTACGGCCACGCCGGTGGTTCCCACCAGCACGCCGGTGGCGGGCGCGGGCTGCCAGGTGAGCTATGTGCTGAACCAGTGGGGCACGGGCTTCACCGCCGAGGTGACGGTGAAGAACACCAGCACGAATGCGATCAACGGCTGGGCGCTGGCCTGGACGTTCGGCGGTAACCAGCAGGTGACCAATGCCTGGAACGCCACGATCAGCCCCGCGAGCGGCAGCGTGGTGGCCAGCAACGTGAGCTACAACGCCAGCATCCCGGCGGGCGGCAGCGTCTCGTTCGGCTTCCAGGGCAGCTACAGCGGCACCAACAGCGTGCCTGCCAGCTTCACGCTCAACGGCACCACCTGCAGCGGTTCCTAACCACATGTTGTTTTCTGTCGCCTGCCCTTGGGGGCAGGCGACCTAGGGAGGAAGCTATGCAATCGTTACGGAAGGGTTTGGTATTAGCTGGGCTGACGGCCATGCTGGTCGGCTCGCCCTATCTCACCGCGCATGCGGCCACATCCAGTGCCCCGACTGGGCAGCGGCTGCGCAATCTGGCGGGCAACTTCCTGATCGGCTACGCGGCCATGAGCAACTTCAACACGGCCAGCGACTCCGCGCAGTTTCAGGAGGTGGCGCGCACCGAGTTCAACTTTGTGACGCCCGAGAACGCCATGAAGTGGGATGCGACCGAGTCATCGCAGAACAACTTCAATTTTGGCGGGGCCGACACGCTGGTGAACTTCGCGCAGGCGAACAACCAGAAGGTGCACGGCCACACGCTGGTGTGGCACAACCAGCTGCCCAACTGGGTGGCTAACGGCAGCTGGAACAGCACCACGCTGACCAACGTGATGTACAACCACATCGACAAGGTGATGAACCACTGGTCGGATGGCCAGATCTACGCCTGGGATGTGGTGAATGAGGCCTTCGAGGAGAACGGGACGCGGCGCAGTAGCGTGTTCCAGCGGGTGATCGGCAACTCGTACATCGAGCTGGCGTTCCGGCGCGCGCGGGCCGCCGATCCGGTGACCAAGCTGATCTACAACGACTACAACATCGAGGCGATCAACAGCAAGTCGAACGCGACCTACAACATGATCGCCGACTTCAAGAATCGTGGCGTGCCGATCGACGGGGTGGGCTTCCAGATGCACCTCACGAACGGCGGGATCGACTACAACAGCCTGGCGCAGAACATGCAGCGCTTTGCCAATATCGGTGTGGATATCTATATCACCGAGATGGATGTGCGCTTGCCCACGCCAACCAACAGCAGCGAGCTGGCCAAGCAGGCCACCATCTACCAGGGCGTGCTGGATGTGTGCCTCAAGCAGCCGCGGTGCAAGGCCCTTCAGGTCTGGGGCATCAGCGACAGGCACTCGTGGGTGCCGGGCACCTTCCCTGGCACGGGCGACGCGCTGATCTTCGACAACAACTACAACCCCAAGCCCGCCTACTACTCCATCCAGTCGCGGCTGGCCAGCCTGGGCAACACGCCCACCAGCACGCCCATCGTGCCCACCGCTACGCGCACGCCCACCATGGTGCCGACGGCAGTGCCCGGCACGGCCACGCCTATCGTGCCTACGGCTACGCCCAGCGCACCTACCGCTACACCGGTGGTCCCCACCAGCACGCCGGTGGCGGGCGCGGGCTGCCAGGTGAGCTATGTGCTGAACCAGTGGGGCACGGGCTTCACCGCCGAGGTGACGGTGAAGAACACCAGCGCGAATGCGATCAACGGCTGGTCGTTGGCCTGGGCGTTCAGCGGCAACCAGCAGGTGACCAACGCCTGGAACGCCACGATCAGCCCGACCAGCGGCAGCGTGGTGGCGAGCAACGTGAGCTACAACGCTGGCATCCCGGCGGGCGGCAGCGTCTCGTTTGGCTTCCAGGGCAGCTACAGCGGCACCAACAGCGTGCCCGCCAGCTTCACGCTCAACGGCACCACCTGCAGCATCGCGCAGTAGCCTTCTTGTAGGCTATGGCATTGATCGGGCGGTCATGTAGCATCACGTTGCATGATCGCCCGATCTTCATTCGCGGCCCTGTTGGGGTTCTTAAAATGAGAGGATCTTGTATGTTCTCACGCATCCGCTCCTGGGCGGCGCTGCTCGCTGGGGCCTGCATGCTGGTGGTGATGGCGGTATCGCCCGCCACCTCGCATGCCGACAACCCGATCGTGCAGACGATCTACACCGCCGACCCTGCTCCGCTGGTCTACAACAATACGGTCTACCTCTACACCGGCCACGACGAGGATGGCTCGACCTACTTCACCATGAACGAGTGGCGGGTCTACTCGTCCGCCGATATGGTGAACTGGACTGACCACGGCGCGCCGCTGAGCTGGAAGACCTTCAGCTGGGCCACGGGCGACGCCTGGGCCAGCCAGGCGATCTATCGCAACGGCAAGTTCTACTGGTATGTGACGGTGACGAGTAAGGCGCTGAACCGGCCCGCCATCGGCGTGGCGGTCTCCACCAGCCCGACCGGGCCATTTACCGATGCGCTGGGCAAGCCGCTGGCCAGCACCAGCTGGGGCGATATCGACCCCACGGTGTTTATCGACACCGATGGCCAGGCGTATCTCTACTGGGGGAACCCCAACCTGTGGTATGTGAAGCTGAATCAGGACATGATCTCGTACCAGGGAAGCCCCGTTCAGGTGCCGCTCACCACCGCTGGCTTCGGCACCCGCACCGGCAACCCCGACCGCGCCACGCTGTACGAGGAGGGGCCGTGGTTCTATAAGCGCAACGGCCTCTACTACCTAGTGTTCGCCGCAGGTGGCATCCCCGAGTATATCGCCTACTCGACCAGCCCGAACCCCACCGGGCCATGGACCTACCGTGGCGTTATCATGCCGACCCAGGGCGGCAGCTTCACCAATCACCCAGGCGTGATCGACTTCAACGGCAGCTCGTACCTGTTCTACCATAACGGCAAGCTCCCCGGCGGCGGCGGCTACGCGCGCTCGGTCGCAGTGGAGAAGTTCACCTACAACGCCGATGGTAGCTTCCCAACGATTAATATGACCACCGCAGGCCCGCCCTCTATCGCCCCGCTCAACCCCTATGCCGTGGTGCAGGCCGAGACCATGGCCTGGTCGGTGGGTGTGGAAACCGAGGCATCAAGCGAGGGCGGCATGAATGTGGCCAATATCGAGAATGGCGACTATATCAAGGTGAAGGGTGTGAGCTTCGGCTCGGGTGCCGCCAGCTTCGATGCCCGGGTGGCGTCGGCTACCAGCGGCGGCACGATCGAGCTGCGCCTCGACGGCCCCACGGGCACGCTGGTGGGCAGCTGCGCGGTGCAGGGCACCGGCGGCTGGCAGACATGGACCACCAAGACATGCCCGGTGAGCGGCGCGACCGGCACCCACGACCTCTACCTGCGCTTCACGGGCGGCAGCGGCTTCCTGCTGAACATCAACTGGTGGCGCTTCAACGGCAGCGGAACGGCGACAGCCACCCCGGTACCGCCCACCGCCACGCGCACGCCCACCCCGGCGCTGCCCAGCGCTACGCCCGCTGGCCCCACCGCCACGCGCACGGCCACGCCCGCCGCGCCCACGGCCACGCCCGCTGGCCCCACCAGCACGCCCGTGGCTAGCGCGGGCTGCCAGGTGACGTATGTGCTGAACCAGTGGGGCACGGGCTTCACCGCCGAGGTGACGGTGAAGAACACCAGCGCGAGTGCGATCAGCGGCTGGTCGCTGGCCTGGGCGTTCGGCGGCAACCAGCAGGTGACCAATGCCTGGAACGCCACGGTGGCCCAGACTGGCGCAAGTGTGACGGCCAGCAACATGGGCTACAACGCTAGTATCCCGGCGGGCGGTAGCGCCTCGTTCGGCTTCCAGGGTAGCTACAGCGGCACCAACAGCGTGCCTGCCAGCTTCAGCCTCAATGGCACCGCCTGCAGCATCGCGCAATAGACGCGATGTGATTGTATCGGTCAGAAAGGGAATGACATGATCAGACGTCTCTGCAGCATAGGCCTCGTGGCGCTGGTCGCGCTGGCCTCGCTCGCGCCAGTCGCGCCGCTGGCCCCGCCCGCCCAGGCCGCCCCGCTGAGCTACCACACGGGCCTGAACGCCAAGCCCATGATGGGCTGGAGCAGCTGGAGCCTGCAGTCGCTAAGCACATCGACCGGCTACGGCATCCCCTGGCTCAACATCACCAACATCAAGCGCATGTCCGATCTGCTCAAGCAGAAGCTGGGGGCCTACGGCTACAACCAGATCAGCATCGACTCCGGCTGGTGGCAGACATCCGCCTGGCAGGGCGGGGCGATCGCGGGCGACCTGTACGATAGCTATGGCCGACCCCGCCCGGAGCCAAATAAGTTTCCCAACGGCGTCACCGAGGCGATCAACTACATCCACGCCAACGGCCAGAAGGCTGGCTTCTACTATGTGGTTGGCTTGCCCAAGGCGGTCTACAACGCGAACTATCCGATCATGGGCACAAACTGCCACGCCCGCGACATCGCGGTGCAGCCGCTGCGCAACACCAACGGCTGGCAGGATCACTGGGCGATCAACTACGCGAACCCCTGCGCACAGGCCTACATCAACTCGATCGCCAGCCTTTTTGCCTCGTGGCAGATCGACTACCTGAAGCTGGACGGCGTGACCAATGACAACATCGGCGATGTGCAGGCCTGGCACACGGCGATCGGTCAAAGCGGGCGCTCGTACCCGATGGGGCTGTCGTGGTGGCTGGATGTGCGGAACGCGGCCACCTGGAAGGCCAACGCCAGCCAGGCGCGCATCGATAATGATGTCGAGTGCTACTGTGGCACAAACCTAACCGTCTGGTCGAAGGCGCTTGACCGCTGGCAGCACGCCCCGCAGTGGGCCAGCTACGTCGACGCGACATGGAAGAACGACCTGGACTCGATGAACGTGGGGAACGGCACCACCGCGCCAGTGGATGGGATCACCCAGGATGAGCGGCGCAGCGTGATGACGCTGTGGGCTATCTCGGCGGCCCCCATGTACGTGGGCGACGATCTGAGCAAGCTCGACAGCTTCGGCCTCTCGCTGCTGACGAACACCGAGGTGATCGCCCAGAATCAGGCGGGCAAGCCAGCGCGGCCGGTCTCGCAGGCCAGCAGCCAGCAGGTCTGGTGGGTGCAGAATGCCGACGGCACACGCACGGTCGCGCTGTTTAACCTGGGCAGCGCGGCGGCCAACGTCACGGCCAATTTTGCCGACTTTGGGCTTAGCGGCAGCCAGCTGGTGCGCGATATGTGGAGCAAGACCGACCTGGGCACGGCGAACGGCAGCTGGAGCGCCCAGGTTCCATCACATGGGGTGCGCTTGATCAAGCTGGGCGCAGCGGCCTCGCCGACGGCCACGCCCGTGCCGCCCACGGCCACAGCCACGCGCACGGCGGTGCCGGGCACGGCCACGCCGATGGTGCCCACCGCTACGCCCGGCGCACCTACCGCCACGCCGGCGGCTCCCACCAGCACGCCGGTGGCCAGCGCGGGCTGCCAGGTGAGCTATGTGCTGAACCAGTGGGGCACAGGTTTCACCGCCGAGGTGACGGTGAAGAACACCAGCGCGAATGCGATCAACGGCTGGGCGCTGGCCTGGACGTTCGGCGGCAACCAGCAGGTGACCAACGCCTGGAATGCCACGATTAGCCCCGCGAGCGGCAGCGTGGTGGCCAGCAACATGAGCTACAACGCCAGCATCCCGGCGGGCGGCAGTGTCTCGTTCGGCTTCCAGGGCAGCTACAGCGGCACCAACACTGTGCCCGCCAGCTTCAGCCTGAACGGCACCGCCTGCTCCGTTTCGCCGTAGGCGTGTAGCGGGGGGCGGTTGTATGGCACACATCAGGGCCTGGCATAGTTGCCAGGCCCTGATGCTGCAAAATGGGATCTGCGGTGAGTGCCTCTAGCTGCGGGGCGCGCCGTTCAGCCTACCCGCCAGCTTCAGCCTGAACGGCCAGGTCTGCTCCGCTTCGCCGTAGGTGTGTGCGGGTCATTTGGTTGCGTAGCGCACATCAGGGCCTGGCATAGCTGCCAGGCCCTGATGCTGCAAAATGGGATCTGCGGTGAGTGCCTCTAGCTGCAGGGCGTGCCATTCAGCGTAAAGGCAGGGGTGGCATTGGTGCCGCTATAGGTGGCCTGGAACCCAAACGATGCGCTGCCCCCTGGGGCGATCGCCGCGTTGTAGCTCATGTTGCTGGCCACTACGCTGCCGCTGGTCGGGCTGATCGTGGCGTTCCACGCGCCGCTGATCTGCTGATCGCCCGAGAAGGTCCAAGCCAGCGCCCAGCCGTTGATCGCCGTACTGCCAGTGTTTTTGATCGTCACATCGGCGGTGAAGCCGGTGCCCCACTGGTTGACGGTGTAGGTTACCTGGCAGCCCGTGCCTGCCAGCGGCGTGCTGGTGGGGCCAGCGGGCGTGGCCGTGGGCGCGGCGGGCGTGGCCGTGGGCACCACCGGCGTGGCCGTGCCCGGCACTGCCGTGCGCGTGGCCGTGGGCACGGCCGTGGCGGTGCGTGTGGCCGTGGGTGGCACCGGCGTGGCCGTGGGCGCTGTCCCGCCCAGCGCGCCCACAAAGGTGGTGACGCTCTGCCCGTCGAGGCTGAGCGAGAAGCCGCCGTTTGAGGCGCTGATAGTGCCGTCGTTCTTCAGGCTCTTGCTGCCCGAGGTGGTGTACTTGGTCATCGATGCGACCGACCCGCCGTTGATGCCCAGGCTGAGCGTCTTGGCCGATGAGCTGCGGTTGACCACCACTGTCACCAGGTTCTGCCCGCTCTTGTAGGACGAGACGTAGACATCGCTGGTGGGGTTCTTGGTGGCATCCACGCGCACCGCCCCTGGCCGGATGAACTTCGAGAAGTGCGTCATGGCGTAGCCGCGCTTGCTGATCTGGCCGTTCTCTTTGAGCAGGCCGTAGGAGCGGCGGATGTACCACCACACGTAGGCGTTAAACTCGGCCTCGACCATCGAGTTGTGGATGTTGTAGGCCACGTCTAGCGCCAGCGGCCAGGCGTCGGCGTCGTTCTGGCTCTCGGTGTAGACCTCGGTCATCCACAGCTCTTTGCCCTGGCCCTTCTGCTTGAACAGCGGGTAGGGGAAGGCGCTGAGCTGTGTGCCGTAGAGATGCGCCCCCAGGATGTCCATGTTGGCCAGGGCCTGGCTGTCGTTCAGGATGGGGTCGGACATGGTCTTGCGATACTGGAACGACTCGGGGGCGATCACCCGTGTCTGAATGCTGCCTGCATTCGATCGCATGAAGTTCAGCATCTCCTGCGGGGTCCAGGCCGTCCACTCCGCAGCGTAGTCTGGCTCGTTCTGCACCGAGATCGCGTACAGATCGACGCCATTCTGCTTCATGTAGCTCACGAACGAGTTGAGGTGGTTGGCGTAGGCGGCGTACTGGTTATAGCGCAGCCGCTTCTGGCCATTCACCACCTCGGTCATGCTGCTGGGCGGGTTCCAGGGCGACGCGAACACGGTGGCCCCCAGCTCGCCAGCGCGCTTGGCCGTGGCCAGCTCGCGGCTCCAGTTGCTGCTGTTCTCATCCACGTGGATGCGCAGGATGGAAAGCCCCATCTGCCCGTCGCCGTTGCCAAAGGCAGTGGTGCGCTGGCTGTCGGTCAGGTCGCTGATCCAGAGCGGGTGGTTCATGCCGCCGAAGCCCCGGATGCTCTGCTTGGTGCTATTCAGGTCGATGGTGATATCGCTAGCCGCGTGCACGGGCGTGGCCGGATGCACGACCGAGAGCGTCGTCGCAATGACCGCCATGGTCAGAAGCAGCGCTGCGATCTTCTTTTGGCCCATTGGTCTTCTCCTTGAGGTGGAATGATAGCGATGTTCTGCCAGCACCATGGATGTATTTCATCATGGTGCTGGCAGCTGGTTTGTTGCGTTGAGCTAGAACTGTGTGAAGAATGCCCAGGTCACGCCGGGTGCCCAAGTGTTGCCGCCCTGGCCGGTTGAGCCATCCACGGGGGCCGGGATATGGTCGCCGTCGAATGCGCACCACTGCACCGGGTAGCGCGCCTGCCCGCCGGTGTAGGTGGTGCAGATGTGGGTTCGGCTATTCAGCGCTGGCTCGCGCGGGCTTTGCAGGGCGTAGCCGTTGTTCTGCACGAAGCGGTCGCGCATCGCGCGTCCGCCCGAGATGTTCAGCACCGAGTCGTGGGTGCCGTGGATGCCCAGGTAGGCCACCGGCGAGGTGCCGCCGCTGCAGCCGCTCAGCACGCCGCCAGAGATGACGGCCACCGCGCGGAAGACCGTCGGGCGTGCGCAGGCCACCGAGTACGACATCGCGCCGCCGTAGCTGAAGCCGGTGGCGAAGACACGGCTCTCGTCGACGCACAGGTTGCCCTTCACCTGGGCCAGGAACGCGTCGGTGAAGTTGAGATCGCGGTTGTTGGTGTTGGCCCAGCCATTGTCGATCCCCTGCGGGGCGATGAAGATCGTGCTGTTGTTCGAGAGCCGCAGCAGCCCGTAGTAGGCCCATACGTCGCGCTGCACGGTCTGGCCGGTGGCCACGTCGGTGGCGGTGCCGTTCAGCCAGTGGTAGCCCACCACCAGTCGGTAGGGGTGCCGGTTGTCATAATTGCTCGGCACGTTGAGGATGTAGCTGCGGTTGACGCCGCCGCTCTGGATGGTGTGCGTGCCGTTCTGGAGCGTGCGGGTCTGGCCGCATCCCGCGCTGGGGCGGGTGTCGGGTGTGCCTGGGGTGGCGGTGGGCGGCACGCTGGTGGGCGGTATAGCGGTGGGCGTGGCTAGTGGTGTCGAGGTCGGGGTGCTGCCGATCGGCGTGGCCGTGGGCATGGCGGGCGTGCTGGTTGGCACTGCGGTGGGGTTCTGCCCGCTGCTGCCTGCGGCCTCGAAGTGGCTCCATGCGTAGCTGCCGCTATAGCTCACATACCAGTAGCCGTTGATCTTGGCCGGCAGCTGGCTGGGTGTGGCGTATATGTTGGCGAAGCTCACGCCGTTGATCGTCAGGCTATTGAGGTTCCACGAGTTGATGTACGCGCCCAGGTCGCTGGCCTGCCAGCAGAAGGTGCCAGCGCCATCATACGAAAATGGGGCTGAGATCGTTTGGGTTGGGCTGCAGGTGCTGGTCTGGGCGAGCGCTGGCGGCTGGTAGATTCCTAGGACGCAGAGGCTGAGGATCAGCGCGAGCATTCCGCGCAGCGCGATCCACCGGTGGCTGTTGGGCATTGCTTTCCTCCATTGTGATTATGCTTCATTGACATGATGAATGGCGAAATTAGGGCAGATGCCGTTCCTGTGAGATGAACCTATGAGCGAGGCTTAGAGAGGAAGTGATCTGTTAATGCGTTTTGTGTGCACTTTTTACTGTATACAATATAATAGAGATTAAGAATATAAATTATAGTAGGTGATTGTTTTTTTGATAAAATAATGTAATGAAATATATTCGGAAAGAATATTATCCATGTGAACATAAGTATAATACACTATACGTATTGCGATTTTTTGATCTGTATATTAAAGAATGCACAGCATAGCGATTATAGTAGATCACCTGCTGATTCACAATGCACATTCTTTGGGAAAATGTTAGATTTTTTAAGGAAATATAAATAATTTGGGTGTGAAGTGGATTGTATTAAATCGGGTATGTCGTGTTTTATCGTGCTAGGCATTTATTGGCCGTGTTTCTGTTGCCTATCCAAGCTCCCACCGTTCGTAACTGCGACCGTACAAAAGGTTCATCCACAAAAATGGGCGAGGTATCCGTTTATGAAATACCTATGTATTGTGTGGGTGGCATTTTTTGCCGGGCCTATGGGGATGTGCGTGGTACCTTATGTGGTATTACACTATGCTCATCAGCGGCTTGTAGGATGGAGCGGCGGGCTTTTCTGTGTGGCTAGATAAGGCGTTGTAATACTATATCCCTAGGATGATATGGAAGTCAGTGCCTTACAGTTACCCTTTTTGAGAGTCTAGACAGAGCTTTGCCTGCTGTTATATACTAGCCCGACTGCCCGTTAAAAATGGCTGCCAAGAAGTGGAGCGGTTATGCCTCGACGAAATCGGAATGATGACGCCCTCGTGAATGCCGAACCGGTGCGCGTCGAGGCAAATCCCTTCGCCGAGGCCCCCGCATCCGCCCTGGCCGACCGCCCGTTCGCCCCGCCCGCGCAGGAGAGTGCGCCGCAGCAGGCGGTGCCGGAGGCGTTCTCGTTTGGCGACATCCCGCTGACCGCTGAGGCCGCCGCCGCGCGTGGCAGCCGCCCGCCTAGCGCGCGGACAAGCCCGCGCAGCACGCCCAGCGCCACGCCGACCGCGCCCGATGCGCCCGTGGGCGGCGCACCCCGCAGCTTCTCGTTTGGCAGCGTGCCCCTCACCGCCCCCGGCAGCGCGCCGATTGTCCAGCCCTCGCTGCGGATCAACGCGCCAGGCGACCGCTACGAGCAGGAGGCCGACGCCGTGGCGGAGCAGGTGATGCGCGCCCCCGCCGCGGGCGCCCCCACCGCGCCCGCCCCCACCGCCGTGGACAGCGGCGGCGCGGGTATCGCCACCACCCCCGAGGTCGAGCAGCAGATCGGCCAGCTGCGCGGCGGCGGCAGCCCGCTGCCCACCGGTGACCGCGCCTTCTTCGAGGAGCGCATGGGCGCGGACTTCAGCCAGGTGCGCATCCACACCGGCGACCAGGCCGCCAGCACGGCGCGGCAGATCAACGCCCG
>WBOU01000031.1 GCA_009268125.1 Chloroflexia bacterium SDU3-3 | reverse complement strand
ATGGCGCGGCGCGAGGCCGTGCTGGATGACCCGCAGTTCCTGATCACCGATGCCGCCATCACCGATATCCATACGCTCATACCACTGATCGGGAAAGCCGTGCAGCGGGGCAGGCAGGTAGTGCTGGTGGTGGGCAATCTCTCTGACGAGATTCTGAGTGCGCTTGTGCTCAATAAGATCCGCGGCGTGTTCGCCCCTGTGGTCATCAAGATCCCGGGGGATGGCGAGCGGCGACGCGAGTTGCTAGAAGATCTGGCCGTGCTCACTGGCGGGACGTTCATCTCCCAGGATACCGGACGAACCCTTGAGAGCGCCACGGTGGAGGATCTTGGCCGTGCCCAACGGATCTGCGTCGGCAAGGCGGCGACCAGCATCACTCAGGGCGCGGGCGACCCCAAGCAGATCACGCTCCACAGCGCGCAGATCCGGGCGCAGATGGCCGCAACAACCAGCGACGCCATGCGGGCCGCGCTGGCCCTACGCCTCGCTAGGCTGGGCGGGTGCGTAGCGGTAATCCGCGTGGGGGCCACCACCGAGCCAGAGCTGAAGGAGCGCACCCAGCGGCTTGAGGATGCGCTGGCCACGGCCCGAGCGGCGATTGAGCAGGGCATTGTCCCCGGTGGCGGGCTGGCCCTGCTGCACACAGTTGCCGCACTGGATGGCCTGGGCGAGGCGGGCGATGTGCAGCTCGGCGTGGCGATGCTGCGCCACGCACTCGCCGAGCCGATGCGCCAGCTCGCGGCCAACGCGGGGCAGAGCGGCGCGGTGGTCGTGGATGCGGTGCGCCGCCACCACCGCGACACCGGCGACACCGACTATGGCTACAACGTACTGACTGGTGCGTTTGGCGACCTCCGGGCGATGGGCGTGATCGACCCGGTGAAGGTGACGCGCAGCGCGGTGCAGAACGCCGTGTCGATCACGGGGCTACTATTGACCATGGATGTGCTGATCACCGGCGACTCCGGGTTTGGCCCGATCAACCTGATCGACGACTAACCCGCCCGCCTGTGAGCCACCAAACAAGCCTAACAACATGGAGATGGGCATCCCCACTTCATAAAGGATAGTATGAACACACCTCTTCCCCCCCGGCTTCAGAAGATCGCAGTGCTTGGAAACGCCCTGCCCCGCGCCTGCGGGATCGCCACCTACACCACCGACCTATGCGCCGCCATCACCGCCGCCTTCCCATCGATTGAGATCATACAGCTGGCCATGAACGACCGACCGGAGGGCTACGACTACCCGCCGCAGGTGCGGTTCACGCTGGATCAGGAGACGCTGGGCGACTACCACCAGGCCGCCGAGCACATCAATCTGGCTGGGGTCGATCTGGTGCTGGTGCAGCACGAGTACGGCATCTTCGGCGGGGCGGCGGGCAACCACCTGCTCGCGCTGCTGCACGATCTGCGGGTGCCGATCGTCACCACGCTCCACACCATCCTGCGCGACCCGACGCCCCAGCAGCGCAAGGTACTGATCGAGCTGGCGCTGCTCTCCGACCGGCTGGTGGTGATGAGCGAGCAGGGTGCGATCTTCCTGCGCGATATCTACGGCATCATGGCGGAGAAGATCGACCATATCCCGCACGGCATCCCCGACATCCCCTTTCTCGACTCCAGCTTCAACAAGGACCACCTTCATGCCGAGGGCAAGACGGTGATGCTGACGTTCGGCCTGCTCTCGCGGAACAAGGGCATCGAATATGTGATCGAGGCGATCCCGGCCATCCTGAGGCAGCACCCCAACGTCATCTACATTGTGCTGGGGCTGACTCACCCCCACGTGCGCCAGCGCGAAGGCGAGCAGTACCGCGACTCGCTGCGCGAGCTGGCCCGCGAGCGTGGCGTCGCCGACCATGTGGTGTTTCAAGATCAATTTGTCGACCTGGGCGAGCTGGTGACCTATATCGGGGCGGCGGACCTCTACATCACGCCCTACCTCAGCGAGGCGCAGATCGTCTCGGGGACGCTGGCCTACACCCTCGGCGCGGGCAAGGCGATTATCTCGACGCCCTACTGGTACGCCCAGGAGATGCTGGCCGATGGCCGGGGCGTGCTGGTGCCCTTCCGCGACCCCGGCGCGATCGCCACCCAGGTGAACGCGCTGCTGGCCGATGATGGCGAGCGGCACGCCATGCGCAAGCGGGCCTACCTGCGCGGGCGCGAGATGATCTGGCCGACCGTCGCAGAGCGCTACGTCGAGACTCTCCGCCGCGCGCGGGGCGAGCACCACACCAGCAGCCACGCGCTTCAGCAGCAGACCCCCATGGTCGCCAGCGCACGGCACCTCCCGCCGCTGCGGCTCGACCATCTGCGGCATATGACCGATGATACCGGCATGGTGCAGCACGCGGTCTTCACCGCGCCGCTGTACCGCGAGGGCTACACCACCGACGACAACGCGCGGGCCTTGATCCTCACAACCCTGCTTGAGAATAGCCCCGATGGCCCCGACACCGAGGCGCTGGCAACGCGCTACATGGCCTTCCTGTGGCACGCCTTCAGCCCCGAGAGCGGGCGATTCCACAACTTCCTGGGCTACGACCGACGCTGGCTGGATGAGCGCGGGTCGGAGGACAGCCACGCGCGGGCCGTCTGGGCGCTGGGCACCCTGCTCGGGCGCTCGCGTGCGACCGCGCTGCGCGGCGCTGCCGCCCAGCTCTTTGCCCAGGCGCTTCCGGCGCTGCTGGCCTTCGAGCACCCGCGCCCGTGGGCCTTCGCGCTGCTGGGCATCAGCGCCTACCTCGCGCGCTTCCGGGGCGACCGCGCGGCGCGCCACGTGCAGCAGGTGCTGGCCGAGCGGCTGCTGGCCCGCTACCAGGAGCAGTACCGCGAGGAGTGGCCGTGGTATGGCGACACGCTCACCTACGATAACGCTGTGCTGCCCCACGCCCTGCTGGTCAGCGGCGTCTCGCTCGATCGCGCCGACATGCGCGCATCAGGGCTGGAGTCGCTGCGCTGGCTCGCGTCGGTGCAGCACGCCGAGGACGGGCATTTCACCCTGATCGGCTGCCACGGCTTCTACGCCGCTGGCGCGGCCCCGGCCCGCTTCGACCAGCAGCCGATCGAGGCCCACGCGATGGTGATGGCCTCGCTGGCGGCCTACCAGATCACAGCAGATGAACACTGGCACGATATGGCATGCCGCGCCTTCGAGTGGTTTCTGGGCCACAACGATCTGGGGCTGCCGCTCTACGATGACCGGACCGGCGGCTGCCACGATGGGCTGGAGTGCGACCGCGTGAACCAGAACCAGGGCGCAGAATCGACCCTGGCCTTTCTGCTGGCGCTGACGGAAATGCGGCTAGACACCGAGCGGCAGGATGGGCTGCTGCCGACGATGCCGACGGCGATCTCGGTCCCGGTCTTCCGCACGCCCACGAAAAAAACCAATGGACGGCAAACCCGATGAGCAACCCTACCCCCATGGCCGCGCGGCGGGTGGCCATGCTGGCCCCAATCGCGTGGCGCGTCCCGCCGCGCCACTATGGCCCGTGGGAGCAGGTCGTATCGGTGCTCACCGAGGGGCTGGTGGCGCGCGGTGTGGATGTCACGCTCTTCGCCACCGCCGACTCGCACACCAGCGGGCAGCTCGCGGCGGTCTGCCCGCACCCCTACGCCGAGGACGAGACCATCGACCCAAAGGTCTGGGAGTGCCTGCACATCGCATCCGCCTTCGAGCGCGCCGCCGAGTTCGATATCATCCATAACCACTTCGACTTCCTGCCGCTCTCCTACAGCGCGCTGGTGGCGACGCCGGTGCTGACCACCATCCACGGCTTCTCATCCGAGAAGATCCTGCCGGTCTACCAGCGCTACAACCAGAGCACCCACTACGTGTCGATCAGCGAGGCGAATCGCGACCCCTCGCTCAGCTACTGCGCCACCGTCTACAACGGCATCCCCATGGAAGATTTCAGCCTGCGGCAGGGCGCGCGCGAATATCTGCTGTTCTTCGGGCGCATCCACCCCGACAAAGGGGCCGCCGAGGCCATTCGCGTCGCCAAGCAGTCCGGCCAGCACCTGATCCTGGCGGGGATCGTGCAGGATCGCGACTACTACGCGCGGCAGATCGCGCCGCACATCGATAACGACCAGATCCGCTATATCGGCGTCGTCGGGCCGCAGGCGCGCAATATGCTGCTGGGCCGAGCGACCGCGCTGCTGCACCTGATTAATTTTGAGGAGCCGTTTGGCCTAACCATGATCGAGGCAATGGCCTGCGGCACGCCGGTGATCGCCTACCGCCGCGGCTCCATCCCAGAGGTGGTAGACCACGGGCGCACCGGCTTCATCGTGGAGGACGAGGCCGCCGCCGTGGCTGCGCTGGGCATGCTGGGGCAGCTTGAGCCAGCGCAGATCCGCGCCCACGTGGCGGCGCACTTCAGCCGCGAGCAGATGGTTGAGGGCTACCTGAAGATCTACGAGTCGATCCTTTCGCCACGCCGCACCCATGCATCCGAGTGAAAAGAGAACATGCGACATGCCAGAGCACTACGAGTCACTATTTGAGCGCTATCACGGCAACCCCATCCTCACCCCGTCGGACTGGCCCTACCCGGTCCATACGGTGTTCAACCCCGGCGCGACCCGCCTGCAGGATGGCACCACTCTGCTGCTCTGCCGCGTCGAGGATCGGCGGGGGCACTCGCACCTATGCGCCGCCCGCTCGGCCAATGGGGTCAACGGCTGGCAGATCGACCCGCAGCCCAGCATGCTGCCCGAGCCAGATACCTGGCCCGAGGAGCTGTGGGGCGTGGAAGACCCTCGCATCACCTTTGTGCCCGAGCTAGAGCGCTACGCGGTGGTCTACACATCCTACTCACACAGCGGGCCGGGCGTCTCGCTGGCGCTGACCAGCGATTTCCGGCACTTCGAGCGCTATGGCGTGATCATGCAGCCCGAAAACAAAGATGCCGCGCTGCTGCCGCATCGGATCGGCGATGCCTGGGCGCTCATCCACCGCCCGGTCGAGCCGCACGCCGCGCACATCTGGATCTCCTACTCCACCGACCTACGCCACTGGGGCAGCCACAAGCGCATCCTGGCGGCGCGGCACGGGGCCTGGTGGGATGCCAACAAGATCGGCCTCTCGCCGCAGCCCATCGAGACGCCGCAGGGCTGGCTAGTGATCTACCACGGCGTGCGCATGACCCCTGCGGGCTGCCTCTACCGCCTGGGTCTCGCGCTCTTCGACCGCGAGACCCCCGAGCGCTGCCTTTCGCGCAGCGACACCTGGGTGTTCGGCCCAGAGGCCCCCTACGAGCGCAGCGGTGATGTGGGCAACGTGGTGTTTCCCTGCGGGGTCACGGTCGGGGATGATGGCGATAGCCTCAATATGTACTATGGCGGGGCCGATAGCTGCATCGCGCTTGCGACCAGCCGGATAAGCCGCCTGCTGGCTTGGCTGGGGGCCAACGGGCGCACGCCAACGCAGGAACGCGAGTAAATCCTAGTGTTGCAGCATCCGAGAAGCGCGTGTTTACCCGCGTGCTGCTGGCTGCGAAACGAGTGAACAATGACCTCTCTTCCCAACGATCCTGGCCACCGCGGCACGCTTGCAATCTTCTCACCGCCCTGGTCGTGGTGCAGCCGCTGCCACCGCGCCTACCTCACGGGCGCAGCCCGCACGATTACCTTTGATTCGGATGTGCGCCACCCTGGCCTGCTCGCGATTACGCTCTGCGCCTATCTGGACTGCGCAGGGCCAGCGCGGCGCATCGAGTGGCCGTGGACAATCTACCGCGGCTGGCATCCCGACGCGCCGCTTGTCCCAGAATACGGCCGGATCTACGACGTCTAGGAAGGGACTACGCGATGCACTCGGTAGGAGCTGATGGCGGCATCACGTGGTTGATCGCCGCCGAGCAGAAGACCCAGCGGATCGGTGAGCGTTGGCCCAGCGCCTAGCCGAGCGTACCGAGCCGATTTGTGATCACCACACTATCGCCTGCCAATGCAGCGCCACGCCCACCACGATGGTGGGCGTGGCGCTCCAGCTCGAACAGGCCCTGGCCAACCTGATTAATCATGCGCTCAAGGAGGGGTTGAGTCGACATAGGTGTAAAAATAGGAAATAAACGAAAACATGTAAGGTTTTTATCGCTTCCCTATACGAAATAACCCCACTACTCTCCTTTCAGTTATGTAGTTAAAAATCGCTATCTTGCTCATTGTGGTAGTAATATAGTTAGGCGAGATGTCCGAAAACATGGGGCCGCTGTACCGTCGGTGCGCAGGTTGCCCCGCTTTCGGATTGGGTTCGACACCATGTCACGCAGCGCGCTTGACGCCGTGCGTGATCGCACCTATACTTCAATGATCATTGAAGTATCTGCTGGAGCGCGGTCGAGGTGCGCGGGCGTCCATGGCTCCGCCCCAGGCCTGACCCGCCACGGCGGTGAAATGGAATGGTCGCTAACAATGGTTGCTTCCTCGGAACGCTTGCCCTCGCCGTCCACCGTGGGTCGGCGGCTGTCGCTGTTGGACCGCTTTCTGACCCTGTGGATTGTGCTTGCCATGCTGCTCGGCGTCGCCCTGGGCTTTTTCGTGCCGGGCATCGCCAGCCGCATCCAGGCGGCGCAGGTGGGCACCACCAATATCCCCCTGGCCATCGGCCTCATGTTGATGATGTACCCGCCCTTCGCCAAGGTCAACTATGGCGAGCTGGGTGCGGTCTTCCGCAACACCCGCGTGCTGGCGCTCTCGCTGCTCCAGAACTGGGTGATTGGGCCAGTCCTGATGTTCGTGCTGGCCCTCGTGTTCCTGCGCGACATGCCGGAGTATTTCACCGGCCTCGTGCTGATCGGCCTGGCGCGCTGCATCGCGATGGTGATCGTGTGGAACAGCCTTGCCGCTGGGGATACCGAGTACGCGGCGGGGATCGTGGCCTTCAACAGCGTGTTCCAGGTGCTGTTCTACAGCGTCTACGCCTGGGTCTTCCTGACCGTGCTGCCGCCGCTGTTTGGGATGGCCGCCAGCAGCGTGCAGATCGGTATCGGGCAGATCGCCGAGAGCGTGTTTGTCTACCTGGGCATCCCGATGCTGGCGGGCTTCCTGACGCGCACCTTCCTGCGGCGCTGGAAGGGGGACGCGTGGTATCGCCAAGCGTTCCTGCCGCGCATCAGCCCGATCACGCTGGTGGCGCTGCTCATCACGATTGTGCTGATGTTCAGCCTCAAGGGCGCGCTGATCGTGCAGATCCCGCTGGATGTGGTGCGCATCGCCATCCCGCTGCTGCTCTACTTCGTGCTCATGTTCCTGGTCAGCTTCTGGCTCGGGCGGCGGGTCGGGGCCGATTATCGCAAGACCACCACGCTGGCCTTCACCGCCGCCAGCAACAACTTCGAGCTGGCCATTGCGGTGGCCGTGGCCGTGTTCGGCCTTGGCTCGGGCGCGGCCTTTGCGGCGGTAATCGGCCCGCTGGTCGAGGTGCCGGTGATGATCGGCCTCGTCCATGTGGCCTTCTGGCTTCAGCGCCGCCTGTTTGCCCATGAGGCCGTGCCTGCGGATGCCGCCATCCGCACAACCGCCGCTGCGGGCTGCCCGCCGCCGGTGTCCGATCCCGGTGCTGCTGATGGGCAGGCTTGACGCCGCTGGCCTGCCGCTCTACCATACCCGCAGCGTATACGCTTTCACCCAGGGGGACCCGATGACCGATGTGATGCCGGACACGCAGCAGATCGCCCAGTGGCTCAAGGTGCTGGCCGAGCCACGGCGGCTGGCCATCGTCCAGATGCTCATGCAGGGCACCTGCTGCAACTGTGAGATCAGCGCGCAGCTCGGGCTGGCGGCCAACCTGGTCTCCCACCATACCACGGTGCTGCGCGAGGCGGGCCTTGTCACCACCGAGCGCGATGCCGAGGATGCCCGCTGGATCTATGTCGCGATCAACCGGCCTGCGCTGGCCGAGCTGCATGCCGCGCTGGGGGCCTTCTTCGACCCGGCCCGCATCCAGGAGCGGGTGCCGCAGTGTGGCCCGCGCCCGCCCCGCTCGCGCTAGACCATCCCAGCGCTTCCCCAGGGGAGCGCCGCTTTTTCGCCTACTAGTTCAATGGAGGTTGAACCATATGACCACCATCTCACTGCTCGATACGCCACGCACGCCCGCGCCGCAGCCGGATGTTGCGATCTTCGACCCGCCGATGTGCTGCTCCAGCGGCCTGTGCGGCCCGACCATCGACCCCACGCTGCTGGCCGTCGGCGAGCTGGTCCAGGATCTGATCGCCCAGGGCGTGCGCGTCGAGCGCTACCAGCTGACCAGCCACCCGCAGGCCTTCATGCAGTACCCTGAGGTGCTGCAGCTGGTGCGCAGCCAGGCGACCGCCGCGCTGCCCATCGTGGTGGTGCGCGGGCGGATCATCAGCAGCGGGACCTACCCGACCCGTGAGGTCATCAGCACCGCGCTGGCGGAGTCACGCCCATGACCACCTTCCAGTTCTTCTCCGGGAAGGGCGGCGTGGGCAAAACCAGCATGGCCTGCGCGACCGCGATCCGGCACGCCGATGCGGGGCGGCGCACCCTGCTGGTCACGACCGACCCGGCCTCAAACCTGGCCGATGTGTTTGGCCAGCCCATCGGGGCCACGATCACGCCGATCACGCGCGTGCCGGACCTGGCCGCCCTAGAGATCGACCCGGATGTGGCCACGGCGGCCTACAAGGAGCGGGCCATCGCCCCGCTACGCGCCGTGTTTCCGCCCGAGGTGGTGGCGGTCCTCGACGAGCAGCTCAGCGGCCCCTGCACGGCGGAGGTGGCCGCCTTCGACCGCTTCACCGATGTGCTCGACGCGCCGACCGATGGCCAGCAGCCCTTCGACGTGGTGATCTTCGATACCGCGCCCACCGGCCACACCCTGCGGCTGATCGCGCTGCCGCTGGCCTGGACCCACGCCATCGCCGCCGCCGAGCAGGGCAGCGGCCAGACCTGTATCGGCCCGACGGCGCTCATCCAGGAAGCCAAGCACAAGTACGCGCGCGCCGTTGCGCTGCTGCAAGATCCCGCGCGGAGCCGTTTCACCCTGGTGCTCCAGCCCGAGGCCACGGCTATCGCCGAGACCGCACGTGCGATCAGCGAGCTACAGGCCCTGGGCATCACCAGCCAGGAGCTGATCATCAACGGGGTCATCCCCGCGAGCGAGGCAGCCAACCCGCTGTTTGCGGCCCGGCGGATGCAACAGCAGCAGGCGCTGGCCCAGATTGCGGACCAGCTTCCGGTTCCCAGCCGCCAGATCCTGCTCTGGCCAGGCGAGTTGATGGGGGTGGCGCGGCTGCGCGCCCTGGGCCAGCAGCTCCAGGGCGCTGACGCCACGCCGCTGGAGGACGGCCCCGCGCCCATCCCCGCTGACCTGGTCGTGGCCCAGCCCGAGTCCGCTCTGGCCCGCCTGCGCCCGGCGGCAGGCACCCGCCTGATCTTCTTCACCGGCAAAGGCGGTGTGGGCAAGACGGTACTCTCCTGTATCACGGCGGTCTGGCTGGCGGACCAGGGCTACCGCACGCTGCTGGTGACGACCGACCCCGCCGCGCACCTGGGGCAGGTGCTGGATGCGCCGATTGGCGAGGCGGTCGCGCCGGTAGCGGGCATCCTCGGCCTGTCGGCGGCAAAGATCGACCCGGCAGCGGCGGGGGCTGCCTACAAAGCCCAGGTGCTGGCCGAGGCTGCGGCCCAGGGGCGCTCGGCGGCGGCGCTGGCCATGATGCAGGAGGAGCTGGACTCGCCTTGCACCGAGGAGATCGCGGCCTTTGAGCAGTTTGTGACGCTGGCCGGGCAGGAGGACTGGGAGGTGATCGTGTTCGACACCGCACCGACGGGACACACGCTGCGCATGCTGAGCCTGCCGATGGCCTGGAGCCAGCAGCTGGCGGTGAAGGTGAGTACCAGCAGCGCGGCGGCGGAGGCTGACCAGGCGGCCCAGGCGCGCTTCGCCACGGTGATCCGCCGCATGCAAGACCCGCAGCACAGCACGGTGGCCATGGTGATGACTCCCGAGGCCACGCCCATCCTAGAGGCGCAGCGGGCCGCCGCCGAGCTGGGTGCGCTGGGCATGCTACCGGGCGTGGTGGTGGCCAACGGCGTGCTCCCCCCGGCGGCAGGTGCGACCCCCTTTGGCCAGGCCCGCCAGGCCATGCAGGCGCACTATCTGGCCCACATCCAGCAGCAGTTTGCCGTGCCGCTGCTGCTGCTGCCGCTCCAGCCGCACGCGGTGCAGGGGACGGCGCAGCTACGCGCCTTGGGCCAGGTGCTGCTTCCCGCGTCGTAGCGCTCCAACCGGGCTTGGCATGCGGTGCGGGTCGTGCTATACTTCAAATAGGATTGAATCAATCTTGATTGGAGTATCACATGACCCTCACCACCGAATCGCCCCCGCTGGTGCTGACGCTGCTGGCGCATGAGGTGCGCTGGACGCTGCTGCGGGCCTTAGTCCACAGCGACTACCGCGTGCACGAGCTGGGGGCCATCGTGGGCCGCCCGCTCAATCTGGTCTCCTACCACCTCAAGCAGCTGCGCGACCACCGGCTCGTCACTGAGCGCCGCAGCAGCGCCGATGCGCGCGATCTGTACTACCACCTCGACCTGCCCTATCTTCAGACCCTCTACCGTGACTCCGGCCTGGCGCTGCACCCCGCGCTGATCCCAGCGGCCCCCGGCCAGCCGACCGCGGGCGACCTGGCCCCCGCTGCCGAGCAGGCCGCTCCCGCAGGGCCGCCCCCCCGCATCCTGTTTCTCTGCACCCACAACAGCGCCCGCTCGCAGATGGCCGAGGCGATCACCCGCCATCTGGGCCAGGGCCAGGTGCAGGTGTGTAGCGCGGGCAGCGCACCCAGCGCCATCCACCCCGACGCCCTGCGCGCGCTGGCCGCGATCGGTGTGTCCGCCGAGGGCCAGGCCCCAAAGCACCTCGACCAGTTCGCCCACGAGACCTTCGACTATATCATCACGGTCTGCGACCAGGTGCGCGAGAGCTGCCCGGTGTTCCCGAACGATCCCGAGCATATCCACTGGAGCTTCGCCGACCCCGCCGCCATCACGGATGGCACGGCACGGCAGCGCGCCTTCCAGCAGATCGCCCGTGAGCTGAATACCCGCATCCGCCTGCTGCTGGCTCTAATGGAACGAAAGCGAGCGGGACGATGAACCCACAGGTCTTGATCCTCTGCACCGGCAACTCGGCGCGCTCGCAGATGGCCGAGGGGCTGCTGCGCCACCTCACCGCTGGTCAGATAGATGTGTTTAGCGCGGGCAGTACCCCTTCGGTAGTGAACCCGCTGGCCATCGCCGCGATGGATGCGCGCGGCATCGACATCCGCGCCCAGACCTCCAAGCACCTGGCGATCTACCTCCAGCAACCCTTCAACTATGTGATCACCGTGTGCGACAACGCCGCCGAGGCCTGCCCGCTGTTCCCTGGGCCAGCCCAGCGCATCCACTGGAGCTTCCCCGACCCCGCCGCCGCCTGCGGCAGCGCCGAGGAGCGGCTGGCCACCTTCCAGACCGTACGCGACGCCATCGAGGCCCAGCTGCGCGCCTGGCTGGCCACCGCCCCGCAGCTGCTCCGCGCCTAGATGGTACGCGCATCGTACCACGTAAATCCTGACCCAACGATTCCGCCAACCCATCCGGTACGAATATTTCCCGGATGGGTTGGCGGAAAGCGGCCACACGATGCGTTCGCTCGTAATGGTAGGGCATCATCCATACAGCAACTGGATAGCAATCCCGCTGTCCGCCTGGAGTCACGGGATGGCCATGATCGTCCGATTCTTACGGCCCTCGACAAGATTGACGAACCCGCTTCGTTGCGTGCGCTCCGCACCGACATCCAGCGCCTGCTTCCCAGCGCCGATCTCCCCAAGGTCGTTTTGGAGATCCAGGCATTGACGCGCTTTGCCGATGCATTCACGCATATCAGCGAAGGGCAGGTACGGGTGACCGACCTCGCCGTCAGCATCTGTGCGGTGCTCGTGGCCGAAGCCTGTAATATCGGACTCGAACCACTCGTCCAGCCCGACGTGCCTGCCCTCACCCGTGATCGGTTGGCCTGGGTCCAGCAGAACTATATTCGCCAAGAAACGATCACCCGTGCAAACGCACGATTAGTTGCTGCCCAAACGTCGATTCCCATTGTGCAGGCGTGGGGTGGTGGCGAGGTCGCTTCTGCCGATGGCATGCGCTTTGTGGTGCCCATCCGCACCATCTCTGCTGGGGGAAATCCCAAACATTTTCCCCGTGAGCGCGGACTCACTTGGTACAATGGAATCTCAGATCAACACATGGGATTCAACGCACTGAAAAACATTTCTGTAGCATAGATGATCATAGGCTTCTCCTAATAGGCGGAAAGTATCTGTTTTCTCCACCGCATGGCGACTCCGATTTCAAGAGAAAGACCATACTATTGAAATGTGAGTATAGGCGCATGGCCTTAATTTACTTTACCATGCATCCAGTTTCTTGGGGGGTAAATCTTGTTTTTTTGCATGCCCATACATTGCGTGATAGAGGAGTCTGTCTTGCGCGATCCTGCGTTCGCTAGTATAGTTTCCCTACCTTCTTCCTGAAGAGTGGGGCCTCTTCCCGAGGCGTATGAAAGGCTTTACGGTGTAGTG
Source organism: Chloroflexia bacterium SDU3-3 (assembly GCA_009268125.1). Classification (NCBI taxonomy): domain Bacteria; kingdom Bacillati; phylum Chloroflexota; class Chloroflexia; species Chloroflexia bacterium SDU3-3. The sequence continues at coordinate 10,453 of WBOU01000031.1, read as the reverse complement.
CGTGTGCTACATGGAGGGCTTGATGCGCCAGCGTTCCAGGGTTCAGGTCTTGGCAGAGTCTCAGATGCCTTCAGTGGCGTATCTGCCGCAGGAGGTGGTTGATAGGATCGGCGGATACTCGCTCGATCTCCTTGTTGAGGATCATCAGGTTATCTTGTGGCGGCAGGTGCTGCCGGAGAGCGAGCTGATTCGTCTGAGGGGCTTCCTGGTGCTACTGCCGGTGAGTAGGATGCACCACCCGCATATCACTGCTACGCACATCTACATGGAGACCCATGAGCAGAGCTTAGTTTTCATCATCTCCGACGCTACCCCAGGCGCACCTGCTTCACTCGCAGAACCACCACGATTCATCGTTGCCGCCCAGAAGTTCCCCCAGGAGCCATTCTTCATCACAACGCTGTTTCATCGGTATCAACGTGCACATTGAAAGGGCGTTGGTGGGTTTGTAACCACAGAGACGGGCAGAAGCATGAGGTATTGACTGAGGTTATATACTATAAGCAAACACGGCTGCCCGTCTCTGTAGTTCGACCACAGGCCGTGGCTGGGCTACCCGGACCAGGGTGCTCATTCACCCTCCGATTGTGGCAACGCTCACGTAAGCCAAGTGCGGTGTCGGCGTCAGCCGCAGACTGGCCAAGCACGGCTGCGAGGACACTCGGCCCTTCGGGGCAAGGCAACCTGCTGGCAACAGCAGCAAACAGCGCCGCGCATGTGCGGCCCACAATCATGTCCTAGACGCGCCCTCAACCTCCACCTGGAGAGTGGCCGTTTCTGCGGCCATCCCTCGCCTACGCGCCCTGATCAAACAAGAGGCTGTCGATACTTACCCCAAATACCTCAGCGATCCGCAGCACCAGCGCGATGGATGGCTCCTTCTGGCCATGCTCCAGCAGGCTGATGTGCGCCTGGGTGCGCAGTCCCAGGCGCTCGGCCAGCACGGTCTGGTTCAGTCCCTGGCTCTGGCGTAGCTCCCGCAGATGTCGGGCGAAGGTGCCAAGTGTAGCATCTTCACGCGTATTGGGGGATGGGGTTGAGATCGCTGGGTGGACCGGGTGCTCGTCGCGCAGCAGGTAGTCGGCGCTGATACCGAATACGCGGTGGATGGTGCACACGAGATGGATAGAGGGGAGGCGACGCCCGGACTCAATGTTGTTGACATGGGCGCGTTGGATGCTGAGGCGTGTGGCCATCTCGGCCTGGCTCAGGTGATGGGCCTGGCGAAGCTGGCGAAACTTTTCCCCGAACGCACGCACCATATGCTCCCGCAATGGGAGCCGGATTGACATGCGAACACCAGTACGCTATACTGTTTTCTGCTGGTAATATCCAGCAAGCGAGCGGCAAGGTCTTCCATCCCATCGGCTCCCCAGTCGTCGGTGGAAGACCTTTACCTCGCGCCACAAGTGCATAGCATCGGCTATTGTATCACGTCCTCTCCCCCACCTTGCTACGCATAGAATGTTCTACCTCCTGCGATGGAGAGCGTGGCCTCTTTCGAGGCCGGATGGTGTTGTGCGACCGACAGGAAGCGAACATGTCCGGCCCCATCTTGGTTCTGGATGCCGAAGGGACGCCGCTTATGCCGATGGCCCCAGCGCTCGCACGAAAGCTCACGCAGCGTGGCAAAGCCCGGTTCGTCTCTCACCACGCCTTCACGGTGCTTCAGCTCCCCCATACGGTAGCGTGCCCAGCGCTCCGCCCTATTACGGCCTTCATCACCCAGCGCCCAGCCGCCGCCGAGATTATCCTTATCGCCGATGGAGCGCGCCGCTCGCATCGGCTTCTCCACATCATCGTCGATCTCCATACCGATATGGTCCGGCGGCTCCGTCGCCGCGCTGGGCATCGCCGTCGCCGCCGTGCGCGCCAGCGTTACCACGCAGACCGCCGCCAGGGCATCCCATTCAAACGCCGCTCCCCAGCGATTGCTCGGTCTGTTTGGCGAAAGGCCCACGCCCGCAGGCAAGCGCTGCCGCACCGCAAACCCATATTCTCGCCCCTCATCCGATGGCGCGCAGCGGCGCTCATGCGGGTGCTCCAGGCGCTGATGAGGCTCATTCCCATCAGCCATATCACGCTGTGCGATGCGCCCATCGCCGAGCGGCCAGCCAAGCTGGCTCGCACCCATGCTGCCCGCCGAACCCAGCTGGAGATGGCCTACGCCGCTGAGGAGGCCGATCATCGGCTGCGCTGTCACTACTGCGGCACCACACGCGGGCCGCTGCAGATCGAGCATATCACACCGCAGAGCCGAGGCGGCACGGATGCCTGGCAGAACCTGGTGCTTGCCTGTGCGGCATGCAACCAGCGCAAGGGCGGGCGCACCGCCGCCGAGATGGGACATACGATCCAAACGATCCGCGCGCCAGCGGCAAATCGCACCCATCGCACGCAGATCCACCAGCACCTGACGGTGCGTGAGCTTGCGCGGCAGCTCCGACCGCTCTTCCCCGCCACGCTGCGCATCTCCAGCAGCCTGCGGGTGTTTAGCGATGCTGACACCGATGCCCTCACAGCGCGCTACATCGCCGTGCCGGTGGCCCGCAGTCGCAAGCAGACTTTCAGCTCGCGCAACTATCCGCTGAGCACACCCATGCCGAGCAGGCAGTTTGTGCGACACAAGCAGACCATCAAGCGGCGCATGCGCGTGAACACCGCGCTCCTGCTGCCCCATACCGCATCGCGCACGCGGGCCGAGGTGCTGCAAGCCGCCCACGCGCACCATGGCGGCCAGCAGCGGCGGGTGAGCATTGGCATGCTGTGCCGCGCCACGCGCAATGGCGAGGAGCTACGAGGCATCGTCAGTGCGATCCACTCCACCGGACGCCTGACGGTGAAGTTGCCGGTGTGGGAGCGGCAGGGGGCCATCTCTTGGAATCGCACGACTATCACGTCGCTCCAGTCGCTTCAGATCCTCAGCCGAGAGCGGGTGCTGTTTCTTCGGGATGATCGCTAGTCGGGATCGCATCCTGGCCCCAGGCGGGCAAAAGGAGACCTATGGGAAGCACAGCGAATCAAGGCATCCAGCTCCAGCTTACGCCCCCAGCGCCTGAACTGGTGGATAAGGCGTTCACCCGCATGCTGGCCGAACACCCTGAGTTTGTCTACCTGACGCTCATCATGAAGCTGCGGACATCGCGCTGGAAAGAGGCGCTACTGCATATCACGCAGGTTCGGTATACGGCCATGAAATCTGCGGTCCTCCAGCAGTTCCAGCGTGACCTGAAGGATATCAGCGGCGGTCACACCGACCAGCGGCTGCTCGATGCGATCATCGCCCTGGTGCAGGCCAGCACACCCGACGCACTAATGGTGGCAGGCTGCCGCGAGGTGCTTTCACACCTGCAGCGCATGTTCTCGGGGGTTATGCTCCTGCGCGGGGTTATGCTTGCCCTCACTCAGCCCGATGCAGATGGCTACGCTGCCATGCACGGGCTGCGCGAAGCGCTGGATGCATGGAGCCAAGCTCATCCCGACAAACACCTCGTGAAGACTCTGGAAGGTCTTCGAAATGCTCGCTCTGGCATCAAGAAAGCCGCAGATGGGACTATTATCGACGAGGGGCAGGCCCGCTTCACACCAGAGTATGTCGAGCGGCTGCGGCGGTTCATCCTCCTGCGCAAGCGCCTGTCCGAGCAGATGATCGCAGGTCTTCGGTTCCAGCGGCTGCTCGAACTTATTACCACCTGGGCGCAGGAGTCTGATGCGGCGAGAAAGCAGGCGCTGGAGGCGATGATCGTGCGGCGCAGCGAGGAGCGGACAAACCAGCTCTGCATCGCCCTGCTCACCCAGCGCCTTGCCACGTGTGGAGGCGCACAGAAGGCTGAGGCGCTGGAGCGCACACTCCTTGAGATCCTTGCGCAGGAGCGTGCGCGGCTGCGACGGCAACCAGCACCGTCGGGAAGGCGCATCCCGCTCCTTATGAGCCTCGTGCAACGCCTCAGCGCACCTGATCTTAACGACGACAGGGATCTGCTGCCGCTGCGTGCACAGCTCGACCTCGGCACTACATCAGTGCAGTTGCCAGAGGTGGCTGCCGCGCTCGCCCAATGGATGCAGCCCCAACTCCATACTTCTACCGCTGTGCTGGTGTTGCTGGAACTGGGCGAGGCCGCGGATCGTGGCCTGACCGATGGCGCGACCAATATGTTCAACACCCTCTCGCGGTGCTACTCAGAATACTGCTCGACGTATGAGTTTCCGCTCTCTGCGGCGCTCCGGTCCAGCATCTTCCAAGATAGCGCGGAGGCGATCATGAGTTGGGCCGGGAAACTTGCCGCTTACCGCATTGATCGGCTCAAGGACTTGGGCTGTTTTCCCCTTCAGCTTGGGACAGGAAAGCGCACCCAGGCTGCCTTCTTCAATGACCCCTACCGTATCCGTCGGCTGATGCTGCTGCCGGTGCTCTACCGCTACTGGCGTGATGAGGACCGCATCTACCGGGCCGCTGCGGCGACGGAAATGCCAATGGGGCCAGACGCAGGCAAGGCATTCGGCAACCCCGATGCGCCTCGGCGGCGGCAAAAGCGCAAGCTCCAGACGCGACGGCAGACCAGCAGTCTCACAGAGCAGTTTGTGGGGAAACGCGGCGTCCGCCGCCTTCAGAGCTGGCTTCTTCCTGAAGAGGTCATCACTGAGACCCTGGAGCATCTCGATGTGCTGCTCTACCCGCGCAATAACACCAACGAGCGCATCCGTCTTGCTGAGCAGGCCCCGCATCCATTTTGGAAGAACCGAAAGCGCAAACGGCGGATTGAGGGGTTCCGCCCATCGCAGGATCGGCGCAGCCAGTATGGCACGCGGGTGGCGCTCGTCTCGCTCTCGAAAGAGCAGTGGCTGATGCTGCGCAATCAGCTCTTTGAGTTGAAGCGCTACCATACGCAGTTTGCCGCTATCCAGGTGCAGGTCCAGCGCTTTCTCGAAGATGCGCCGCCAAGTTTCCCAGAGGTCAGGGAGATGAGTATCGATCCTGAGTGGCTGCGGAGCTTGCCCGAGGAGGCAACCTCCACGCTACTCAGCGACTATGCGGAGCGCTATGCTCACTACCGACGCACCCTGCTCCGCCTGCGCGACTTCCGCCCAGCTCGCGGTACAGAGGATGAAGACCTTACCCCGGAGCGGCTCTTTGACATCGAGACCCTCGCCGCACACGAGTTTTTGCAGGCGGCAGCGCGGCTCCATCCCGTCGTCGGCCAGCCGATTAGCTATAGCCGCACCATGGGCGTCAACTATGATGCGCTGTCCTTCGCGCTCCTTAACTATGAGCAGCCGCGTGCGTGGGGTGGGACAAACACCCGCTACACGCTGGCCTGCGCCTTCTGCGGCGAGGAAGCCCCGGAGCGTGCTCTACTCAAGCGTGAGGACATATCGCAGCGCGCCGAGCAGCGCATGTTCGTGAATGCCCCCTCGCAGCCGTTTCTCCCTAGCCGGTCGGTTGATGCCGTGCTCATGTACTTCGCGCTCCAGTTTGGCGCAAAACACCAGGCCCGGCAGCTTCTAGAAACGCTCTGGCTGCAACGGCGACGTGAGGCGACCAACGCGGGTGCGCAGATGACTGCCGCAGTCACCCAGGCCAGCCTTACGCTTGGACGGGATGTGGACGGCTATCGAGCGTGGTTTGCCCATATCCCGGTGCCTATCCAGGCGGCTGAGGTGAAGCGGCAGCCAGAGGTTGCTATGGGGCTGCATGAGCATCGCGGTGAGTACTTCTTTGCCACAATCGACTTCAGCGGCCAAGTGCGGGATGTGGGGAAGATTGATCTACCTCCCTACTTCACTGGCGAATCGGGGATGCAGAGCGAGCACTATCCATTTGTGCTTGCGAAGATGATCGTCAAGCAGGCTGATCAAGCGCAGCAGAGCGCATTCATCGGCATAGAAAACACTGACTGGAAGCGGACGGAGACAGGGCTGGACCGTGCGGAAAATAGGCTGGCCTTTGCCCACCCGCGTCAGCGGATCATCGAGGTGCTTACCTACAAGGCAGCAATCGAAGGTCTGCTCAGGCCGACGGTGGTGCGCAATGTCGCTCCATCGCGCGACTGTGGGCAGTGCGGTCGCCGCATGGACGGATCTGCCATCCAGCTTGCTCCAACGAGGCACTGCTTTCATTGCGCCACGTTGGGCCGACCACACGCGCTGCGGCAAGTGGGCCAGGGTCGCAATCAAACGCTCTGCTGCACCGTCTGCGGGCAGATCTGGAGCACGCGGGAGCTGGTGTTCCGATGCAGTCAATGCAGGAGCCACCAGCACGCACGGGTGAATACTGCACTGGTCGTCGCGCGGAAACTTCTGGAGCAGATCACCGATCAGCGCCGCGAGGAAGAAGCGGAGGTATCTCCCTGATTTGGTGTTGAATACCTTCGCATCTTAGCTTTCCCATCGAGATTCTTTGGGAAAGCACTGGGCTGTGCATATTCAGGGTCCGCGACCGAATAGCGATGCCTCGTGGTATCGGAACAGCGGCGAAGGGGGTTGCAGATTCGAATCCTGGCACAGCGGCCATTGGTCTCTTGCGCAGGCCAGCACCAGGCGCTATACTGGTCGTGCCTACACGATACCTCCGTAGGCTTGCTGCGCCATCAGTATCTTTTGGCCCAGCGCGATACCCGCGAACGCCCAGGGTCCGTGACCGGGCGACACGCAATAGAGGTTGTTCGCAACTCGAGCGTCTATTCGACCAAAAAACGGTTTACGAACACCATGTGCCGCAGCGACGACCAAGAACGCATCAGGACGCCATCGCCATAAGGGCTGCAGCGGCCATACGTGTGGAGCGGGCGGTGGAGGGCACTAAATATAGCTTCGTCTGTTATTGATAATGAGCTGCAGCGGACATACGTGTGGAGCGGGCGGTGGAGGAGAGCCAAATATTATGGTTGCTATCGGCTTGCCATAAGGGCTGCAGCGGCCATACGTGTGGAGCGGGCGGTGGAGGGAGATCACAGATCGTTCGGTTATCGACATACTGCCAAGCTACAGCGGCCATGAGTATTGAATGGGCAGTGGAGTGGGCGTATGCCTAGCCCAAGAACGCCGTGCAGCCTTTGCCGTGGGCATGAATGAGTATGGGGTGGGCGGTGGAGGGAATTACTATTGTCGCAGAGGCTACAAGGTTGAATTAGTGGTAACCTAAGTGATGATAGCACAGAAAGACGGAGGGCCTAACACCCTCCGTCTTTCTGTGCTGTGGGATTGTTCGTTATCTCTTGCCTTCTCTTAAATTTCCAATATTATATGTGTTTAACCAATTCGACCAATCCTGTTGGAGTTGTTCTACTGTTATATAAGGAGGAAATGATGAAATAAATGATATGAAATTACGGGATATTATATGAGTAAGCCGCTCTATAGGTGTATTTGCTAATAGAGGTGTGCTATCTCTATATTCGTGCTTGATGCTGTTTTTGTGAAGATAAATATGATAGTAATTGGCATTACTATCCTGAAATATCATAGATTTATCCGTAAAGATAAAGCCAATTGAAAGAGCCTTCTTTTGATAGAAAGGCAAAACGTAGTCTTTTAGTAGAGCCACTGCCGTCTCAGAGTTTCCATCGGTATCAATAAGGCCAAAGGTATGGTGGCTGTATTTGTCTACCACTATGTGTAAGAATGCTTGGCCGATTCCTTGGATATGCCCCAGGTTGAGCACATCTTGGAATAATACCTCACCTGGTTGAGCTGGTTTGGTATAACTCGAAGTGGTTTTCACTGCATGTAGTGGCGATCTGGTGCTCGTTTCTTTTGTGATCATAACATCTCCTTAGGTTACACTATCGGTAAATAGTTGATAGCGCTCTGAAACAATCAGATCGAGAGTGAGATGACACAGAAAAATTAGTGGCGCGGCGAGGCGACTGTTGCCATAATACCATGAAGGCTGCCTATGAGTCTACCCAGCAATTACTCTGAGCTAGGTAGAACAATGGGAAATATGCAAGAAACCTAGCCACCAAGCCTAACAATAGTCTCTCGAAAACACTGTTTTATGGCTATGGGGAGCGATTTGAAAATCTTCTGCATGATGGCGATATTTTGCGCAGAATCTGTTCGCGGATGGTGTGTAAGATTACAGGATTGGTTAGGTTATAGGTGGCTAAATATATCATTCTAATGCGGTGTTCGCAGTCTTTCAGAAACTATGATACAGAGTCTCTCAGAAATTATGTAACAATACAGGTTTGTTGTGTTCCATCATTTCTGAGCGATCTCTGTATGGTTTGCCGCACGGTCGGATGGGATAGAGATTGCCAGCTCGCGCTTCTCTGATCAAAGAAATATATCCCCGGCGATCTTTTTTTTTCGACCGATAAAGCGCAGCTAAAAAGATTCGCGACCGATAAAGTTCGCATGTTTGATTAAGATAAAGCAGATCGAGTGCGAGTCAGGCGCGTATACGATCAAAGCTTCAAGGGCTTGATATACGTGGCGACAACCTCATCCCGATGCTGGGGTGCGCGCAGGGCGCGTTCACGCCCTATGTTGTGAGCGAGGGTGATCGAGCATAGAGGCCTGCATAGGAAGTGAGGTTGGAAGCGTGGATACCCTCGCGTATGAGCAGCTCCGTCCGCCAGCAGCGCTTTTCGACGCCATCGAGTGCTTTTGGCGCTTACTGCTACCGATTGTGGTCGCCCCCGACGAGATTATCTCGGCGGAGCATCGTGCCGAGATCCTGTTCCAGTTTGAGGGGCAGTCGCAGATTCTCCCGCATACATCCGAGTTGCCCTTTGCGTGCGCATCAAGCTGGCTGATGCGCCCGTTCGCCCACGCGCTGCACGTGCGGCAGGTGGGCGTGAGCAGCTCGGCCATGATCGGCGTGCGCTTCAGGCCGGGTGGGTGGGCGGCGTTCCGGCATACCGATACGACGGACCGGCAGGCGTATTCGTTTATGCCCCTGCGCGATTTCTACCCGCCCAGCGATGTGCGCCAGCTTGAGCAGCAGCTGTATCAGACGCTCCGCACGCCGCACTGGGCTGATCCCCTCATTGGCTTTTTCCTGGGCCGCAGGGTTCAGCTCGCGCATGGGGATCAGATCGTCTACGCGACCCAGCAGCTGCAGCAGCGCCAGATCAGCATTGCCGCGCTTGCCGACGAGGTCAACCTGAGCGAGCGGCAGTTCGGGCGGGTGTTCCGCCAGCAGGTTGGCCTGTCGCCCAAGCAGTTTGCTCGCATCGCGCGCTTGAACCGCGTCTTACACGCATCTGCCAGCGATATTGGTGGCCTGACTCTGGAGCAGGTGGCGCGACGGTGCGGCTACCACGACCCGTCGCATCTTGTGCACGAGTTCCAGTCGCTGGTCGGTGTGTCGCCGCTGGCGTATTTCACTGGCTCCTATGATCTGATCGATCAGAAGTTTCGCAAACATGACCGATTTCTACAATAGGGATGGGCTATGATACCTAGGTCATCAGCGAGATAGCGAGACGAAGGAGCCTTTTCTATGAACATTCAACACATCGATCTGCTCGGCATGCCCGTGGCCAATCAGCAGGTATCGCTGGAATTCTACACTCGCATGCTCGGGTTTGAGGTTCGCACCAACATGGAGCACTTTGAGAGCGACGACCCCGCAGTCCGCTGGATCGAGCTTGTCCCTCCCGGCGCGTCGACCGCGATTGTGCTTGCGCCCTGGCAGGCCGCTGGCAGCCTTGGGACCATTGTCCTGGTGACGACCGATATCGAAGCGGACTACGCCGAGCTGAAGGCCAAGGGTCTCGATCTGCCGCCCCTGGAGCACCGGCCGTGGGGCACCTCGACCCTGATCACAGACCCTGACGGGAACCAGCTGCTCCTCCAGCAGAGCCGTGAGCTGTAGGGTGTATCCAATCCATGGCGCAGCCATGCTGCCGCACGCACTGAGAAGCTCATAGGATAGTTGGGACCGCTGAGCGGCCTGACCCATGGCCGCTCAGCGGTGCTAGCACAAGGCCAGGTTGTTGTGGCGCAAACGCCCCCATTATTGCAGAGCGATCTACGAGAGGCCTCCTGATTGAGCATCAGGAGGCCTCTCGCTTTTTTAGCTTTTGCATCATTTGCGGCACGCGCCTGACGCAGGGGCAGATTGAACCCTCATGCGAAGCGGGGTCACGACTCTTCATGTGACACGCTGGGGTGAGCGCGGCGTGCGCCAGGCCGCCACGGTGCGGCGCACCAGGGGCAGGCGCAGCAGCAGCAGCAGGGCGAGGGCCGCGCCGAACAGCAGGGCCTGGCGCGGATCCTTCGAGAGCCAGAGGAAGTGCAGCACCGCCAGCGCCGCCGCCGCGTACACCAGCCGATGCAGCGGCTTCCAGCGCTTGCCCAGGCGGCGCATGGCCCAGCGGGTCGAGGTGGCCGCCAGCGGCACCAGCAGCCCGAAGGCCGCCAGCCCCGCCAGCACATAGGGCTTCTCCAGCGCCCCGTCCACGATCAGCCCCCAGTGCAGCCCGTAGTCCAGCCCTGCGAAGGT
>WBOU01000030.1 GCA_009268125.1 Chloroflexia bacterium SDU3-3 | reverse complement strand
ACATGGGTGGGCCGCAGGGGCGGGGAGAATGTCTGCTATACTCATTTGTCAGACATCGCCGCTTCATCAAGGATACCCGCGTATGCCATCGATTGAGCGCACGGCCTACCCCTTCTATCGTCGCACGTTGCCCCCGTCGGACATGCACCCTATTATACCCTCACCCCGGAGGAACATGCATGGCTGCAAGCTACCGTGCGTGGGGCGAGCAACGAGGTGATCTGCATTATCTTGCTCAAACATCCTCCCATGAACCCGTTCTTCTGGCATTTCTTGAAGCGTAATCGTTCTCCCTTTTCCATGGGATGATGCCAGTCGACATGGTATGCCATCGCTCCCAGAAGCCCCACCGATAATCGGAGGAGATCCGTCGTGCCCGTCAGCTTTCTCAGTGATGACCAGGCTGCGCGCTATGGTCGCTATGCGGGTGACCCCTCACCAGCTCAACTCGCTCGTTATTTCTTCTTGGACCCGAACGACCTTGGCCTGATTGAACGTCGGCGTGGTGATCACAACCGCCTTGGCTTTGCCATACAGTTGGGTACGGTCCGCTTTTTGGGTACATTCTTAACCGACCCGATTGCTGTGCCGATCGTGGTGGTCCAGCACCTTGCCCAACAACTTGGCATGACCGACCTCTCGGTCCTCCCGCGCTATCTTGAACGGGTACCCACCCGCTATGATCATGCCCGTGAAATCCAAGAGGTCTACGGCTATCGCGCTTTTACGGATCAGCCTGAGCATTTCCATCTCGTCCGCTGGCTCTACACCCGTGCCTGGCTCAGCGACGAGCGTCCGAGTATCCTGTTTGATCTGACCACAGCCCGCCTGATCGAGCGCAAGATCCTCCTGCCGGGCGTCAGTGTGCTCACCCGCTTGATCGCCCAGGTGCGGGATCGGGTGTCTATCCGTCTCTGGCGTGTCCTCGGGCGCAATGTCACCGTGGACCAACAAATCGCCTTGCAAGCCCTGCTGAGCGTCCCACCAAACGCACGAATGACCCAGCTTGAACAGCTCCGACGGAAGGCCGTTGGCACCTCATCGACGAGCATGCTTCGGGCACTCAAGCGGGTTGAGCAGGTCCGTACCTTCATGGTGGGTCCGATTGATGTGAGCGCTATCCCCCCAGCACGACTCGAAGCCCTCTCTCGCTACGCCGTGCTCAGCAGCGCTGCGGCATTCCAGCGCATGCCACCTGAGCGCCAGATGGCGACCCTCATTGCCTTCATTCGTGCGATGGAGATGATCGCCAACGACGATGCCTACACCATGCTTGATGCCGTCATCACGGAGCTAATCCGTAAAGCCAAGTTCACCGCGCAGCAAAAGCGGCTGCGCACCCTCAAAGACTTGGACGCTGCGGCACTCCAACTCAGCACGGTCTGCCGTCGTCTGATCGATCCCACGCACGAAGATGTCGCGGTGCGCGCCGCCATCTATGCGGATATCTCCGAAGCAGCAATAGCGGCCGCAATCGAGCGCGTTGAAGGGCTGGCTCGTCCACCAGAGGTCAACATCCAGCCCGAACTGATCGAACGCTACACCATGATCCGGCGTTTCTTTCCGACCTTGCTGCGCGTGGCCAACTTCAAGGCCACACCGGCTGGGGAAGATGTGCTGGAAGCGCTCGACTTCCTACGCGGTATTGAGGACGAGCGCAACCCGGATATGCGTCAGGCTCCACGCGACATGATCCCACGCCCCTGGAAGAAGTTCGTGCAACTCCCACGTCGCGAACTGGACCGGGCCGCCTACACCTTGTGCCTGCTGGAACAACTCCAGGTCAAGCTCCGCCGCCATGACATCTTCGTCACCCCGAGCAACGACTGGGGCGACCTGCGTACCCGCCTGCTCCAAGGGAATGAGTGGATTGCCCAACGCCCGCACGTCTGTCGCATTTTGGGGCACCAGCCCGTTGCTGATGTGGCCCTGAGCCAATTGTCTGCTGATCTCGATGCGGCCTTCCGACGTGTGGCTGACCATCTCTCCACTAATGCTGCGGTGCACGTAGAGACCCATCAGAAAAAGGAACGGCTCAAGGTTGATCGGCTCGACAAATTGGAAGAGCCGCAGCGCCTCGTGCAGCTACGAGAACGGGTTGCGGCATTAATGCCACGGGTAGACCTCGCTGAGGCCCTGCTTGAGATTCATGCCCGTACAGGCTTTGCTGACGAATTCACGCCCCTGGGGAGCAGCAATCCACGAATGGCCGACCTCCCCATCAGCATCTGTGCGGTGCTGCTTGCCAGTGCCTGTAACATCGGGATCGAACCATTGATCCGCCCGGATATTCCTGCCCTGACCCGCCGACGGCTGGAGTGGGTCCAGTTCAGCTGTATCCGGGCCGAGACCCTGAGCCATGCAAATGCCCGCTTGGTCGATGCCCAGACCACGATCCCACTGGCACAACAATGGGGTGGTGGTGCCGTGGCCTCAGCCGACGGTCTGCGCTTCATTGTCCCGATCCGGGCGGTCAACACCGGCCCCAGCTCACCCTACTTCGGTACGGAGAACGGTGCCACCTTCCTGAACTTCACCTCGGATCAATTCACCGGCTTTCACGGCATTGTGGTGCCGGGCACCCTGCGAGACTCGCCCTACATCCTCGACGGCCTGCTGGAAAACCAAACCAGCCTGCACCCGACGGAGTTAATCACGGACACGGCTGGCTATTCGGATGTCATCTTTGGCTTGTTCTGGCTGTTGGGCTATCAATTCAGTCCACGCCTCGCCGATATCGGCGAGACCCGCCTCTGGCGGATTGACCGCCAGGCGGATTATGGCAAAATCAACGGCGTCTCCAAAAACGCCGTCTCGACCCACCTCATTCGCACCCACTGGGATGACCTTCTGCGTGTAGCTGGATCGCTCAAGCTGAAAACGGTGCGTGCCTCAACCTTCATCCGCGCGCTCCAGGCGGGACACTATGCCTCGACCCTCGCACGAGCGATGGGTGAGCTTGGGCGCATCGCCAAGACACAATTCCTGTTGGCCTATATCGACGATGCAACCTACCGTCGGCGGGTATTGACCCAACTGAATCGCGGTGAGGAACGCCATCGGTTGGCACGGGAAATCTTTTATGGACGACGAGGCGAGCTGCGTCAGCGGTACCGGGAAGGGCAGGAGGATCAACTGAATGCGCTGGGTTTGGTGCTGAACGTGCTCGTGCTGTGGAACACGTGGTACATGGACCAAGCCCTGACGTACCTGCGTCGCGAGGGCACGGAGATCCAGGAGAGCGATGTCGTGCGACTATGGCCGCTCACGTCTGCACACTTCAACATGATCGGGCGTTACAGCTTTGCACTGCCTGATATCGTAAGTCAAGGCTCCTTTCGTCCGCTGACCCAAACGGTCGAGCCGACAGAGACGGTCTGACCACAGTGAGCGCGAGTTCGCTGAGCAGTAAGGATGGCTCATGCCGTCAAACGGGTTCCCACCTGCTTGGGACAGCGTTCCTTAGCGTTACTTTCTGTTCCGATGTTGTTGGCACCCCATGACCCCTACGATCCGTCTTCAGCGGTATCAAGTTTTCCCCACCAAGTGGCCCAGGCGGGCCTCTCGCAGCGGGCCCGCGCCCGCCGCGACGGAGTACGATTCTCGACCGTGATGGAACTGATGCCTCCCGAGCTGGATCCGAGGTGGTTCGGTGGCATGCAGCGCACGGCGACCGAACACATCGCATCGGCTTCGCGCATGGGGATTGATGCGGCGGCGTTCCGGACGATTATCATTGCGTGCTTGGTGCTGCCTTCTAGTGCGTGTACGGGGCGCGAGGATTCATACGCAATGCGTTTGGAGGAGTTGCCATGGGGGAGTACCCTGTGCGGGATTCTGCCTAGGGGCCGCTGACGGTCGTTATTGTTGCGCACTCCATGCGATGAGGGCGAGACGCAGGATGGATACTTGACCGAGGGGGCAGCGATCCCATATCAGTCTGGTTCACGCGATTCTGCTGGACCGAACGTTTCGCTCCATTGCTGCAAAGATTCCTAAATGAGCTGAGTTGGGCAACATAGTAGGCTTAACATTATTTACACAAACATTTTCAATCATGGTTTGACGTTTGGCATTTTTATGAATGAAACAAGTTATATCGCATTTCTATAATTAAAAAGTGTATTGACACCTAACATTTACCTTATATACTACACATGTCTGCCTGACGAACATGGTATAAATCATCACTGCAGCCATAGACTTGTATGGTATCCAGCGCCTACCATATGCCACTACTCATAGCTGGATGAAGCGTGTGCGTACCCGGTGTGCATATGGTTGTACTCACAAGAAAAGGACTATCCATGGGCAAAATAAGCCGTCGGCAACTTGGAAAGATCCTACTTACGGGAGCGGGGAGCCTAGCTGCGGCAAGCGCAGGATTCGATCTTCACCCACAAGCCGCCCACGCCGAAGCGCCAGGATATACGAACCGCATGCGCGGGGTGGTATTCACGAACGGCACCGTAGCACAGCTCAACGATTGCATGGTTCGCGGTAGCTATAACAAGAAAAAGATCGTCACCTCTATTGGTCCATGGGACGGCGGCTGGTCTCAAACGAACCGCACTACTGTCTGCCACTCCATCCCTGGTGAGACCATCGTGCGCACCACGCGAGGCGATGGGAGTACCAACATGGGCACCTCTGAGTGGGCCTATCCTGTTGCTGCCGATATCGTCAACGAGATCGCACCATGGTATAACACCCATAACTATATCTGGATTGAGATAGGCAACGAGCCAAATGGATTTTACGGATGGGTCAAATGGGCAAAAGATACCTATGGGTGGACCGGCACAGGGGATCAACCACCACCTCAGCTCATGCCGGGCACGTATGACTCGCGCGCCGATGAGTATATCTGGAACTGGCGCTACCACTTTGGCGAGGCGGTCGCCCAGTGCCGTGCCAATTTTCCACGCTCGTTGATTATCTCCACTGGCTTATCATCGTGGATCAATCCTGGTCGCTGGTTCGAAATAGCGAAAGACAAACTCGCGCTCTGCAACTACATTGGATTTCATGTGTTGAATCCCAATAGCTTCTATGACGTCAATTGTGACTATACCAGGATCATCCCGTTGCTCCAAACGCACTTCTCCAATAAACAGTGGTTTATGACCGAGTTTGGCATAGATGCAGGCCGAGCCAATACCTACCTCAGCGTCGCACAGAAGCAGGCGAAAGGGCGCCAATATGCGGAGTTTCTCCATTTTAGTAAGAGCTCGCCGATATTGCCCAGCAACTGTGTAGGAGGGGTCTACTTTCACCAGATGATGAACGGAACGATCGAACCATGGTACAACATCTACCCTGAGGGCGATGACGCGTTCAAGAACCGTGTCTTCAACGGATAGCCTTATTCTTCCCGAGAGCTTATGGTTCGGGTCCTCCGATAGCGGATGATACGCGGCGCACAATGGTTTTGCACCAAGACCTGCTCACTGGTTGGGCAGGTCTTGGTGTGACTTGTATAGCGTGAGGCAGCGGCTCGATAAAGACCCGAGGCTCGTGCACCATGCCTATGATCGGCCCCCTGCGCTCGGGTTCCCAGTGGTGTGGACCGAGTTCGCTCCCTCCCGCATTCAGCACATCCAGCGATCTGGCGCATGCCAACGCGCACCAGAACCATCACTGGCCTGCAATGCCGTGCTGAGTTGGGCCTTGTTGAACATCAAACACGCAGCGAATCCGCATGGATGCGAGCAGTCATAGAACACACTCCAGGAAACTGCCGCCTTGAGGCGAGCGGAGGAATGGAGTGGCGGCAATACGAACGGCGGATCTAAAACTGGTATCCGCCATCTCTGGCTTCCTATTGCCGAAAAAACCGTTTTGCGGTACCCTTGTACTTGTGCGAAGACACACAACCGCAGTGCGGTGGACACCGTTTCTATGCACGTTACGAACTGAGACGTGCAGGTTCTGGTCGGGAACCCTTGACCGGGTAAACGTCTTCAAGGTCGTATCCTTTCAGGATAGGCAATCGCTGCACGGTTCGCCGTGCAGGGCTTCCGTACGTACGCCATACTGCTCGGATACTGGCACGATGCCAGGAGCGCCAGAGCAAAGCCGCCGCCTTGAGGCGTGCGGTAACTTACAAATTCGCGGCTTTAGCCCACTGAGCATTACAACCAGAGCACACGTATTGATGGTATTGTAAGGCTGTGGTACACGTGTGCTGTGGAACGGAAGGCGTATCAATTCCGACTTGCACCAACGAAGGGACAACAACGACTGCTTGAACAGACGTTGGAAACCTGTCGTTGGGTGTACAACGAGACGTTGGCCTATCGCAAAACCGCGTGGGAAGAACGTCAGGAAACGGTTGGATTGTACGATACCAATGCCCTCCTTCCGCAATGGAAAGCGCAACGCCCCGACCTGAAACAGGTGTATTCCCAGGTGCTGCAGGACGTCCAAAACCGCGTGCATCTGGCGTTTGATGCGTTCTTTCGGCGCGTCAAACGTGGCGAAACCGTGGGCTATCCCCGCTTTCGCGGCAACGGCTGGTACGACAGCTTCACTTTCAAGCAAGCGGGCTTTGGTTTCAAGGTGGCAGGGAACGGGCTTGACTTGTCCAAGATCGGGCGCGTGCCGATGATCGTGCATCGCCCCATCGAAGGTACGATCAAAACCCTCACGATCCGCCGTACCAACACGGGCAAGTGGTTTGCCTGTTTCAGCGTGGAAACGGAACCCCAACCGCTACCGGAACTGCAACGCGCCGTTGGCATTGATGTTGGCCTGGAGCAGTTCGCTACCTTGTCCACGGGCGAACCGATCGCAAACCCGCGCTTTTTCCGCACGGATGAACCGGCGCTGGTCAAAGCACAGCGACGTTTGTCGAACGCGGAGCAGGGAACACCCGAACGCGCGAAACGGCGCAAGGTGGTGGCGCATATCCACGAGCGAATCAGCAACCGTCGGAAAGATTTCGCGCACAAACTGAGCCGCCGCCTGGTGCGCGAGTTTGGTATTGTGGTGTTCGAGGACGTGAACATCGCACGGATGATCAAAAACCATCGGCTGGCAAAGAGCATTGCCGATGCCGCGTGGAACCAGTTTGCAAACGATACCCGCTACAAAGCTGTAAACGCTGGTAGGACGTATGTGCAAATTGATCCACGCGGTACGTCACAACGCTGTAGCCGCTGTTCAGGTGTGGTCAAGAAAGAGTTGTCCGTGCGCGTGCATCAGTGTCCCTATTGCGGCTTGGAGATGGATCGTGATCTTAATGCCGCGCTGAATATCTTGGCTGTGGGACGACACAGCCTGGGTGAAAATCCCTAGAAGCCCACAGCCTTTAGGTGTGGGCGTAGTCACAAAGCCAACATAGTGCTCTTCAGAACACTTGGCGACAGGGGTCATCCCGAATTTAAGAGATGACAAGACAATACCTTTGGGATAGGATGGTGTTACTGCACAAAGCCCATCCCAGAGCTGTTATCATCTATCACACAATTGTCGGGACCGCACGTTGCGTGGGAGGGTTTGGGGATGCTGGCGCATTCGCGGCGGCGCGCACGAGGAGATGGCGCATGGCGGTATCCCTTCTGACGTGGCGGCAGTCGTGGCGGCGACCGCGGTACATGCCCGCCAAGGCGCTCGGCTGCGGGAGGAGCTGGGTGGAGAGCCGTCAGAGCAGGAACTAGGGCAGACTCATGGGCACAAAGGAGCGCTTCCGCATGTCAAGGACCGCTATGGACACGTTCCCGGCGACCGATGCCGATAGGTGGGCCGAAGCCTGCGCGACCTGTCTCCGCGCTGGACATCTGCGTGAGCTTGGCTCGCTGCTGGATGCAGCGCCGGTATCGGCGCTGCGCGAACGGGTGGCATTCTACACGGGCCATCACGCGCTTGCCCAGGCGAATTATCTGGGCGCTGCCGATGCCTTCCAGCAGGCTGCCGAGCGCGCCGCCTGCCCCGCACTAGCCCACACCAGCACCTGCTGGCTGGCCTTCACCCACACCGCGCTTGGCCAGTATGATCTGGCCGCAGCTCTGCTGGCGCCACCTCCGCCGGTGCAGGCGAGTTCGGTCTCCCAGGGTGTCTATTGGCTGGCCCTGGGGCTGCTTGCCTCCTACCGCACCGCCCTGGAGAGCGGCCAGACCGCGCTTGAGCAGGCCCTCACCCTGGCCAAGCAGGAGTCCGACCTTTGGCTTGCAACCCTGACAAGGATCATCCTCGTCTCGGTCTATCAGCACCAAGGTCGGCTCGACCGGGCCATGCGCCTATTGCGCCAGATCGGGTACCCCGACCAGCTTGATTCGCTGGAGCCGATCCGCCAGATTCAGGTCCGGAACATGGCCGTCAACTGCCTGCGACTGATGGGCCATCCCGAGGCGGCCTGTGTGTGGCCTTTGCCCTCGGGAACCCCACTCGATAGCCACCGATTCGCGATCTGGCTGGCGCTCAGCGTCGCAATGGCTGCGACCGATACGAACGATATCGCCCTGGCCGAGCGCTGCTGGGAGACCGCACGCGCAAGCACGCCCGGTGCGACCGACGAGCTTGGGCAGGCCGAGATCGCCTGGGTAGGGGCCTGGCTGTGGTTGCGCCGGGGGCAACTGGACGAAGCGGAGGCGTACATCCAGACGGCCCTGTCCTGGATCGATGATCTGATGGATACCGACTACCTCCACGTGCGGGCGATTGCGGGTATCGTCGCGCTGGAGCGCGGGGATCTGGGCATGGCCGCCTGCCATCTCCATGCCGCCTGCGTCGGCTTCGAGCGCATTGGCCATCGTATGGGCCTCGTCGGCGCGCGCATCCACCTGGCATGCTACTACTGGCAGACCCAGCAGCTCGAGATGGCCCGCTCGACCCTGGCGCAGATCTGGTCAGCCCTGCATGAGCGCGGGCTGATGGGGGCCTACTACTGGCATCCCAGCGCGATGGTCACGCTCTGCACGCTGGCGATCAGCGGCGACATCTGGGCAGGGGCCGGACCGGTGGATGAACCCACTGCGGGAGCCTGGGGTGATCTGGCGGCGACACTGGCCGCGCACCGACTGGCCCGCCAGCACTGGCGGGCGTTTGTGCCCCTGCTTGAGGATGGGCGTCCGAATGTGCAGCGGCGGGTGCAGCAGGTGCTGCGGGCCGCTGATCACCCCGATGCAGACCAAATACTTGCGACGCAGAGCCGCGTGAGACGATGTCCCCAGTCGCCATCCGTATCTCGCGCCGGTGCTCCGCTGAACATCCACTCGTTTGGGACGTTCCGAGTGTTGCGGGATGGTGAGCCGATCCAGGTGCGGCGGGCGGGGACGCGCAAGGTCCTTGTGGTGCTGGGGATCCTCCTGCTGGTTGGTGAGCGCGGTGTGGAAAGCCGTGACCTAGCGTTGCTGTTGTGGCCGGGCGGCACCGAATCCCAGCAGCGCAGCTCGCTTCACTCGACCATCTCAGGGCTGCGGGCCGTGCTGGAGGACCGGGACGGAAAGGTCCTGGAGGCAGCGGCAGGCCGCTACTACCTCCACCTGCCGCAGGCGAACATCTGGTGGGACTGGGCAGAGCGGCACCAGCGCCTCCCGTCGGCTGCCGAACGCGCGAGCTCGATCGGCCAGCTGGATGACCCCACGACCTTTCTCGAGGGCTTCTTCGATCTCATCCCCCAGCCACCAGCGCTGCCCGAGGAGCTCCAACGACAGTGGGAGTCGCTGTATGAGTGGTTGCACGAGCTGGCCGCAACGCGGGAGGCTGCGGTGTCGGCGTGGCATGCCCTGGAGGTGCACGCCTGAGGGTGGAACTGGCGGGAACACCGCGCGTCAGGATGGATAACGAGCGGGGGCAGTGGGAGGGTGACGGCCCTCCCACTGCCCCCGCTCGTTTCAAGGGCTCAACGGGATGGTGTTTCAGCGGGTCTCCCAGGAGCCGGTGTTGTCCTTGTAGTTGCCAAGGGTGTAGTAGTAGCCTTGATTGTAGTCCACCGAAATGTCCTTCGGCCCCAGACCAAGGTACATATGGTTGCTGCCGTCATCAAGGTTCTCCAAGTTGTGGAGCCGCTGGTTGGGCTTGCACTCAAACACAATCAGGCCCTCTGTGTTGTAGGTCATCCATCCGAGGTTGTTGACATAGTAGTACGCCCCACACCCGGCGTAGCCATCAATTCGGTAGGTACTGCCGCTCAGATACTCTCCGGTGTAGAACTCCACCAGCGGCCTGCC
Source organism: Chloroflexia bacterium SDU3-3 (assembly GCA_009268125.1). NCBI lineage: Bacteria > Bacillati > Chloroflexota > Chloroflexia > Chloroflexia bacterium SDU3-3. The sequence continues at coordinate 19,364 of WBOU01000030.1, read as the reverse complement.
GCTCTGCGTGGTCAGGGCGCGGGACAGCGCGGTTGTTGTGAGCGGATGGGCCTGCTCGCGCTCTGCTGCCGTGCGGTAGCAGGAATAGTTTAGGATCGCCGAAGGGCTCTGCACCAGGCCATGCTCCTTGTTTGTCGCTGCTCCGATGAGCATGTAGCAGTGCTCAGTGCGGGACTGTGGCGATTGGGCGCGGGCGGCTGGGAGGGCAGCAGGAAGCAGCGTGCCGAGGAGGAGGCCACAGAGGCCCAGCCAAAGACGAAGTTGCGTCATCCTGATTTTCCTTTCGTATCATTCGAGGGTGCGGAAACACAGTACGCAGGAAGTATAGAACCACCGCCTGATGAAACCCTGATGAGGGTGCGTCATCAGCTTGAAACGGCTGAACGCGTTTGGCCGGTAGAGGGCGGGAGCCATGGACCGAACCATGTCATGAAGCGGACTCGTGTCCATGGGGGCCTTCGGGTCGCTGTGAGGTGCCCCCTTCCTGAGGCCCGAAAAACTGCTCGTGATGATTTATCAAGCAGATCAAACCGTTCCCACACGTGTGTTGGAACGCAGTTGCACAACAAGTGTTCCGTTTGATGCAGGAGGAGGGCAACACCGGATCGACGATGACATGCTGCGCGACATCCTGCCGGACGCGGGGAAGGACGTAGTGACGGTGGTCGGACAGCGGGCTACGCTGGAGAGACAGCGATGCCCCCCTGCGAGTGGCTGAAAGCCGAGTTGGTGCGGCAGCTGGGCGAGGAGGAGGGCGCCGGACCCTGGGCGGAGTACCAGCGCCGCCAGCGCCAGGTGGCCCGCGCGCAGGAGGCCAAGGAAGCGCCTGCAAAGATCGCGCGGTACGCATGGTAGCATGGGCATCCCCTGCGGCAACGTGCAGCAGATGAGCGCGTATGGCGACCCCGCCCGACCCGAGCACGCCGAGCGATTCCCGCCCATCGTACGACCAGCGTGGCTGGCAGATGCTAGGCACGGTCATCCATGCCCAGCATGTCACGATGACCGCGTCGGAGCGGCCTGCACCGCCCATGCCCTAGTTCGCCCCCAACCGCACGGTGCAACAGCGATGCAGGCCCTGGGGACCTACGCGGGGATGTTGGTGGCCAAAAAGGTCGGCTCAGCGCGCATTATCATCATACCGATCCTCACGCCACTGCGGCAGGTCGGGCGTCCAGATTGCATGTGGGAAGGTCGGGAACGGCGCAGGTATCGTGGAGGAAGCCTGCATCGCGCTTGGGAGCAGCTGGGCCGTCAGGTCGCTGAGCAGCAAGCGTTTTTCCGGGGTGGTCAAAGAGCGCACCAGATCGCGCACCTGCGCCAGGGTTTCAGTGGTCATCGCATCGCTTCTTCCATTTGAGCCAGAGAATCGCATCATACATTGGACCTCATCGGTGTATCGCGCACCGCCTCGTATCGCCTCATGGGTCTGATACCGGGGCGTAGGGACGGGATACACGCGAAATGAGCAGCGGCGCCGAGCTGCTCGCGCTCGGGGCCGCTGCGGTGTGACGGGAGATGCAGACGCGGGAGCTAGGACGACTGCCGCTCGATCTTCTCGACCGTCGCCAGGGCCTGCGCCCAGGCCTGCTGGATGGCCGCATCGTCGAGGCCACCCTCCCGCAAGGCAGCGATCACCCGCTCCAGATCGAGGCTGGCCTGGCGCTGGATGTAGTCCTGATCCACCGGGATGAGCCCCGCCTCGGGGACGATGGCCACACCGCGACTCGACTGGATGACAACCAGCTGCTGGATACGCCCCTCATACTCGCCCTCGAAGCGGCCCGCCACAAACCCGGCGACCTTATGGTTTCGTACCCACGCTCGTGTGCTCATCAGTCTGCTCCTTGGTGTTTGGTCGATCAGCCGGGGCTCCGCATAGGCTAGAGCAGCGACTGCTGCGTCGGCGTCGCTTCGGGTGGGGGCTGATCGCTCATCGCGCGGTCGAGCAGATCGCGTACCCCCAGCCTGGTAGCCCATGTGCGCAGGTAGGCATAATCAAGGGTTGCGGTTTGCACGGTGAGCACCGCGCGGAGGTCGCGCCACTGGCGGTCCGAGATCTCGTTGCCGATACGATACCACTCCAGTTTGGCCAAGATCGTATCTTCGGCGCTGGCCACCGCGATAGGTTCGCCGGGAGCAATCTCGATCGCGACGCGGCGTTGAAATTGGCTTTGGTCAAATGGCCGTCCAGATGAGACGAAGATGTCGGCCTTGAAGAAGGTGGTGCGGTGGAGAAGGCTGAAGGTGGCACGCTCCCTGGGGGTTTCTTGCAGCGTCGGCGCGCGCAGGACCGCGTCAAGAATGTCCTCAATCTGGATGAAAAAAGACGCCGCCATCGCCGCATGCAGGGATGGGACGTGGTGCCCTTCGATGCCCGCAATGATATCTACATCACGGGTTGCACGTACCTCGCCATAGATTGAGCTGGAGAAGGACCCACCAACACAGTAGGGGATGGCCAGCTGGTCAAACATGGCAGCAAGCGCCACCGCAACATCTAACTCATACATCGGTATTCAGCTCCGCTGGGACGCCCAGATGGTCGAGCAGCGCGCGGCCATAGCGGCGCTCATAGCTGCGCATGCGGAGCTGTGCCTCACTTTCACCGGGGTACTGCTGCCTGAGTCCTGCCATAAGCAACTGGTTGATCGTCGCATTCATGCTGCTGACCTGGGCAAGCTTTTGCGCGGGCGTCAGCTCGCGCCAGTGCTGGATGAGCATCTCCTCAATGTGCGGCGGGGTGTCGTCGAACAGGCGCTGGTTGTGGGCCATGGGTTCCTCCTGCGCAGCGGTTGGGTCGTTCTTGATAGTATAGCGCACCAACCCCAGGGGCGCACGAGTGCCGGCCCCAGCGCCACACCCAGCGCAACGGCCACGACCAGCGTCACGGCCACCCGCCGCGCCGACCCTACCCGCCCTGACCCGCACCACCGCTCGGATGTGTCTCTCACCGTGGCGGGATACGGAGCTGAGCGTTATCAAAAAGACATGTGGTGGTGCCTCCAGCCTGCATGCCAATAATGCCGAAGTCGACACCGCCCCGAGCATCGCGATCCTGTATAACGGATGCGACCTGTGTCCCATTGATGAAGAAGATCATCTGATACCCATTGGCAAGGATGCTCAGTCGATTCCACGCACCTGCCCGGATTTGCCGGGCAACCGTGCGATTTTGCACCACCTGCCATTTATCGCTATCGACGACACTCGTCAGCGAGAAGCTCTGCGCCTTCTCGCGGATGCGAAAGAGGGAGAAGGCCCGATCATCCTGAGCATCATAGAGCAGGGCGCAGCCATCATCATCGGTTGCGCCCTGGGTCTTTTGTACATCGACCGAGAAATAATAGCTTGATGGGGTCAGAAAGGGGTGGTTGGTGCCGACGAAGACCTCCTTTTTGGATGGCACCAGCCGCAGCTCATAGCGATCATCCGCAATCGCGACATCCCGAATGCCCTCATCGGTGACAAGCTGTCCCTCATACCAAGCGCACTGATGGGTCGCAAAGGTATCGTGCAGCACAAGTACCCAGTGCTGAAGATCCACCCCAACGAGCGATGCGGGCAGATCGGGCGGTGTGTCCTGCTGTCCATCGACTGCAATACAGGAATCCCTCTGGTCTTTGTGGCTCTGGAGGAACCCGAACCCCACCATGCAGCACACAAGCAGCATGCCACTGCCCCAGGCGAGATAGCTCAGCCAGGTTGTCGCATGGGGCGTGGGGGTCGCAGGTCCAGCCTCAGCCAGTGGCTCCTGCCCCGGTGGCACTGGTACTTCTTCGCATGGAGCGGCGATGGTCGGGGATGGATCTTCTTTGCGTAGACTTTGAAAAAGAGCGGCTCCATCGCCCAGACGTTTGGGGTCAAGGGTTCTTCTTGGAAAACAAGCATGCCACCACTGCAGAAACTCGTGCTGCGTCATCGCGATCGCTTGAGCGACCCCGAGCATGACCACCATCGATCTCGGGATACGCCGCTCGTTTATCCAGCCCTCCAAGGTCTTCCGATTTACGATGTCATTCTTTTCGAGTTGATAGGCAGTAATGTGTGTTTTGTTGAGGCAGGTAATCAGAACATGGTGGGGATGAGTGGGGTCGTCGGGAAGGTTCATGGTGTTTCCTTCATCAATAATCCCCTCTTAAATCTTCAAGACCCGAAAGTTTCCGCAACGAGAGGCGTTCTCTCCGCTAGTTTCCAGGCTGCCCCTCCCCTATACTCCGGCTATCTCGCACCACCCCGATGTGCGAGCGATACGGAATCGATTCAACTACAGGAGGTTGCTCGTATGAAAACATGGCATGGTATGCGGCGCTGGCTGAGTCTCGGATGCATGGCGCTGCTGTTCACCCTGATGATCGCGCCCGCGCCCGCACAGGCGGCAGAGATCTACAGCACCACGATCCGCTGGTCTGCGGCCAACCAGGGGAGCCTGGTGGTGGGCTATAACCTGAGCTGCAGTGCGTATCATGATCTTTACTCAAGAGAACTCTCCCCGAACTATCATGATCTTGGCTACTGGCAGTTTGGCCCGCTCTATGGGTATGAAGAGCGCTATGCGGTGGTTGGCATCAATTCAGATCTGACACGGTATGGAAGCGCTTCGTTCGACATCTTCGTTTATTGTGGGGATATAGGTATGCCTCCAAAATTTGCTTGGTACCGTGTGGATGTATCGGCAAGCGACCGCACCCACCCTGTTATACAGCTTATGCGGTCTGGCTGGACAGTCGACTAATGTTCGGTGCGCCATGCCTATACGCGCTATGTAGCCATACCTATCGCGTATAGGCATGGCCACATAGCGCATGCGGCTATCCTACCACCTATGGTCGGAGGTCCACCGACTGCGCGAAGACCGCCACGCCGGGGATGGCCGGGTCGAGCACGGGGTAGCCGTGGACAGCGATCTGCGCCGTGGGCGCGGCCTCCAGCTGCCGAAACACCGCCCTCCACTGATACCACGACATTACGATGAGCACCTGCGTCGGTGCGCTGGGTGGGGTGGGGAAGCCCTTGGGGATCGGCAGCGTGCGCGTGACCTGCATCAGCGTGAGGCGGGCGTGGCCCGACTTGACCACCGCCCCCGGCCTGCCGATCACCGTGGCCCGCACGCTGGCGGTCTCGCCCTCGGGCACGGGCGCGTCCAGCGGCGCGTAGGGCTGGCCCTGGCGCGCGGCGTCGAGCGCCCGTGTGGTGCCGTCCACCGCCAGCACCGACAGCCCCTCCAGGTCGGGGTCGTAGACGAGCGACCCCGACCAGATCGCCGTGTCGAGCGGGTCCTGCGCGAGCTGGGGCGCGATGGCCGCCCAGTGCTTGGCCGTGGTGTAGAGGGTCAGCTCGTCGGCCTTCTTGGGCAGGGTGAGCTGGCCGGGGGGCAGCTCGGGCGGTGCGCCGCGTGTGAGCAGGAGCATGGTGGATGTCTCGCGCACGAGCGCGCCGGGCGCGGGCCGGGCCACGACCGTGACCTTGCAGGTGGTGGCGGTGCCGACCTCGGCGCGCAGCTCGTCGAGCACCTGCCGCCGCTCAGCCCAGGGGCTGGGCGGGCGCGTGGCCTGCTTGGCCAGGCGACGCTCGCGCAGGGTCGCGACGCTCGGCCAGACCAGCGCGCGCTGCTCGGGGGTGAGGGCGGCGCGCGCCAGGACGAAGAACACGCCGCCGAAGGTGCGGCGCACGCCGGTGGCGGCGACCACCTGGCCGCCCTCGGCCTCGATGGCCTCGGCCTCTTTGACTAACGCCCAGGCAGCTTTAGCGCCGATCAGCTTGACGATGATGCGGATCTGGCGCGTGGGGGTGCGGCCCACCTCGCCCAGGTGCTTGGTGATGAGCTTGATCTGGCTGGGCGGCCTGCCCTTGCCTTTGCCCTTCCCCTTGCCTTTCCCCTTGCCCTGCCTGTGTGTGCTCGGGCGCTTCTCGCTGCTCTCGCTCATCGTGCCTCGCTCATCATCCGGCTCCTGCGGGCATTCTACCACGGGCGGGATGGGCCTACCCGCGCACGGCGATGGGGATCTGCTCGCGCCAGGTCGGTTCCCAGCCCGTGGGGGTGGGGACGCCAAGGATGCCCACGAGCGCGGCGAACACGGCGTAGGCGTGGGAGCGTTCTTGGGCTGTCCCACTGCCGGGGTGCGGCGGGTCCTCCCAGCGTCGGGCGAAGTCCTCGGGGGTGAGGTCATCATACTGCGTCAGGATGGTGCGCAGGGCGCGGGGACCCTCGCCGAAGCCAAAGAGCACGAAGGCTGGGGTGTCCGGGGTGTGGGCGGGGAGGCGGCCAAAGAGCACGCGGTAGAGGCACCCATCGCCAGGGCTGATGGCAAAGAGGTGGGCCTGTCCGACCGTCTGAGCGTCCATCAATTGGTCCCTTTCTCCACCATACGGTGCGGCTCGCCGCCCAGCGCTGGCTCATGCGACATGCGGGCTGGGCTAGCGCGATCAGCTTGCCCACGTCCCTACCCCAGCGCGGCGACGGGGATCTGCTCGCGCCAGGTCGGCTCCCAGTCACCCGGCGGCGGCACGTCGGGGATGCCCACGAGCGCGGCGAAGACGGCGTAGGCGGTGTCCTCCAGGTCGTCGGCGTCGCCCAGAGCGTGCGTGACGCGGGCGGTCTGCCAGTGCGCGCCGAAGCGCTCGCGGCTGAGGCGGTCGGTGTCGGGGATGACCAGCGTGATCAGCGCGTCGCTGCCCTCGGCCAGGCCGAAGAGCACGAAGGCGGCCTGGCCAGAGGCGGGCGGCAGGCGACCGAACAGCACGCGGTAGCTCGTGCCGTCGCCCGGCTCCAGCGTGAAGAGGCGGGTGTGGCCTGCGGTGGCGGTGGGCATGGGCTAGGCCTCCTGCCGGGTATCGTTGGGGAGCTGGTCGCGCCAGGTGGTGTTCCAGCCTTTGGGGGTCGGCACGCCGGAGATGCCCATGAGGGCAGCGAAGACGCAGCGCCCCACGGGGGCCATGTCTCTGGCGTCGGGGATGCCGTTGGCGTGCCGCCAGTGCCAGTCAAAGGCGTACAGATCGGCATCATCGGCCATGAAGCTGAGTACGATGACCGTCTTGCCGTATTTGGCGATGCCGAACATGTAGGCGGTGGCATCGGGGTCGGAGCTGCGCGGCAGGCGGCTAAAGACGACGGTGTAGCAAGCCCCGTCATAGGGGGTGAGCGTAAAGCAGTGCATGGCCATAGTGGTCCTTTGGGTGGGCGGCGTCTCGCGCTATCGTACCACACTACTTTCGTTATGGTAGGATAGCGCGAAAGTTATCTATCCTGAATAGGTTTCACTATTTTATGTGGGAAATCGGAATGTGGTAAACTGAGCGAATGTGTGAGAGGCCATCAATCCCAAGCAGACATCCAGCGTGCGCGTTTTAGTGATCGAAGCGGTTCCAAAATTTCAGGAGAAATATGCCCAATATCTAATAATGATTTGTATATTTCATGTACGGTCATATCGTTTTCCGGATTGTTGAGTATGCTTAATTCGGGAGCTAAAAAGATAAAATCATTTCTTAGATTACGACGACGTATTTCAGCATTGTTTACCTCTAATACTTGCCCGTCAATAACAGCAAACCCGTCATCAAATTCTCCTCTGGAAATATATATGCCATTGAAATATCCTGCCTCTTCATTGACTCTGTCATTATCATTGAGTTTGTAGATGCCAAAGGGTGGACGTGGTGCAAGGTGAAGTAATATGAACTGTCTCTCTAGTGTAGTATACTTAAATGCCCAGAGATCTATAATATCACACTCTAAATACCAAATAAGCCAGATGTTGTTTTCCATTCTATAAAATGGTTGTGCTACAGTTTGCCCTAGTCCTTGATACCACCATAATCCACATTCTTTATTATATGTTGCGAGGTTAGATAATACTCTATTAATTGTAGCCTTATCTTGAGCTTTTGTAAATCCATAAGCTCCGGGCATCGATTTACGCAGAACAAGATCGAATGATAATCGCTGTTCATGAAAGCGTTGCATCCTTTCATTATCTTGTTTAATTTGAAATTGTTTTCTGACTTCTTCTTGGTTAGTGTTGATATTTTCTTGCAAGTTTAGTTTATGTGTTTTGATAGTAGCATTATTCGCAGTGCTAATCTCATCATATAATTGATGATCGATGTCATCTGGATGGTCGTCGATTGATATACCCCAACTTCGTAGAATTGATTTAATTCGCAAGATGCTTTTGCGTGTGTCGTCTAAACTGTGAAAAATACCAATATTAGCATTAGCGTGACCCTGCATAGCAAGTTGCTTGAGGTATATTGCAATGGTACGGCGGTGTATCTTTAAAAGCTCCATCTGATCATTTATGTTTTCTTGGTGTGTCATCATTATCTCCTGCTTGTCATGAAACATGAAAATGGAGGTATCTTTTATTTATTGTATGGGATTACGCTTAAATTTCAAGAGAATATCAGAATTGGAAAGCGTGCGCAGGTCGGCGATGATATCGGCGATCTGCTGCGCGTCCAGCTCCTGCGGCGGCATGGTGCCGCGCGGGCCGCTGCCGCCCGTGAGCAGCCACGCGGCAACATTTGTTTCCGTGCGCGGCTGACCGTCGGGCAGGGTGCCGCCCTGGGCGAAGAGACCGGCCAGGCCGGGGCCGACGCGCTCCTCGGCGGTGGTGGCGTGGCAGGGGGCGCAGTGGTCGGCGAACAGCAGCGCGCCCGCCTCGGCGTGGCCGCGTGTGGAGTAGCTGGTGTCACCCGTGGTGGGTGGCGCTGCGGCGGTGCAGGCGGCGAGCGCGAGCGCCGCGAGGGCCAGGGCGGCGGTGGTGAGGGATGGCTGCATGGGGTTGCTCCTGGGGGCGCGGGCAGCAGCTCGCACCCCCGCTGTGTGCTAGTGATCCGGCGTGGCGATCGGCGGCGGCCCGTAGGCGGGGTCGGTCAGGAGGCGCTGGTCGGTCAGGCCCTCGGTCAGGAACGCGATCAGCGCCGCGCGCTCGTGGTCGGTGAGGAGAAACCCCGAGACGACCGGGTTCTTGTGCGGGCTGGATGCGCCCTCGTCCCCGCCCCGTTCATACATCCGCACCACCTGCTCCAGCGAGCTGAAGCGACCATCGTGCATGTAGGGGCCGGTCACGGCCACATTCCGCAGCGCGGGGACGAGCATGGTCGCGCCGTCGGCAGTGACGCCGTTGTGCTGGTGGCTCTGGGCCGCCCATGTGGGCATCCCCGCCTGGCGCGGTACGTCCACGTGGCAGGTGTAGCATGCCAGGTTGTTGGAGAAGAACAGCCCCATGCCCTCCTGCGCGAGCGGGGAGAGCGCGGTGCGGTCGCCGCGCGCGAAGCGGTCATAGGGCGTGTCGGCACTGATGAGCGTGCGCACGAAGGCCCCCAGCGCGGTCTCGGTGTTGGCCCAGGTGAACGGGTCGGCCTGGCCGGGGAAGACCTCGGCGAACATGCGCCCATAGGCCGGGTCGGCGCGCAGGCGGTCCATGGCCTCGGGCGGGCGCGGGGTCATGGCCAGCTCCTGCTCGATGGTTGTGATGCTGGGGTCGGCCCAGGTGTACAGCGAAGCGTAGCCCGCGTTGACGAGGCTGATCGTGTTGTGTTCTAGCGCGTGGCCGCTCGCATCCACGCCGGTGCGTTTGCCGTTGGTGAAGGCCCGCGCCTGCTCATGGCAGGTGGCGCAGGTCGTCTTGCCGTCGTTGGTGAGCTTGGTATCGTAGAACAAGGCCCGCCCCAGTGCCACCGAGGCCTCGGTCACGGGCACAGAACCAGCGGGCACGGGCGGCGGGGTCCAGCCGTCGGGCAGATCGTAGGCGTAGGGGCGCAGCGTGGGCGCGTGGGCGGCCTGGCGCAGCGCGGTGATGCTACAAAGGACAGCGGCCAGGGCGGCCACGAGAGCGAGGCCCACGGCCCAGGCGGGTATGCGGCTCATCGCACACCTCCGAGGGGAGCGAGGCGCTGGAAGGTCGGGCCGACGTAGCATGCCTTGACCACCGGCACGATCACCCCTTGCACAAGGGCGCTGTCGGCCCAGCACTGCGTGGGGTTCAGGTTGACCTGGGGTACATACCAGAGGGTGATCGGCACGTTTTGGAGCGACTCGCCCGTCAGGTAGCTCTCTGGCCCCTGTTCATAGGTAGTGCGACAGCAGTCGCCGAGCGTGGGGAGGTCGCTCGCGCCCTCGCCGGGGCGGCTCTGCGTGGCCAGGACAAAGGCGTGATCGTCGTGCTCCTCCGCGCCGTCCCGGCGGTTGGGGCGCAGCTCGTAGGTGGAGCGGATGGTGCCCCATCGGAAGGCCGATCCGGCTGCGGTGGTGGGGCCATCGGGGTTGGCCCACCGCTCGGTGTCCCAGGGCGACCAGCCACTCCCGTTCCATGCAGCCAGATGGCCCTGGGGCAGGGCGATCCGCAGGACCGGGCGGTAGGTGCCATTCGTCCCACAGCCGCGCCCCCAACTGCCCCAGAACGGGCGGAACGAGCCGTCGTCATACAGCTCCAGGGCCTGCTTATAGCGATAGTTGCAGGCGGACGGCCAGCCGTCCTGGAGGAAGTCCTGCATGATGCGGATGCCCGTATGCCCACGCCCGCTGATGTGGCTCAGGGCGGGGCCGTCGCGGGCCACGACCACGGCGCTGGAGAACAGCGGGCAGCCCGCCGCATCGGCATAGCCAAACTGCTTTCCCGCGTTATAGGTGATGTGGACATCGACGAGGGTGTAGGATTCAAGCACCAGCTCGCCGCGCCAGCGCACGTCGGAGATGCGGATGCCGTCAGAGTTGGTGAGCTGCGCGGTCCATGCCCAGTCGCCCTCACGGTGGGTGGTGGCGCGGTCGCAGAAGTCGCGCTCGACCACCGCATTTTGGAGCCGCTTCTCGGAGACGGTGTGCCGCCCACTGTCGCCCAGCTCCGTGATCTCCATGCCGATCACTCGATAGTCGGTCAGGTCCACAATGGCCCACATGGCCTGTCGCCCCCAGGCGACCGTCGCGGACAGACAGAGATGCTTGGAGCGCTCGCAGGTGGTGCCGTGCAGCGCGGATTTGTAGCTTGGGTGCCAGAGCATGTCCAAGGTGGGCGAGACCCCAAGGGTCTGGCGCATGAGCGGGCTGGTGATGGCCAGCTGGTCGGCAATCGCGATGAGGTCGTCCGGGACGCGCTGCGGCTGGGCGGCGTTGTGCTGGTCCACACGCAGCACCTGGCCGCTGTCCGGGGCCACGATGGCGACCATCGTGATATTCGTCGGGTAGATATAGATCTGCACCTGGTTGCAGGCGGTGGTGCGGCAGGCGGCCACGTCGTCGGTGATCTCGGAGCCGGTGAGCGCATAGACGCCGAAGACCTCGCTGCGCAGCATCCGCCCCTGCTTGTCGTGGGTGCGGGCGGCGACCTCGGGGGCCTGGGCCGCGAGCCGCTGGGCGCGGTCGGCATGGTCGTCGAGGCCGGTCAGGAACACCGGCTCGCCCGCGTCGAGGGCGGCCTGCACACGGGCCTGGTGTGCGGTCATCAACGGTACTGCCGCCGGTGGGGGCGGGTAGGGCGTGCGGACAAGCTGGCCACCGAAAGCCATGCTCTGCTCGGTCGCGGTCGGCGCGGCGGGCGGGGCGGCGGTGGTGGTGCAGGCGGCCAGCACGAGGGCCGCCAGGAGGGTGATCAGTCGTTTCATGAGGTTTCCTAGATGACATAATAAAGAGCATGCAAAACCGGCGTGATCGGTCGGGCCTACTCGCGGTGGACATCGACGATCCGCCAGCGGTCGGCGGCGGGGTCGTAGGTGGCGAGGAGCTGGAGGCTCGTGTCGCCGTTGTCGAGCGAGTAGGTGAAGGGCATGGCGGTGAGCACCGCGCTGCCGTCGGCGCGCCAGGTGATGCGGCGCACGCGCATGTAGGCGTCGTCCACCGCGTCGTCGAGGGCCAGATCGTCGCGCAGCGGCCCGGCAAAGTTCCCCGCCTGGTCGAGCAGGACCGACTGCACCGCCCCGCTGCGCGCCCGCCCGAGGTAGAGGCGTGGCCCACGCGGGGTGACGAACACGCCCAGGCCGATGGCGTCCACCCCGTCGAGCTGGGCGGTGATCTGCCCGGTGGTGAGGTCGATCCGCACCACCCGCCCGACCTCCTGGGCCTGCGTGCTGCCTGCCAGGCTACTGGCGTAGAGGCTGTGGGTGGCGCAGTCCACTGCGAGGCCCATCAGGCCGTAGGGGTTCTCAAGCGATGGCGGCAGCGCGGCGGGGACAGTGGCCCAGGGGGCCATCACGCCGGTGGCGGGGTCCACCCGGTAGAGGATGGTCTGCTTGTCGGGCGGGTTGAGTGAGAGGCTGGTGCGCGGCACCGGGGCCACGAAGATCGCGCCGGTGTCGTCGAGGGCGTAGGGGCCGAGGTTGCCCGCCTGCGCCCAGGAGCCGCCTGGCTCCTGATAGTCCTGGAGGTCGGGTGCGGTCGGGTCGGTGAGGAGCAGCCCCACCGTGGCGGTGTCGCGGGTCGAGATGAGCGCCGTGCCCTGCTGGAAGCCGAGCTTGGAGGCAAAGGCGGGCCAGCGGGCGCAGATCACCCCGCCCAGGGGGCGGTGGGTGTCCACGGCGGCGGCCTGGGGCTGCTGGGCGGCCCACAGGAGCAGGGCGGCCACCCCCGCGAGGGCGAGCGCGGTGGCAGCGATGGTGATGCCGACGGCGGCGCGGCGCGGCGCGGGCCTCGGCTCGGGCGCGGCAGGGCGCGGGGCGCGGTGAGTTCGGGGCATGGTCCTCCTCCTGGCGCTGGGCAGGCCAGCGGTGCAGCTGTATCGAAGACCAGCATAGCAGTCAGGCGGCGGCGTGGACGGGGGCTAAGTATCAATTTTGGGGGTTGAGGTACGGGGCGCGGGCAGCGAAAGTACTAGGGGCGCTGCACAACGACCTCGTGCCGTTGCGCGCCGCGCTTGGCGCACCTGCCCCGTCGGATCATGTACGCTGCTAACGGCGTACAGGGCCTGTGGTAGTAGGGGTTTCGGGAGACGCCATCGATGGGAGGAAAAGCTCCCGCCACCCCCTTTTTATGATACACTTCCCGTAACATGCTGCAAGCCTCAAAGTGACGATCATACGGTTTCTTGGTGTATCACGAAAAGGGGGGTCTATGTGGCTCACGTACGGCCTCGCAGCGGATGGTGCGCTCGTCGAGATTGATGCAGTGGTACGCGGAAAAACCGATCTGGGCTGCCCCTACTGTGGTGCTCCGCTCATTGCCAAAAAGGGCCAGATCAAACAGCCGCACTTTGCGCACGCCGGTGAGACGTGCCGCGCCGCGAACCGCGATGATTCCAGCGTGCCGACGTTGCCGCTCTATCAGTTTTTTGGCGTGGATGTGACGGCCAAGGAGCTGGATATGCTGCGCCGTTTCAGCGGAGGCGGCAGCATATCCATGCCTGAGGTCGGGCACCTGGTGGAGCGGGGACTCGCTACCTTTAACCGTTTTACCTACCGGCATGAGCTGACCAAGCGCGGCAAGATCCCCGTCGGTCAGTTGTCGCTCCAGCTGTTCTGTGCAGAACAAGAGCCGCGCATCGTGGCGCGCCTGGCCGAGCTAGAGGATGGCGTGGCCAACGATTATGCGCGCCAGTCTGCGCTGCTCGACGAGCACCTCATGGACCTGCGCCTCTATCGAGCGCACCTGCGGCGCATCCTGAGCACGACCTTGTACCTGTTCCAGATCACCCTTCCCACCGGTGTCATACACAAGATTGGCGTGACGACGAGGCCGGTCGCGGAGCGCATGGCGGAGGTGGCGCTGGAGCTGCAACGGGTGACGGGCGCGCATGTGCCGGTGTCGCTCGTCGATGCGTGGCCGCACCGTGGCAACGTGGAGTGGTACTTCAAGCACCGTTACGCTGCGCACCGGCATCCTCTTGGCACCCTTACCGAATACTTCGCATTCCCCGATCTCAAGGCGGTCCTGCGGGATCTCCGGCGTATGCCTCCGAAGACGTTCACGGAGATTGAGCGCGAGGTGTTGGCCGGGGAGCCAGCGCCAATTGAGCGCCAGATCGCCGCCGAGCGCACTGCTGCTGCGCGGAAGGCCGCCCATGCCGCTGCCACACGGGCGGGCATGCGAGCCGTAGCGGCCCAGGGCACGCACGTGGGCCGCCCACACGGCGGCGAGGATGCCACTGTGTTCCTGGCCAAACCGAGCAGCCAGCGGGTGCTGGCGGCGCTCGCCCAAGGCCTCGGGGTGCGGGCCGCTGCACGAGCGGCAGGGGTGGCAATTAATACCGTGCGGAAGGTGCAGCAGCTACGGGTGCTGGACACACAAGAACGATAAGCGGGTTATCGGCTGCCTCCATAGGTCATGACTCTCGTGCGCCGCCGCACGGGCCGCCGGGGTGACAGTGAGCACGGCGCGGAAGGTGCAGCGGCTGCGGCCAGTAGGGGCGGCGGTAGCACCGGCTCCCGCTGCCGCATCGAGGCCCCGCGATGCCCCGCACCGCGCTCGCGCTCCAGCGCCACGCGGTGGCGATGGTCCAGCGCACGGTTCCACCCGTCGGGTGGACGTGCGCGTGCCAGGTCGCGGAGGAGACGGCGACGCTCGGGATTTGCCACGCGGGTGGGCAGGGCGTGCTGCTGGTGATCGGAGTAGACCACCTGCGGTTCTGGCGGCACCGGGCGCACGTTGCCCTGCCGACCGTGGTGCTGGAGCGGGCGATGGGCACGGCCTGCCCGGTCTGGCTGGCGGCGGCGCTCGCGGCGCTCCGGCCCGGCTGGCGGGCGCGCCTCACTGTCCCCCTGGCCCTCGACGACACGCAGCGGCTCGACCACGCCTGCATCGCGGGCATCGCGGCGCAGATCGCGATGGAGTAGGGGGGCAGCGGGAGCAATGGAACGAAACGTCCGGTTAAGCGGTATCGTGTACACCGATATCGAATCATACCGATACGGCCTCCCCTGGAGGGTTCTCTCAAAACGCATGCGGCGTGGGGCATGGTGAGAAGGACGTTTCAAGAGACGGTTTTGAGAGACGGTAACGGCCAGAGCGGTGCAGAAAATGATGCGGGCCGACGGTCTCGCAGAAACGTTCTGCGAGACGCCGTGAGACGATGACGCAGCTCCATCCGAGCAGACCTTGTGAAAAAAAGTGAAAGCGTGTGTTTTCGTTCCACTACTCACCACAGATCGAACTCGGTTAGGCGCTCTGCCTACGGCAGCCGTAATACGTGCAAAAACCTGCAATAAACGAAACCGTGTAGGCGCTGTTGCGCATTCCAACGGGGAGGGTGCGAAACGCGCTCCTATCAGCTTTGCAGTCGAAAGCGATGAGCCTCTGGGGTTGCGCCTTTGGGGGCCTTCGCCACCGCATGCGGGATATTCCAGCGCGCCCCGAAACGTTGCAGCGAACATCCGTGCGGTCATGCCCCTTAGCGTACGATTTTTTCCGTTTTCTGAGAACCCCAGCAGCTGCGGCCACCGGAGCGCGGCATGGGTACGCATGCGTGGCCAGTTCACCAGGTCGGCCAGGTCAACCCACGCGCTGCGGCGTCTTTCGACGAGGCCATGCCGACCACAATGCTGGCGCGCCTGGTCGCCGCACACAATGAACCCCAGGCTCGCTGGGCGCATGCGGTGACACGGGCGCACGTGCTGATCATCTCCCCGGCGCGAGGTGGTGCAACGCGGGCATTGGGTGTGGCAACGATTCGTAACCTGATTCGCCACAGAACATAATGCCAGCAAACTCCGCCGGAAAGTAACCTTTTCGGCGGAGTCCTTGACACCATGTGGTATCTGGGGGTTCGGGAGGAATGGAACGGAAACTGCCCGACGGGGAATCGGGTACGCTCATACCGGGGTTTTTGCATAACCCCGCAAAATGGTCAAATACACGAGAACGGATACAGGTGCAGGCCCCCAAAGGAGGCAAAACAAGGGGCTTTTGGGGCATGAAATCACTAGAGATAATATCGCTTATCTCTAGACACTCGCCTCATTTTGGGGTATACTCTCGGCAGCATCCGCCCGTCAGGAGACCCGCCCATGAGTGACCCCATGCCCCCCACCCCGCTCGCCCCTGCGCCCGCCGCGCTGGCCGAGGCCCCCCTGCCGGTGCGCAGCGTGGCCGACCTGGTGAGCGAGGTTATCTTGCGCGGCAAGTCGGCCAAGACCAAGGCGGCCTACCGCGCCGACCTGGAGCACTTCCTGGCCTGGCGCTGCGGCCCCGAGGTCACGATCCCCGTGGCCCTGGACGCCCTGCGCCCGGCCACGCCCGCCCGCGCCCGGCTGGACGCCACCATGCAGGTGCTCCAGCAGACCTCCGAGGCCGACATCCACCGCTACCGCGACCATGTGCTCCACGACCTCGGCATGACCCCCAGCTCGTGGAACCGGCGGCTCTCCCCGCTCAAGCAGCTCTTCCGGCGGTTGCAGCGCTACCAGCTCATCCGCCTCAACCCCTGCGAGGACGTGGGCGGCGAGCGCCTGAGCGCGCGCAGCAAGACGATGTATCTCACTCGTGCTCAGGCCAGGGCGCTCGTCGATAGCTGTGAGGGGGCCAGCCTCAAAGACCTACGAGACCAGGCGCTTATTCACCTCATGCTCAGTACCGGATTGCGTAGCTTCGAGATCATTGATCTTCGGATAGAACACTGCTATTCACTAGATGGCCACATGGTGGCCGCCGTCCTGACAAAAGGAATGGAAAATGATCGCGAGATCATCAAACTAACCCCCGCAACTTGGGCGACCGTGCGGCGCTGGCTGGACGCGGCGGGCATCACCGACGGGCCGATCTTCCGCCGCCTGAGCGCGCGTGGGCCGCGTGTGCTGGAGCCGGGCCAAGTGCGGACGTTCGGGGTGCAGGGCGCGCTGTCCTACCAGGGCCTGTACTTCATCCTAACCGAGCGCTTCACGAATGCGGGCCTGGAGCAGACGCTGGCCCAGGGCCTCTCGCCGCACTCGCTGCGCCATAGCTTCGTCACGCTGGCTATCCGGGGCGGGGCCAGCGTCACCCAGGCCCAGGCGGCGGCCCGCCACAAGGACCCGCGCACGACCATGCGGTATGCGCATGACTTGCAGAACTTGGATGATAACGCGGTGGATTATGTGAAGTTCTAGAAAAGGGCTACTGGGCAGACGCACGCTTCCCAGCACGGCTACCCGAAGGGCGGGTTACATAATTCCGCTTCATGGGACGTTTCGTTCCATTGTTCCCGGAACCCCGTAACCAATCATTCCAACCTTGATCGGGCTATGGCAACCTATCGGCGCAGGGCGCAGATTGAAACATTCTTTTCGGACCAGAAGAGCCGGGGCTTTCGCATCGACCGCTCGCATCTGGGCGATCCCAGCGCGTGGCGCGGCTGCTGTTCGTCACCGAACTGGCCTATCTGTGGGGGGCTATCTTGGGATGACTGCCCGCCGAAATTGGGCATCCCATCAATGTATTCGTGCAGATCGCTGCGACCTCAGCCTGTTCTCGTTGGGGCTTCGCTTCTTGGCCTCGTGCCTGCGTCATCGCCGCCCGCTGCCCCATCGCCTGCCAAAAACACTCGTTCGCGCCCGTCAGCAGCCGATCACATGTTCTGTACGGTAGTCAAATTTTGCTCTAAGGTTTTGGTTGGAATATGATGTCATGACCATTCATGGGATCAAGACAAACTTCCCAATTAGCTTGTAATACTGCTCCGTATGATGTGGATTTACACCACCATTGAAACATCGAGCTTATGAAACCTGTAAATATATTACAAGAAAAATCACAATTCATACAACATGGACACATAATAATCTTTATAATTATATACTCACCTTTAATGAAAGCATGGCAATCTATACCTCCATAATTATACAAGAAACGAGATAATAAAGATACCAATAACATTATAGCACTTCTACTATTATCAAACTTACCAGCAATCACTTTACTAACACCATCAGAATTTAACAGACTTATATCATATATTTCAGAAACTCCCCCTATATAATCACCTCCTCCTCTTTTAGTATAACCTGACCACCATGTTTCTCCTATTTCCATTGTTATGTCTTCAACATATATTCTATTCCTTCCGCGTTCCCTGAGAAGTCCTTGATACAACAACGATGTAATACGATAATCTATTGGTATATTATTGGTATTATCGCCTCTAAAATGAGCATTTAGAGGTGCAATCCATGAAGATTTATATGGATCTATAATATTATAACGTATTCTTGCTTCATTTTGATAGAATGAAACAGTAGGTGTCCACCCACAGTGTGCATAGAATGATTCGACATATAGCCAAGACCATTGTGTCGGAAGATACTTCTCAGAATTAAGATTTTCCATACTTTACCTTTTGGTATAATACCATATTAAATCTAATCCAAAAGATTCTCCGATATCTATTTTTTCAGGTACTAATATATCGCCTTTCCGTTGGCTTATCATATCTATGATACTGTAAGTTCCGGGAGATTCAAAAGTTCTTTTTGAGAAGTTATGACCAAAATAATAAGCTATATTTTTACCTCCAATGCCTTCATATATACCAACATGCACTAGGTTTCCATGAGTATCACGGAATATGGCAACATCACCAATCTGAGGGTTTGCTGTGGGTTGATATCCATTTTTTTGTAAGGTTTGTAGAATCTGTTTCAATGAATATACGCTATCCTGTTCTTCTCTTCCAAGGATTCCTAGCGCTCTCAGTGTAGCATTCCAACAATTGTTACCTGAAGGATTATCTGCAACTAATTTTTTATATCGCTGTTTAAAAGAATCTAATGAATCTTGTGAAGATCCTTTACCATCAATAGGCGACGCCAGAAGTGCTATTGCTGCATTTGCACTCACTAGCCCCGTCGCAGGGATATTTACTGCGATTGTGCTGTTGGCATAGGCAAGCGCCCCATTTTGTGCGATCTGGGCTGGCGGTCCTGGGATAGAAAGATTAATCTTCCCACCCTGAAGACCGGCCAGCATGAGTGCGCTATTCAGGCCGAAGTTGGCCCACGCCTCCCCCGAGTTGGGGTTGCGCAGCAGGGTTCCTGCGCTCGACCCCCAGCTCGCGCTCCCCATGGCAAGGCCCGCAGCGGGGTATTTGACGCCAACCCCCATGAAGGTGGCGGCGGTAAAGGCGCGCCCAAGCGTGGTGCCGACCCCTCCTTCGCTGAGGATGCGCTCGGTCTCATGACCACCAGTGATGGCATCGGCAATTTGCGCACCCGGAAGGCCCATGCCTTCGACGATGTTCCGTGAGTAGTCAACAAAGCCTTGGCCATCAAGACGGCCTGCGCCAATCCCCGCTTCAAGACGACAGTTGGCATCGCCGATAACGGGAATGCGCTCATCGATACACCGCCCGCTCGGGTCGGTGAACCCGGTCGGCTGGTTGTACGCGTACATGTACGGCGCGAGGCTGGCGGGGCTGGCCGGGTCGCCCGCGTAGGGGTCAACGCTGGCGAAGCTGCCGCTGGAGGTA
>WBOU01000029.1 GCA_009268125.1 Chloroflexia bacterium SDU3-3 | reverse complement strand
CCATGATGGTATGATAGCGGGGCGAGGGGGGCATAACGACTCCATAGGGTATGGTTTGGGTTGGCACGCAAAGCATACCCGTTTTGCGCGTTCTGTCCACCTCGCCACAAAAGTGACACCTGTTGAGCGGCCATGCCCCTAGCGGCACACGAAAGGCTCAGACGATGCCAGAGACAACCATCAACGGGCGCGCGCTGCACTACCGCGAGGCGGGCGCTGGCGAGGCGCTCCTGCTCATCCACGCGCTCCCAATGGGCAGCGCCATGTGGGAAGCGCAGATCGAGGCGCTCGCGCCCTATGTGCGCGTGATCGCGCCCGACCTGCCGGGGTTTGGCAAGAGCGCGCGGGCCGAGGGGATCGATATGGCGGGCTACGCCGACACCATGGTCGGGCTGCTCGACCAGCTAGGGGTGGAGAAGGCGGCGGTCTGCGGGCTGTCGCTGGGCGGCTATGTGGCGCTAGCCATGCTGCGCGCCCACCCGCAGCGGCTGCGCACCCTGATCTTCGCCAACAGCCGCGTGCCCGCCGACAGCGAGGAGGCCAAGGCCAAGCGGGCCGAGAATATCGCGCTGACGCTGGCCGACGGCCCGGATGCCCTGGCCGACCGCATGCTGCCCACGCTGCTCTCGCCCGCCGCCCCCGACGCGCTGAAGGCGCACGTGCGCAGCATCATCGCCACCAACCCGCGCGAGGGGCTGGCCGACGCCATCCGCGCCATCGCGGGCCGCCCCGACTCCAGCGACCTGCTGGCCGACATCCAGGTGCCCACGCTGCTGATCGGCGGCGAGCACGACACCATCGCCACCGAGGCCGAGCTGCAGGAGCTGAGCACACATATCGCGGAGAGCCACGTGGCGGTGCTGCCCGGCGCGGGCCACCTCTCGAACATGGAGCAGCCCGAGGCCTTCAGCACGGTGCTGCAGTGGTTCCTGCACGTGTAGAACGAGCGCGCGGCACAAAAAGAAGCCCGGCGGTTAGCACCGTCGGGCTTCTGCGTGCGAAGGGCGGGCCGATCTAGCGGCGGGGCTTGGCCACGCTAGGCGAGATCTTGCGGCCGCGGATGGTGGTGCGCTTGAGGGCGCGCATCACGCGCTCGCCGAACTGCTCGGGAACCTCGACGAAGGCGAAGCGCTCGAACAGCTCGATGTTGCCGATGGCGCGGCCAGGGATGTTGGCCTCGTTGGCGATCGCGCCTACGATGTCGCCGGGGCGCACGCCATCGTCGCGGCCCACGTCGATGTAGAGCCGGGTCATGCCGCGCTCGGGGCCGAAGCTGCGGCGACCACCGCGGAAGTCGCCCTCGCCGCCGAACTCGCGGCCACCGCCGAACTCGCGCCCGCCGCGGAAGTCGCGGTCGGCGCGGTTGCGGCGGCTGCGCTCCTCCTCGGAAGGCTCAGCGGCGGCCAGCACGTCCTCGGACTCATCCTGGGGCGCGCCGAGCAGCAGCTTGAAGGCGGCGGCGGCCAGATCGGTGGGGCTGTAGACTTCGCCCAGATCCTCGGCCATGATGGTGTACGGCTCCAGCCCGCCCTGCTCGATCGTCTCGCGCAGCGTCTCCTTGAAGGTCTCGCGGCGGCGGGCGATCACATCGGCGATGGTGGGCAGGCGCAGGCGCTGGATGGGCGCGCTGGTGGAGCGCTCGATCGAGCGCAGCAGGCGGCGCTCGCGCGGCGTCACCAGGGTGATGGCCGAGCCGGTGCGGCCCGCGCGGCCGGTGCGGCCGATGCGGTGCACGTAGATCTCGGGGTCGAGCGGCATGTCGTAGTTAATCACGTGCGACACGTGCTCGATGTCGAGGCCGCGCGCCGCCACGTCGGTGGCCACCAGCACCTCGACCTGGTTGGTGCGGAAGCGGCCCATCACGCGGTCGCGCTGGGTCTGGCTCAGGTCGCCGTGCAGCGTCTCGGCTGGGAAGGCGCGGGCGATCAGGCGCTCGCCGAGCGAGTCGACCTCGCTCTTGGTGCGGCAGAAGATGATAGCCGAGGTCGGCTGCTCGAAGTCGAGGATGCGGGCCAGCATCTCGAACTTGTCGCGGCCGCCGACCTCGTAGTAGACCTGGCGGATCTGGGGCACCGTCAGCTGCTCGGCCTTCACCACGATTCGCTCCGGCTCGCGCATATAGCGCGAGGCCAGCTCGGCGATCGGGCCGGGCATGGTGGCCGAGAACAGCGCGGTCTGGCGCTCGGCGGGGGTCTCCTTCAGGATGGCCTCGATATCCTCGACGAAGCCCATGTCCAGCATCTCGTCGGCCTCATCCAGCACCACCATGCGCACGTTCTCTAGCTTGAGCGTGCCGCGCTCGATATGGTCGAGGATGCGGCCTGGGGTGCCCACCACCACGTGCACGCCGCGATCCAGGGCGCGCAGCTGGCGATCGATCGGCTGGCCGCCGTAGACCGGCAGCACGGTGAGGGACGAGTGCTTGCTATAGGAGTGGAAGGCCTCGGCGACCTGCACCGCCAGCTCGCGGGTGGGGGTGAGGATTAGCGCCTGGGGGATGCGCACGGCGGGGTCGATGCGCTCGATGATCGGCAGCGAGAAGGCCGCCGTCTTACCGGTGCCGGTCTGCGCCTGGGCGATCACATCGACGCCCTCAAGCAGCTTGGTGATGGTGCGCGCCTGGATGGGGGTCGGCTCCTCAAAGCCAAGCTCACCGATAGCGCGAAGGATACTTTCGTTCAGTCCCAGATCAGCAAATGTCACGGTCGAAGTTGTGGTCACACTGTCCTCATATGCGCCCAAGAACGAGCCAACCTGGGCACATACGGCACGAACCTGTGCAAGACCCACTGGCAGCCCTTTTGGACAAATAAAAAACGCAGGAGTGATTCCTGCGACGCTGTTAATCACGCTTATTATTATACAGCAATTTTGACTATTCCGCACATATTTCTGTATGCTACAATGCCGCTATGCAAAACCTTCTACCTTCGGCACATGCGCTGTGTGCTGTGGTAGCGGCCACCCTGCTGGCCGCATGCTCGCTGCACACCCCGCAGGCCGCAGCCCCTGCAACCGCTCCCGCAGCCACCGCCGCAGCCGCCCATGCCATCCCAACGCTCGCCGCCGACGCCAATCTCGCGCCCGCCGAGCTGCTGGCGCGCGGGCTGCAGCACCGTACGCTGGGCGAGTACGAGCTGGCCGCAGCCGACTTCTACGCCATCACCAACGGCCACGCCAGCGCGCCCGAGGTGCGGCAGGCCCGCTACTATCTGGCCGAGAGCTTTGCGCTGCGCGGTCTGTGGAGCGACGCGGCGGTGGCCATGCGCAGCTTTCGCAACGACGGCGTGGCCGACGACCTATCCAGCCGGGCGCTGTTCTGGCTGGCCCGCTGCGCCGAGCAGGCCGGCAGCTGGGCCGAGGCCGCCGACTTCTACGAGCAGTACCGCGCGCTGGGCACGCCGCTAGAGCCATACGCCCGCATGCGCCAGGCCGCGCAGCAGCAGGCTGCAGGCCAGCGCGAGGCCGCCGCCGCCAGCTACGCCGCCGTGGCCGCGTCGGGGGTGGCGCGCGGCGAGCGGGCCGGATCGCACGAGAAGGCGATCGCGCTCTACCGCGAGCTAGGGCAGCAGGGTGCGGCGCTCAAGCTCTACGCCGACCTGCTGGCCTTCGCCGAGAAATCGGACTACCGCCTGCGCATCCTGGCCGAGGCCTCGGCCCTGGCCCGCCAGATGGACCAGGCCGAGCAGGCCCGCACGTGGGAGCGCGAGCTGATCGCCCAGTTCCCCGCCAGCGCCGAGGCGCTGGGCGCGGTGGCCACGCTGCAGGGCGACGCAGGTGCCACGCTGGCCCCCGGCGATGCGGCGCGTGTCTACGAAGCTCACGAGCAGACCGAGCAGGTGGTGGCGCTGCTGGATGCTGCGATCGCCCAGGCCGCCCCCGCCGACGCGCTCGACCTGCGCAGGCGGCGGGCCTTGGCGCCTAGCGCCCAGGGCGACCTGAGCTGGGCGCTAGGCGAGCTGGCCGCGATCAGCGCCGCCGACCCCAGCGGCGAGGCCGGGCGGCAGGCCCAGCTCGACTGGGTGCAGACGCGCGGCATGGGCGGCGAGACCGAGGCCGCAATCGAGGGCTACCGCCAGTACGCCCAGAGCTACCCCGACGACGCGCGCGCCCCCGAGGCGCTGCAGCGGGCCGCGCTGCTGCTGGATCGGCTAGGCGACACCGAGGGCGCGCTGCAGCAGCGGCTCGACCTAGGTAGGCGCTACCCCGCCGCCCAGCAGGGCCAGAGCGCGCTAGACACCGCAGCCATGCAGCTCTCCCAGGCCGGGCGCGCCGCCGAGGCCCAGGCCACGTGGGAGGCGCTGGCCGGGGCCAGCAAAGGCGCGGTGGCGGCGCGGGCCTGGTTCTGGGCCAGCCGCGCCGCCGCTGCGGCGGGTGGCGATGCGGCCAGCCTGCTGGACAAGGCCGCACAGGCCGCGCCCGAGGCCTACTACGGCGTGCGCGCCGCCGAGCAGCGCGACGCCCTGCCCCCCGCCAGCGAGCCGCTGACCGCCACCACCAGCGCCGAGCAGTGGCGCGAGGCCGAGGCCTGGGTGGCGCAGTGGAGCGGCAAGCCCATGCCCGCCGTGGACACCGACGGCTACCCCGCCGAGTTCACGGCCAGCGGCCCGATCGCCCGCGCCGTGGCCCTGGCCGACGTGGGCCTGTACGAGGACGCCATCAACGAGTGGGCCGAGGCCCGGCTGGGCTGGCACGATAGCCCGGCCATGCTCTACCTGACCGCGCGCTACGCCAGCGAGCACGACATGCCCGCCGCCGCCCTACGCGCCGCCGAGGATCTGGCCGCCCTGGCCCCCGATGGCAGCGCGCCCGCGCCGCTGGCCGTCCGCCGCATGATCTTCCCCACCCCCTACGCCGAGACCGTGATCGCCCAGGCCAACGAGTTTGACGTGGACCCGCGCGCGCTCTACGCGCTGCTGCGCCAAGAGAGCCACTTCGACCCCGACGCCACCTCGTGGGTGGGCGCGCGCGGGCTGGCCCAGGTGATGCCCGAGACCGCCAGCGGCATCGCGGCGCGCCTGCAGGTGGAGGATTTCCACGCCGATGACCTCTACCGCCCGCTGGTCAGCATCCGCTTCGGGGCCTACTACCTCAGCCAGCAGCAGCGCACGATGAACGGCAGCCTGCAGGGGGCGCTGGCGGCGTATAACGGCGGGCCGGGAAACGCGATCCGCTGGGCGGATGGGCAGGATGTGGCCGACCCCGAGCAGTTCGTCGAGACGATCGACTACCCTGAGACCGAAGGGTATGTTAAGCTAGTCTATGGTTACTACGGAGCATACCGCAGCATCTACCATCCCTAGAAGGAGCGTGCCAATGATGCCACGACCAACAGTGCTGATCGCCGCCGGCCTGGGGCTGCTAGGCGGGCTGGCCTTCCTGGGCCGTCCGGCCCGCATCCAGAGCGCCGTGATCACGCGAGTCGCCGACGACCCCACGCCATCCGCCGAGCTAGCGCTCACCTACACGCGGGGCAGGCGTCCCGACGCGGTGATCGTCGACATCCGCAGCGGCAACGCCAGCGGCAGCCTTACCGCCGACGGCGACGAGGACCGGATCACCATCCCGCTCAGCGGCGCGCTCGACGATCTGCCCAGCATCCACCTGCTCGCATCCTCGCGGATCGGCGGCAGGCTATGGGAGCGCAGCTACTTCTTCACCGGCAGGGTGCCGATCCCAGCGTAGGCGGGGCAAACACAAAGCGACGGCGTGGGGCAGCCCCACGCCGTCGCCTGCTATCGCGCAGATCGCGCTCCTAGCTGCGGCGCTTGCGCTCGCGGCGGGTGCGGTGGCGCTCGCCGGGGCGGTGCGCGCTGGGCGGCAGCGGGCGCGGCTCGGGCTTGGGAGCGGCCGCGCCCGCTGCGGCGGTATCGGCGGGCTTGGCGACCGCAGGCTTGGCGGCGGGCTTGGGCGGGCGCGGTGCGGCGGGCCGCGCAGGCGCAGCAGCCACAGCGGGCCGCGCGCCACGGGCCGCCGCCCGCTGCTGCGGGTAGACCTTGCGGATATAGGCCCAGACCACCGCCGCCGCCGCCAGCTCGAACAGCACGATCACCAGCAGCCACACGCGGGTGTCGAAGGGCGCGATGGCGGACATCTTCAGCACGCCCAGCAGCGCGCCGAGGCCGCCCAGCGCCAGCAGCACATAGCCCAGACGCTGCAGCAGCGTCTGCCGTATCGCCAGCGAGTCGCGGTGGACGATACCAAAGTACGCGCCCGCAAGCAGGAGGATGATCTGAGGGAGAAAGAGGATCCACTCCAGCCAGCCAAAGAGCGGATCGGGGGTTGTAAGATATACCATCGGGTTCACACCGGCCTCCTGAATCTTGTGGGCGCAACACAGCGGTGCCGATTATACCGCGAGGCATGATCAGCGTCAACCCCGCTTTTGCGCCCCCCAGAGCCAAAAAACACCAAACGGCGGCAGGGTTATCCTGCCGCCGACGTCACCAATATCCCCTGTGAGCGGCCTACGATGCCGACGATGGGCCAAGCAGCTCCTCGGCCTCGATGATCGCCTGGGCGATATCCTTCATCTTGGCGCGCTTGTCGCGGGCGCGGTGGCGCAGCCGCTCGTAGGCGTCGCGCTCGCTCAGGCCCAGGCGCTGCATCAGGATGCCCTTGGCGCGCTCGACGACCTTGCGGGCCTCTAGCGACTCGGAAAGCTCGTCAACCTTGGAGCGCAGATCCTGCAGTTCGCGGAAGCGGGCCAGCGCGATGTTGATCGCGGGCGTTAGCTCGACCTCGTTCACCGGCTTCACTAGGTAGCCCAGCGCGCCCGCGTTCTCGGCGCGGCGGATGGTCTCGCGGTCGGTGTAGGCGGTGAGCATGATGATCGGCGTGGGGTGCTGCGCGTTGATGCGGGCGGTCGCCTCGGTGCCATCGACCTCGGGCATGCGGATGTCCATGATGATAACATCGGGGGTCAGGCGGGATGCCAGCTCGATAGCCTCGGCGCCAGTGCGGGCAACGCCGATCACATCATACCCGAGGCCCTTGAGCTGCTCTTCCAGGGTAAGCGCGACCAGATCGTTGTCTTCGGCGACGAGAATGCGTGTTGCTGCCATATGTTTCCTTAACACTGAACGACAGGCGAGCCTTGCCAGCAGTGTGGAGCATGATATCATCCAATAATGCGTTATGATACCACAGATCATAGCCAAGATAAACCGTTCTTTCCGCGTTCCAGAACGTGCTGCCATTGCGCAACGCGCGCTCGCCCAGCGGCTATTTCCTAACACATAGCAATGAATAGTTTACACATGAGCCATGCGGCCTGGCAGCATTTTCTGGCCACCGGCAGCACCGCCGGGCTCCACCTCGCGCCGCCCATCCTGCGCTCGTGGGAGCGCAGCGCCGCCGCCGGGGTGCCCGCCGAGGCGGCGCTGGCCGCGCAGCCAGCCGCGCCGCACAGCGCCGCCGACGACGAGCTGTGCGCCCTGGCCCGCCCATCCATGGAAGACCTCTACCAGTTCATGGAGGGTTCCGGCTTCGCGGTGATGCTGCACAACGCCGCGCTAGCCATGATCGACCTGATCGGCGACGCGCCCATGGTCGAGCAGATCGCCGCGCTGGGCTTGGGGCCGGGCACCAGCTGGGCCGAGCAGCGCATCGGCACCATGGCCGCGAACCTCGCCCTGGCCGAGGCCGCGCCCTGCCAGACCAGCGGTGCCGAGCACTACCGCCGGGCCTACCACGCGCTGGCCTGCTCGGCGGCCCCGCTGTTCGATGTGGATGGGCAGGCGGTGGGCGTGCTGGGCGTGCTGGGGCCAAGCGGCGCGGCCCACGCCCACACCCTAGGCATGGTGATCGCCGCCGCCCAGGCCATCCACACCCAGGAGCGCAACAACCTGCTGCTGGCCGAGACCAACGAGCATCTGGCCGAGCTGAACGCCGTGGTCGAGGCGATCAGCGAGGGCCTGATCTTTGTGGATGCCCAGGGCTGCGTGGGCAAGATCAACACGCGCGCCAGCCAGATGCTCGGCATCACGGCTCGGCAGATGGGCAGGCGGCTCGACGAGCTGATCACCCTGCCCCCCAACCTGCGCGATGCGCTTGAGCGGCGGCACGAGCTGGCCGACCAAGAGCTGCAGCTGGCGGGCCGCAAGGGGCCGCTGGTGGTGCTGTGCAACCTGCGCCCCGCCTGGGATCGCGGGCGGCGCTACCGCGGTGCGCTGCTGACCCTGCGCCCACCCGAGAGCGTGCAGCGCCTGGTGCAGCAGGTGGTGGGGGCGCAGGCCAGCTTCACCTTCGCCGACATCATCGGCGAGAGCGCCCCGATGCAGGATGCCATCCGCCACGCCCGCGCTGCGGCTTTCTCGCCTGCGCCGGTGCTGCTGGAGGGCGAACAGGGCGTGGGCAAGGAGCTGTTCGCCCACGCCCTGCACAACGCTAGCCCGCGCAGCGGCGGGCCGTTTATCGTGCTGAACTGCGCCGCCGTGCCGCGATCGCTGCTGCTGGGCGACCTGGTGGGCTACGAGGGCCAGCATGCCAGCGACCCCGCCCAGCGCGGCCCCGCCGAGGGCAGGCCCGGGCGGCTGGAGCTGGCCCAGGGCGGCACCCTGCTGCTTGAGGAGATCAGCGCGCTCACCCCCGAGGCCCAGACCAGCCTGCTGCGCGCGATCGAGACCGGGCACATCATCCGGCTGGGCGGGCGGCGCGTCATCCCGCTGGATGTGCGGGTGATCGCCGCAACGCCCAGCGACCTCGACGCCGAGGTGGCCGATGGCCGGTTCCGCGCCGACCTGCTGCTGCGGCTGGGCGTGCTCTCCATCCGCATCCCGCCGCTGCGCGAGCGCGGCGACGACATCCTGCTGATGGCCAGCCACATGTTGGCCACGATCAACCGGCGGCTGGGCAAGCAGACCCTGCTGGCCCCCGAGGCCCTGGCCGCGCTGCGGGCCTACCCCTGGCCCGGCAATGTGCGCGAGCTAGAGACGCTGCTGGAGCGGCTGCTGCACCTGAGCGAGAAGAGCGTGCTGACGCTCGACGACCTGCCCGCCGCCGTGGCCAGCCACGCGCCCCACGGCGCGCCCGCCCCCGCCCGCCTGCACGACCACCACGCCCTGGCCGAGCGCGAGGCGATCGTGCGGGCCTACCACGAGTCGGGCGGGCACCTGGGCCGCACCGCCGAGCGCCTGGGCATCAGCCGCGCCACGCTCTGGCGCAAGATGCGCCGCTACGCCCTGGACCGCGACCTGCTGTGGCAGTCAAAACATTGAAACAATATGTTTCACTATTGAAACAGGCCAGGCTGCAACCACGTCCAGTTTTTCTATTGACAAGGATTCGCAGCGTGGTAGCATAAAGGCAGACAGCAACACCTTCTGAAGGTTTGATCTTTGCGACGGTATATCTGGTTTCACGATCAGAGCCAGGTAGTTGTGCGATGGAGCGCCCGTTCAAGATGATAGCCCTATCTTCTTGCGCCTGTCTGCTTCTTCCCCCACTACCCTAACGCCGAACCAAACGATCCCTTCAATAAAGCGCAAGGGAGCGCTGCCATGCGTCGTCTGGCGCACCCATGATCGGCACATCGTCGCAGTACGTAGAAAGGGGGCCGCTGTCTCTGTGCGCCGCTCGCGCGACTGGATTCTTCTTGGCGATCAATGGCGATTTCCGAAACCTTGAGACTTCCGTGCTCTGAAGCATTGATGTGAGGAGGGACGACGATGCCCGCAGGATTCTTAGGCGAACTGTTTGGAACCATGGTGCTCATCCTGCTTGGCGATGGGGTGGTGGCGGCAGTTCTGCTCAACAAGTCGAAAGCACAGAACGCAGGCTGGATCGTGATCACCGCTGGCTGGGCCTTTGCGGTCATGTGTGGCGCGTTTGTCTCGGCGGCCTTCGGCGGGCCTGGCTCGCTCAACCCCGCCGGGATCATCCAGGGCTGGTTTGCCGCCGGTGCCGACATTGGCAACGGCGTGATGCTGATCGTGGCGCAGTTCCTGGGCGCGATGCTGGGCGCGCTGCTGGTGTGGCTGGCCTACCTGCCCCACTGGGAGATCACCGAGGACAAGGGCGCGAAGCTGGGCGTATTTAGCACCGGCCCGGCCATCCGCAACCCGGTGGCCAACCTGATCACCGAGATCATCGGCACCTTCAGCCTGATCTTCATCGTCAGCGCCATCGGCAAGGCGGTCAGCGGCGCAACCCCAGGCTTGAACACCTACCTCGTCGGCATGCTGATCTGGTCGCTGGGCCTGAGCCTGGGCGGCCCCACCGGCTACGCCCTGAACCCCGCCCGCGACCTCGGCCCGCGCATCATGCACGCCATCCTGCCGATCGCAGGCAAGGGCAGCTCCGACTGGGAGTACGCGTGGATCCCGGTGGTCGGCCCGATCATCGGCGCGGTGCTGGGCGGCGTGCTGTTCCGCGCGCTGGCAGGCTAGCGGCACCACGGCGGTGCCACTGATTAAGGAGAGGGTCAATGAAGAAGCTGATCAACTCGCCAGAGAACGTGGTGAAAGACGCGCTGGCCGGCATGGCCGCCGCCCACCCCGATCTGCTGCGGGTCTCGTACGATCCCGATTTCATCATGCGAGCCGATGGCCCGATCAAGGGTAAGGTGGCGGTGCTCTCGGGCGGCGGCAGCGGCCACGAGCCGATGCACGGCGGCTTTGTGGGCAAGGGCATGCTGGATGCGGCCTGCCCCGGCGCGGTGTTCACCTCGCCCGTGCCCGACCAGATGCTGGCCGCCACCAAGGCGATCGACGGCGGCGCTGGCGTGCTGCACATCGTCAAGAACTACACTGGCGACGTGATGAACTTCGAGATGGCCGCCGAGATGGCCCAGGCCGAGGGCATCGACGTGGCCGCCGTGGTGACCAACGACGATGTGGCCGTGCAGGACAGCCTCTACACCGCCGGTCGGCGCGGCGTGGGTGTGACAGTGCTGCTGGAGAAGATCGTGGGCGCGGCTGCCGAGACCGGGGCCAACCTGGAGGAGGTCAAGCGCATCGCCGAGAAGGTCAACGCGCTCGGGCGCTCGATGGGCATGGCGCTCACCAGCTGCACGGTGCCCCACGCGGGCAAGCCCACCTTCGAGCTGGGCGAGAACGAGATGGAGATCGGCATCGGCATCCACGGCGAGCCGGGCCGCAGGCGCGTGCCGCTTCAGGATGCGGCATCCATCACCGAGATGCTGGCCACACCCATCCTCGAAGACCTGCCCTTCAAGAGCGGCGACAATGTGCTGGCCTTCGTGAACGGCATGGGCGGCACCCCGCTGATCGAGCTGTATGTGGTCTACAACGAGCTGACCAAGATCCTGAAGGGCCGCAACATCACCATCTCGCGCAAGCTGGTGGGTAGCTACATCACCTCGCTGGAGATGGCGGGCTGCTCGATCACCCTGGTGAAGATGGACGACGAGCTGACCAAGCTCTGGGATGCGCCCGTGCTGACCCCGGCGCTGCGCTGGGGCATGTAGGATCGCCGCGCGGCGGAGGGCATGGAGGGGATGAGGGGGGAAGAGCGCCGGAGGCCCGCGAGGCCGCGCCGCAGCGATCTTGCCGCGGCAGATCCGACCACCGCGCCAGGCGGATGTGATAGAGTAGAGCTTCCGGTTTCTCTTCCCTACGTCTCGGAGGAAGAACACATGCAGATCACTGCCGACATGATCATCCGCTACATCGAGGGGGTGGCCGCGCGCATCAGCCAGCACCGCGACGAGCTGACCCAGCTCGACTCGGCGATTGGCGACGCCGACCACGGCGCAAACCTCGACCGTGGCTTCGCCGCCGTGGTGGCCAAGCTGCCCACCGTGGCCGACAAAGACATCGGGACCATCCTGAAGACCGCTGGTATGACCCTGGTCTCCACCGTGGGCGGCGCATCCGGCCCGCTGTACGGCACCGCCTACATGCGCGCCGGTATGGCCCTGGCCGACCGCTACGAGATCAGCGAGAACGAGCTGGTGGTGGCGCTCGACGCCGCGCTGGAGGGCATTATCGCCCGTGGCAAGGCCCAGCGCGGCGAGAAGACCATGGTGGACGCCATCGCACCCGGCATCGACGCGCTCAAGGCTGCGCTGGCCAGCGGGGTGCCCCCCCACGAGGCCACCGCCCAGGCCCTGGCCGCCGTCGAGCAGGGCATGAAGGACACCATCCCGATGCTGGCCACCAAAGGCCGCGCCTCGTACCTAGGCGAGCGCAGCATCGGGCACCAAGACCCAGGCGCGACATCGGCGTTCTATATGTCGCAGGTGCTGGCCGAGACCCTGGCGCAGGGCGCGTAGGCCAGCCCCAACGCTGCGCAGAGACCCAGTTTCAACCGGCGCTGGCGCGCCGCCACCCCGGCCCGCGCCAGCGCTGCTCACCCACAATGACAAGGAGGTCATCTATGGCAAAGTATGTGGCGGCAATCGATCAGGGTACCACCAGCACACGCTGCATTATCTTCGACCACGGCGGCAATATCGTCTGCGTCGATCAGAAAGAGCACGAGCAGATCTACCCGCAGCCCGGCTGGGTCGAGCACAACCCGAACGAGATCCGCACACGCACCAACGATGTGGTTGACGGGGCGCTGCGCAAGGGGAACATTAACATCGACAACATCGCGGCGGTTGGCATCACCAACCAGCGCGAGACCACGCTGGTGTGGGACAAGAACACCGGGCGACCGCTCTACAACGCGATCGTGTGGCAGGACACCCGCACCACCCAGATCTGCAACGATCTGGCCCGCGAGGGCGGCCAGGATCGCTTCCGCGAGAAGGTCGGCCTGCCGCTCTCGACCTACTTCTCCGGCCCCAAGATCCGCTGGATCTTGGACAACGTGCCGGGCGCGCGCGAGGCCGCCGAGCGCGGCGACGCGGTGTTCGGCAACATGGACACCTTTGTGACATGGTGGCTCACCGGCGGGCCGAACGGCGGCGTGCACATCACCGACGTGACCAACGCCAGCCGCACCATGCTCATGAACATCGCCACGCTGCAGTGGGATGACGACATGCTGGATGCGCTGGGCATCCCGCGCCAGATGCTGCCCGAGATCCGCTCTTCCAGCGAGGTCTACGGCAACGCGGTGGGCGTGATCGGCGGCATCCCAGTGGCGGGCATCCTGGGCGACCAGCAGGCCGCGCTGGTGGGCCAGACATGCTACAGCAGCGGCGAGGCCAAGAACACCTACGGCACCGGCTGCTTCATGCTGCTGAACACCGGCAACGAGATGGTGCCCTCGAAGAGCGGTCTGCTCACCACCATGGGCTATAAGTTCGGCGACCAGGCCCCAGTCTACGCGCTGGAAGGCTCGATCGCGATCGCGGGCGCGCTGGTGCAGTGGCTGCGCGACAACCTGGGCATCATCAAGAACAGCGGCGAGATCGAAGAGCTGGCCAAGACCGTGGAGGACAACGGCGGGGCCTACTTCGTGCCGGCCTTCTCGGGCCTGTACGCGCCCTACTGGCGATCCGACGCCCGCGGCGTGATCGCTGGCCTCACCCGCTATGTCAACAAGGGCCACATCGCCCGCGCCGTGCTGGAGGCCACCGCCTTCCAGACCCGCGAGGTGCTGGATGCCATGAACACCGACTCGGGCGTGGATCTGAAGGCCCTGAAGGTGGACGGCGGCATGGTGGCCAACGAGACGCTGATGCAGTTCCAGGCCGACATCCTGGGCGTGCCGGTGGTGCGGCCCAAGGTGGCCGAGACCACCGCGCTGGGCGCGGCCTACGCGGCGGGCCTGGCCACCGGCTTCTGGAAGAGCACCGACGACCTGCGCCAGAACTGGCAGATCGAGAAGACCTGGGAGCCGAAGATGAGCGCCGACCAGCGCGACTCGCTCTATAGCCAGTGGAAGAAGGCCGTGACCAAGACCTTCGACTGGGTCGAGTAGGCGGTACGGCGGCGGGGGGGGGGGGGGGGGGCCCCCCCCCCCCCCCCCCCCGCCAGTAGGCAAAAGCAGAAAGAGCGCACGATTGCGCCCGCGTTGTCTTCCTTATGCGGATTTGGCCGAGCGCCCACCCTTTGTCTTACGGGCGCTCGACCTCCTTCCCTTTACATTTTCTCGGCATATCTTCTTTACCGCATCACCACGACCACGAGCAAGCGCAGCCACACACAACACGGGCCGCCGATGGCGACGAGGCACGCGCCCGCCGCGCTAGGATGCTGCGCGCTCATTCGCAACAAACAAAGGCGTACCCTATGCAAACGATCGTAACCGAAGTGCTTGTCATCGGCGGCGGCGCGACCGGCGCTGGCTGCCTGCGCGACCTGGCCATGCGCGGCATCCGCGCCGTGCTGGTCGAGAAGGGCGACATGACCCACGGCACCACGGGCCGCTACCACGGCCTGGTGCACAGCGGCGGGCGCTACGCGGTAAAAGACCCGCAGTCGGCCCACGAGTGCGCGGTGGAAAATAAGATCCTGCGCACGATCATGCCGCACTGCATCGAGGATACCAGCGGCTTCTTCGTGGCCACCCCCTGGGATGACCCGAGCTACGGCGACACCTTCTTGGAAGGCTGCCGCAAGACCGGCGTGGCCTGCGAGGAGATCAGCGTGGCCGAGGCGCTGCGCCGCGAGCCAGCGCTCAACCCGCGCATCAGCCGCGCCTTCGAGGTCAACGACGCATCCGCCGACTCGTTCCTGGCCACCGACCTGAACGTACTCTCGGCCAAGCACTACGGCGCGCAGGCCCTGCCCTACCACGCCGTGGTGGACCTCATCCGCGAGGGCGACCGCGTGGTGGGCGCGGTGGTGGAAGACCTGAGCACCGGCGAGCACAAGCGGATCGAGGCGGCCTATGTGCTGAACGCCGCAGGCGCGTGGGCGGGCAAGATCGCAGGCATGGCCGGGGTGAAGGTGACCGTGGTGCCCGGCAAGGGCGTGATGGTGGCCATGAACCACCGCATGGTCAACACTGTGATCAACCGCTGCAAGATGCCCGCCGACGGCGACATCATCGTGCCTGCCCACACCGTGGCCGTGATCGGCACCACCGACCGCCACGTGCCCGACCCCGATGTCTACGGCATCGACCCCGACGAGGTGGCCCTGATGATGGAGGAGGGCGCGAAGCTGGTGCCCAACTTCACATCCTACCGCGCCCTGCGCGCCTGGGCCGGGGTCCGCCCGCTCTACAAAGACCAGGATGTGGCCGACGACCGCGACATCAGCCGCACCTACAAGCTGCTTGACCACAGCCAGCGCGACGGCGTGGAGGGCCTGATGTCGATCGTGGGCGGCAAGTGGACAACCTACCGCATGATGGCCGAGGAGGCGGTGGACGCAATCGCCAAGAAGCTGGGCAACACCCAGCCCTGCCGCACCGCAGGCGAGATCCTGCCCCACAACCAAGCCGGCCACTTCCACCGCAAGGGCGAGCGGCTGGCCCAGATCGAGCGCGACGACACCTACGGCGACCTGATCTGTGAGTGCGAGCTGGTGACGCGCGGCGACGTGCTGGCCTCTATCCAGGCCGGGGCGCGCAACATCGACGACATCCGCCGCGACACCCGGCTGGGCATGGGGCCGTGCCAGGGCGGCTTCTGCACCTTCCGCGCCGTGGCCCTCTGGGAAGAGCAGAAGGCCGCGCAGCAGGCCGAGGGTGGCTCCTCCAGCGTCTCGCTCTCGGGCGCGCTGCTGCGCCACTTCCTCCAGGAGCGCTGGAAGGGCCTGACCGCCGTGATGTGGGCAGACCAGCTGCGCCAGGCTCGGCTCGACGAGATCATGTACCTCGACACGCTGGGTGTCGACCTGCTGCCCCCCGGCGGCGAGAACAGCCAGGCGGGCGAGGGCGTGGTCACCAAGCACGCCGCGATCGCCACCGAGTACGACAACGCATAAGCACCGCCGCGTGGCCCGGCCCGCCCTGGCCGCGCGACCGACACCGAGATAGAACCTATGCGAGACACTATTGTTATCGGCGCTGGCCTCTCGGGCCTGATGGCCGCGCTCCAGCTCGCCGAGGCCGGGCGCAGGCCGCTCGTGCTGGCCAAGGGCCAGGGCGCGACCCACTGGACACCCGGCACCATCGACATCTGGGGCGCGGTGGGCGACCAGACCCTGCGCGAGGCCCTAGAGGCCCTGATCGCCGGTCGGCCCGAGCACCCCTACGCCCGCGTGGGTGTGGCCCAGGTCGAGTCCGCCATCGAGCGCTTCCGCGCGCTGGTCGAGGCCGCCCGCTACCCCTACGTGGGCGGGCTTGACCGCAACGTGCTGCTGCCCACCGCCATCGGCGCGCTGCGCCCGGCGGCGCTGTTCCCCGCCACCATGGCGGCGGGCGACATGCGCCAGGGCGGCAAGACGCTGATCGCCGGGTTCCGCCAGCTGCGCGACTTCTTCCCGCCCATGATCGCTGCCAACCTGCGCGAGCAGGGCCACGACGCCCAGGGCGTCTACCTGGATCTACCCGCATCCACCGGGCGCACGCTCGATTTCAACACCCGCAGCTTCGCCCTGCTGTTCGACCGCCCCGAGTGGCGCGCGCAGATCGGCCAGCAGCTGCGCAAGCTGAAGGGCGACGCCACCCGCATCGGCCTGCCCGCCGTGCTGGGCCTGCACGACCCCATGGCCGTGGTGGCCGACCTTCAGCGCGAGGCCGGAGCCTTAATCTTCGAGATCCCCACCGTTCCGGCATCCGTCCCCGGCATGCGCCTGGCCGAGATCTTCGCCAGAGCGATCACGGCGGCGGGCGGGCGCATGCAGCTGGGCGCGTTCGTGGAGCGCGCCGAGGGCGAGGGCCAGCAGCTGCGCCATATCTACAGCGAGGCCGCCGCGCGCCAGCAGCAGCACAGCGCACAGCAGTTCGTGCTGGCCACCGGCGGCGTGGGCGGCGGCGGGGTCTGGAGCGACCCCGAGGGCAAGGTCTGGGAGCGCGCCCTGGGCCTGCCCATCCTGGCACCGCAGGGACGCGGCCAGTGGTTCTCGCCGCGCTTCCTCGACCCGACGGGCCACCCGATCTTCCAGGCCGGGGTGGCGGTAGATACGCGCTTCCGCCCGATCGATGGTGGGCAGGTGGTGTATGAAAATGTCGCGGTTGCTGGCGCGGCGCTTGCAGGCGCTGACCCTGTTCGCGAGCGCTGCTACAGCGGCTTGGCCCTGGCCACCGGCTACGCGGCAGCCCAGAGCCTGCTCTAGCGGCCCAACGATACCCAGCAGAAAACCAGCAGGAAACACCTATGGAACATACGATAGATCTGATCGAGCTGTCGCTTGAGCAGTCGCTCGACCACTGCATCAAGTGCAATATCTGCGCGTCGGCCTGCCCCGTCAGCGCCGTCACCGACAAGTTCCCCGGCCCCAAGTACGTGGGGCCGCAGGCCCAGCGCTTCCGCCAGGCCGGCCAGCCCACCCCCGACGAGTCGGTGGACTACTGCTCGGGCTGCCGGGTGTGCAACCAGGTCTGCCCCACCGGCGTGCGCATCGCCGAGCTGAACGCCCGCGCCCGCGCCAAGATCGTGGAGGAGAAGGGCCTGCCGCTGCGCAACCTGATGCTGGGCCACTCCGACATCATCGGCGTGCTGGGCAGCGGCCCGCAGGCCCCGCTGGCCAACTTCGCGGCCAACTTCGGCCCGGCCCGCTATGTGGCCGAGAAGCTGTTCGGCGTGGCACGCAAGGCCCCCTTCCCGCCCTTCAGCACCTACACCTTTCGCTCGTGGGTGAAGCGCCGCAGCCGCAGGCAAGCCCAGGAGGGCGGCAGCCCCACGCCCGCCGCGCCCACGGCCAGCGCAAAAAAACAGGTGGTCTTCTTCCACGGCTGCGCCACCAACTACTACGAGCCGCACGTGGGCAAGGCCGCCATCGAGGTGCTAGAGCTGAACGGCTACGAGGTGATCGTGGCCGAGCAGGGCTGCTGCGGCCTGCCGCTGCTCTCCAACGGGGCCTTCCCCGACGCGCAGAAGTACCACGACTACAACGTCGAGAAGCTCTACCCCTACGTCCAGAAGGGCATCCCAATCGTGGGCACCAGCACCAGCTGCACGCTGACGCTGAAGGAGGAGGCCCCCGAGCTGCTGGGCCTGCACTCCGAGCCGGTGCGCGCCGTGGCCGAGAACACCTACGATATCTTCGAGTTCCTGCGCATGCTGCACGAGAAGGGCGAGCTGAACACCAACTTCAAGCCCATCGAGCGCAGCCTGCCCTACCACGCGCCCTGCCAGCTGCGCGCCCACCGCATCGGCAAGCCCGCGCTCGACATCATGGAGCTAATCCCCGGCCTGACGATCACCGACAGCACCGCCGCTTGCTGCGGGATCGCCGGAACCTACGGCTTCAAGCAGGAGAAGTACCAGATCGGTATGGATGTGGGCAAGCCGCTGTTCGACTTCGTGCGCGAGAGCGGCAGCGATGAGGCCCTGTGCGACTCGGAGACCTGCCGCTGGCAGATCACCCACGGCAGCGGCGTGGCCAGCAAGCACCCGATCGAGATCCTGCGCGAGGCCTACAGCTAGCCCCCAGCAAAGCCCCATGCGCTGCGCGGCCAGCCCCGCGCAGCACCATCCCTGTGTGAGCCGCGCGCCCTTTTCTGCTATTGGCGCGCGGCAGAAAAAGAGGAACGCCTATGGTTAGCCTGCTCATCGTCTCTCATAGCGCCAAGCTTGCTGAGGGTATCCAAGAATTTGTCGGGCAAGCAACACACAACCAGATTAAAATCGTCGCAGCCGGTGGGCGCACTGATGGTGGGCTTGGCACCAGCGTAGACCGCATCCTAGATGGCCTGCGCGAGGCCGAGTCGCCCGAGGGTATCCTGGCCCTAGTCGATCTCTCCGGCGCGGTGATCGCACTTGAGACCGCGCTGGAGATGTACAGCGGCGTGCCGGTGCAGATCAGCGACGGCCCGATCGTCGAGGGCGCGTTTTTGGCCGGGGTGGAGGCCGCCAGCGGCGCGAGCCTAGCCGAGGCCGCCGCCGCCGCGCTGCAGGGCCGCGAGCTTGTGAAAGTGCAGGGGTAAAAGAAAAAATGAAAGAAGCAACTGTCGCCGTCGCCCATCCCGTCGGGCTGCACGCCCGCCCTGCCGCCAGCTTCGTGCAGGCCGCCCGCCAGTTTACCAGCAAGATCACCATCCAGAACCTCGACCGCCCCAGCACCAAGGCGGTGGCCATCAGCGCCTTCAACCTGCTGCAGATCGGCGTGAAGACCGGCCACCACGTGGTCATCCGCGCCGAGGGAGACGATGAGGATGCGGCGGTCGCAGCGCTCGTGAAGCTCATCCAGGACAACTTTGGGGAGTAGCGCCATGCCACACACGCTCACCGGGGTCGGCGGCGCGCCAGGGGTGGCGCTGGGCCCTGCGGCCCACCTGGCCGCCCAGGCCGCGCCCGCCGCGCCCGCCGACGCCAGCCCCCAGGCCGCGCTCGCGCGCTTCGCCCAGGGCCGCGCCAGCGCCGCCGAGCGCCTGCGCGCCCTGGCCCAGCAGTTCCGCGACGGGGGCCACGAGCAGGAGGCGGGCATCTTCGACGCCCAGGCCCTGCTGGTCGAGGACGACTTCCTGAGCGAGGAGGTGGCGCGGCTGGTGAACGACGAGCAGGCACCGCTGGAGCAGGCCGTGCGCCAGACCACCGCCGCCATGCGCGCCACGCTTGAGGCGCTGGACGACGACTACCTGCGCGAGCGCGCCGCCGATATGGACGCGGTGGGCCAAGAGATCCTGCTGGCCATCGGCGGCCAGCAGGCCCAGGCCGACATCCCCCCCGGCGCGATCATCCTGGCCGATGACCTGACCCCGACCCAGACCGCCGGGCTGCGCGGCGGCAGCGTGGCGGGCTTCGCCACCGCCTACGGCGGCCCCACCGGCCATACCGCCATCCTGGCTCGCTCGCTGGGCATCCCGGCGGCGGTGGGCCTTGGGCCAGGGCTGCTGGGCATCGCCCCCGGCACCCCGCTCATCCTCGACGGCGGCGCGGCCACCCTGATCGCCGACCCGACCCCACAGCAGCAGGCCAGCTACCGCCAGCGCGCCGAGGAGCTAGCCGCCGCCGCCGCGCGCCAGAGCGCCCTGCGCGGCCAGCCCGGCCAGCTGGCCGACGGCACGCCCGTGGCGCTGTGGGCCAACATCGGCAGCCCCGACGAGGCCCGGGCCGCCCGCGCCAGCGGGGCCGAGGGCGTGGGCCTGTTCCGCACCGAGTTCCTGTTCCTCGACCGCGCCAGCGCGCCCAGCGAGGACGAGCAGTACCATGCCTACCGCGCGGTGCTCGAAGCCATGGAGGGCGGCACCGTGGTGGTGCGCACGCTCGACATCGGCGGCGACAAGCCCCTGCCCTACCTGCCCATGCCCCACGAGGAAAACCCCTTCCTAGGCGTGCGCGCCCTGCGCCTATGCATGGCCCAGCCGCTGCTGTTCCACACCCAGCTACGCGCCCTGCTGCGCGCCGCGCCCCACGGCGACCTGTGGGTGATGCTGCCCATGGTCGCCACGCTCGACGACCTGCGCTGGGGCAAGGCCCGCCTGCGCGCCGCCGCCCAGAGCCTGGCCGATGAGGGCATCGCCCACCGCGCCGATCTGCCCGTGGGCATCATGATCGAGACCCCCGCCGCCGCCGTCACCGCCGACATCCTGGCCCGCGAGGCCGCCTTCTTCAGCGTCGGCTCGAACGACCTGACCCAGTACGCCATGGCCGCCGATCGCGGGCAGTCGCCGCTGGCTGCCCGCTACACCCACAAGTCCCCCGCCGTGCTGCGCCTCATCCAGCTGGCCGCCCAGGCCGCGCACGCCGCAGGCATCCCCATCGGCCTGTGCGGCGAGCTGGCCGCCGACCCCGAGGCCGCCCTGGCCCTGGCCGGCCTCGGCCTTGACGAGCTGTCCATGGTGCCCGCCGCCATCCCCTCCACCAAGGAGCAGCTGGGGCAGGCCACCCTGGCCCAGGCCCAGCAGGCCGCACAGCGCATGCTCGCTGGCGAGCACTGAGCAGCAGAGCCATTTACCGACAAAACTCTCGGCGCTGGCTCGGGGATCGCGAAAATATGATCACGATCCCCGAGCCAGCGCCGAGATTGGCATATACGCTCGATCTCATTTCTACAGTAGAGATATGCGTCGCAGGGTGATTATAATCCTACAATCCTATGTTATTTTCTCCTGAGATGAGTGTACCTCACCTGATGTTCATCCATGCACACAGGCTATCCCTATGCTTGCCTCCACAACCTGTATTGCCACAAGATCAAGAAAGTGTGCTGAAAGATACCAATGCCCCAAGATAGTTTATCTTGGGGCATTGGCATAATCGTAGCAGAAACGAGGCTATGCGCTGCCTAGCTCAGATCGCACTCGTAGCTGTCAATATCGACAAACGTGCCGCTAGAGGATATGTTCTTCTCGCCACTCACCTGTACGTGAATGGTATAGGGGCTACCAGTACCAAGCGGCATATCGGTGCTGATCGGGATGCGCACCTGGCGCGTCACGCCTGGCTCGAACAGATCCACCTTCGTCAGGCCGCGAATCTCACCAGGGTAGAACGGGCTGGTAAACCAGACATTCGCGATACCCCGGTTGTAGGCCTTGCTGGCAGTCAGGTAGAAGGCCACGCCATACGCTCCGCTGCCGCCCGCCGGGCAGGAAAAGGACGCCTCGGAACCTGTCACGTTCGACCAGTGCAGCGTCTGGTTCACCGCGCCGATCACCCCAGTAACCGCCTGCCAAGTACCGGTGTAGGTAATGTTGGTGTAGGTATCATCATAGCTGGGGTTCGCCGCCTGCGCCACCGTAAAGCTGCTTCCGATCATCACCACCGCGCTCAGGATTCCTGTCATAAGACGTCGGTTCCAAGCCATTGACAACTCCTTTTTATTCAGAAGACACACTCAACCTATGTATAAGGCACAATGTACCCTAGACACCATTTCTACACCGCCAACCTTGATATGTATGAGTATCAAGTTTAGCGTATTTTTGTATTGATATAAATTCGCCTTCAGGGACAAGCGCTATAGTATCATAGGTTCGCTATACTGTAAATACCCTATTAAATTATACTATAATTATTAAAATATCATTTAATAATCTATTTTATTTAACCTATATAGCAAAATGATACAAGCAAACATAGATAAACGTCATTTTTCAAAAAATTATCTGATATACATATACGCCTATATATGACAGGACATCCAGCCCAGCAATCCTACGAGGATGCAATGGCATGGAATGCTAGGATCTCCCCACGAAAAAGAGCCAGCCCAGCAGCCCGAAGCCCTAGCGGGCCGAAAACACCCAGCCAAGAAAACCGACCACCGCTAGCAGCCCGCCAACAATGCGCACAGATGTACCGTGGTATAATGGCTGGGCGCGGCCTCTGGGTGCCGTCCGAACGAGAAACACGGTATGAGCAATCTCCCATCACGTATTGGAAACTACACCCTCGATAGGCGGATCGGCAAAGGCGGATCGAGCGAGGTCTGGCTTGCGCGCCATCAGTCGCTCGAGAATCGGCCCGTCGCCATCAAGCTGCTGCTCTCGCAGGATCAGGAGTGGATCGAGCGATTCACGCTGGAGGCCGCGATCACCAGTCGGCTGCGGCACCCCAACATCATCCAGATCCTCGACCACGGCACGCAAGGCCCGCACCACTACACCGTCATGGAGTATGTCAACGGCGGGTCGCTGCGCGAGGCCTTCCGGCAGAGCAAGAAGCTCTCGCTCGATCAGGCCGTACACATCTTCCGCTGCGCCGGTGCCGCGCTCGACTTCGCGCACACCAGCGGCGTCATCCACCGCGACGTCTCGCCGGGCAATATTCTGCTTGAGTCGGGGGCCAAGCGCGTGCTGCTCACCGACTTCGGGATCGCGCGGCAGTCGGGCAAGGCCGGCATCACCACGGTGAGCGCGGTGATGGGCACGCCGGGCTACCTCTCGCCCGAGCACGCCGCCTCGGCCACGGCGGTCACGCACCTGTCCGACATCTACAGCCTGGGCGTGGTGCTGTTCGAGATGCTCAGCGGGCGGCTGCCCTGGGACCACACGCCCGGCATGGCCGACGGCGGCGGCGGCCCCTTCACCCCGCCCAAAACCCTGGCCGACGTGGGGGTGACCAACCTGCCCCCCGGCGTGGACCGCGTCATCCAGACCATGATGGCGGTGGACCCAACCAAGCGCTACCCCTCGGTGCAGCTGGCGCTAGAGGATCTAGAGGCGGTGCTGAACCGCCACACCGCCACCACCCAGGTGATCAGCCCCAGCGACAAGCCCAGCGCATCGCAGGGCATCACCGCCATCCGGGCCACCATCCCGATCACGCCGCCAGTCGAGCTGCACCCCGTCGAGACCGTGCTTGGCCCCGACCTGCTGAAGGGGCCGATCCAGGAGGCCCGCAAGCACGCCGACACACTCTCGAACCCGCAAGAGCTGGCCGAGCTGCTGAACGCGTGGAGCGAGCAGGGCCGCATGCGGCGCAGGCTGCTGGGCCGCCAGGCCGCCATGCACCGCATCACGCACACCAACATCTACTTCTACACCCTGCGCGTGCTCTACGAGACCCGCCTGCCACCCAAGAGCAGCGCCGAGCCAGATCGCAAGGCTGCCCAGTTCCCGCTGGAAAAAGAGCTGGGCCGCTGGGAGATGAGCTTGCCCGCGCCCAAGGGCTTTGGCCCCGAGCCGGGCGGCAGCGTGGTGGTGCCTGGCTCGGTGCGGGTGGTGAACTGCGGCGTGTGCAGCGGCGTGGCCCGCGTGCCGTGCCAGCGCTGCAAGGGCAAGGGCCGCATCACGATCGTGCGCGAGGCCCCGGTGGCCAGCGCCGCCACCGCGCCCAAGCCCGACGCCGCCAAGCCCGCAGGCCCCGGCGGCGCGGCCACCGCCAGCGCCACCGCAGCCCCGGCCAAGACCGAGACCATCATCCCCTGCCCCGACTGCACCGGCACGGGAGGGGTGAAGTGCGCCGCCTGCGATGGCGTGGGCCGCATGATCGAGCAGAAGACCGTGGCCTGGAGCCGCCGCACCATGGAGCTGAACAGCCACGACGACCTGCCCAATGTAGATGAGGCCTGGCTGGCCAAGACATGCACGCCCAGCGAGGTCTACCACGAGCGGCAGGTGGGCGGCTTCCGCGGCGCGTGGAAGAGCCTGCCCGCCGTGGCTGGCCTGATCAAAGAGGCCGAGAAAGGCGTGGTGGAGGACACCACCAAGATCGCGCTGACCGAGCTGGTGGTGAGCTTCATCCCTGTGGCCGAGCTGGTGTTCGACCTCGGCGAGATGCAGAAGGCCGCCGAGGCCCCCATGCCCAAGGGCAAGGAAGGCGTGACGCCCGCCCAGCAGCAGATCGTCAACACCTACAGCCTGCATATCTACGGCTTCCAGCACAACATCCCCAACGACTGGCGCTTCTTGAACTGGGATCGGGTGTACATGTGGGTTGCCATCGGGCTGGCGGTGGCGGTGCTGCTGCTGCTGGTGGTGATGCTGGTGACACGTTAGGGAGAAGGCATGATAGCATCGGTGCGCGGGGCGCTCATCTTTCTCGGCGTCGACCACTGCGTGGTGGAGATGGGCGGCATGGGTCTGCAGGTCTTCGCGCCCAAGACCGTGCTGGCCAACCTGGGCCAGCTGGGCGACGAGGTACGGCTCTACACCCACATGCACATCCGCGAGGATGCGCTGGCGCTGTACGGCTTCGCCACCATCGACCAGCGCCACCTATTCGAGACCCTGATCGGCGTGAGCGGGATCGGCCCCAAGGTGGCGCTGAGCCTGCTCTCCACCACCACCCCCGACGAGCTGCGCCTGGCGATCGCCGGGGGCGACACGGCGCGGCTGGCCAGGGTG
The DNA here is from genome assembly GCA_009268125.1 of Chloroflexia bacterium SDU3-3. NCBI lineage: Bacteria > Bacillati > Chloroflexota > Chloroflexia > Chloroflexia bacterium SDU3-3. The sequence goes on along the minus strand of WBOU01000029.1, from coordinate 10,892 downwards.
CCCGGCATCGGCAAGAAGACCGCCGAGCGGCTGGTGCTAGAGCTGAAGACCAAAGTGGGTGTGAAGGGCGGGCCGCTGCCCGCTGGCGCCACACCCGCCGCCACCAGCGCCAACGCCGAGCTGGTGGAGATGCTCACCAGCCTGGGCTTCAGCGCCGCCGAGGCGGCGGGGGCCGTGGCCGCGCTGCCCGCCGACGCCCCCGCCGAGCTAGAGGAGCGGCTGCGGCTGGCGCTGCGCCACTTCGGCACGCCCTAGAACCTTTGCGTGCCAAAGTGCATTGCAAAGCCATACACCTTGCATACTGCTCTGTTGTGAGCTATACTGGCACATACGGTACTTGGTAGCATCCAGCAAGGAGCTGACACATGGCCCAGCCACAAGCCCGCCGCTTCTCTTTCCTACCCCGCCGCAGCGAGCCAGTCGATCCAGAGCCGCAGCCGATCACATCCACGCTGCCCAAGCTCTGGAAAGCGATGGTGCTGACCTCGTTCATCATGAACATCATCCTGCTCACGGTGGTGCTGCTGCTGGTTGGCTTTGTGTTCAGCTGGCGCACCCAGCTGTTTGGCGCGGGCGTGGGGCTACAGGGCTTCGCCACAGGCGAGGTATCCGAGCTGCGCGATGTGGTCGATCAGCTCCAGGCCGCACATATCCGCACCACCATCGCGCTCGACCAGCCGCTGCCGCTGCAGGGCGCAGGCGTGGTGGTGCCGGTCGACCAGGTGACGACCGTCACCCTGCAGGAGCCGGTGCCGCTGAGCCTGGCCGGTGCCGACATCGATCTGGGCGGGGGCAACCGACTGCGGGCCAGCAACATCAACCTGGTGCTGCCGCAGGGCACGCCGCTCAAAATCGCGCTGAAGATGGATATCCCGCTGGATAACGTGACCATCCCGATCAAGCTGGATGTGCCTGTCGACATCGCCATGAAAGACACCGAGCTGGCCCCGCAGTTCCGGCGGCTGGGCCAGGTGGTCGATCGGCTGGTCTACCCGATCGCACCCTTCCTGGGCCTGGATGTACCCCAGCCCGACCCGCTGCCAGCGCAAAAATAGGCCCGCTGGCCCGATCGAGACAATGTGATACCCGAGCGATGGTGTTCTGGGCGCAAAGCCCCGCATCATCGCTCGTTTTTTTGCAACACACCAATGGAGTTCCTGTGAAACACCTCATCCTCTGGGACATCGACGGCACCATCCTCCGCAGCGGCGGCGTGGCGGGCGAATCGCTGCGCGCGGCCATGACGCGCACCTTTGGCGTGATCACCGGTGCGCCCTTCGCCTACGCTGGCATGACCGACCGCCAGATCCTCTTCAACTCCTACCCCGACCACGACCAGGCCGCGCTGCTTGATCAGATGCCGGGCTTCATCGATATCTACATGGAGGAGCTATCCGCGCGCCGCGAGGAGTATGCGCGGCGCGGCGGGCCGATGCCAGGCGTGCGCGAGGTGCTCCAACACCTGCAGCAGACCCCCGACGTGCTGCAGACTCTGCTCACCGGCAACATCAAGGATAGCGCCCGCGCCAAGCTCTCGTTCTTTGGGCTAGATCACTACCTGGATATCGAGATCGGGGCCTACGGCAGCGACCACCACCACCGCCCGGCGCTCGTACCCTTCGCCGTGCAGCGGGCCGCCGCGCGCTACGGGCGCACCTTCAGCGGACAGGAGATCGTGGTGATCGGCGACACGCCCAACGATGTGGCCTGCGGCAAAGCCAATGGCGCGCGCATCATCGCCGTCGCCACCGGTGCGTTTACCAGCCAGCAGCTTCGCGAGGCTGGGGCCGATGCCGTGCTGGAAGATCTGACCGACACGGCGATCGCAGTCAAGATCATCCTGGGCGAATGAAGCCCAACCAGATTATCGCCGCTTGGAAGGGCGACAAGCGCTTCACCGCCATGGCCACCAGGGCGGCGGCGCTGAAGAAGCAGGGCGTAGCCGTGGAGCAGATCCAGGCCACCATCGCCCAAGAGTTCGGCCCGCCGCCCGAGATCGCCAGCATGCGCGAGGCGCCGCAGCCCTACCGTGTGTTCGGCGAGGTGGGCGCGGACATCGAGCAGCCAGCCGTGGCCCAGCTGGAGCTGGCGCTACGCCTGCCCATCGCCCTGGGCGGCGCGCTGATGCCCGACGGCCACCCCGGCTACGCTCTGCCGATCGGCGGGGTGTTCGCCGCACACCGCGCCGTGGCTCCGGCCATGGTGGGCGTGGACATCGGCTGCCGCATGCACCTCACCATCTTCGACATGTCGCCCGACGACCTGCTGACCAACCGCGAGGCCCTGTTCGCCAGCCTGCGCGAGGTTACCAGCTTCGGCGCGGGCGGCAACAGCCTGCGCAGCGCCGACCACGCCATCCTGGAGGATGCGCGCTGGGGTATGACCTCGCAGACCCGCAGCCTGCGCCAGAAGGCCGCCCAGCAGCTGGGCACCAGCGGCAGCGGCAACCACTTTGCTGAGCTGGTGGTGGGCGAGGCCATCGCACCCGACGCGGGCACCCCAGCGGCGTTCTGCGGCCTGCTCACCCACAGCGGCTCGCGCGGGGTGGGCTACGCCATCGCCAACACCTACATGCGGCTGGCCAGCCAGGAGACCGCGCAGCGCGCCAAGGTGCCGCGCATGTACGAGTGGCTAAGCCTGGATGGCGAGGCCGGGCAGGAGTACTGGCAGGCCATGGAGCTAGCGGGCGACTTCGCCAGGGCCAACCACGAGGTCATCCACGAGCTGTTCGCGCGGCGCGCGCGCCTGCGGCCACTGCTAACCGCGCAAAACCACCACAACTTCGCCTGGCGCGAGGGCGACGCGGTGATCCACCGCAAGGGGGCCACGCCCGCTGGCCCCGGCGATCTGGGGATCATCCCCGGTAGCATGGGCAGCGCCTCATACCTGGTGGCCGGGTTAGGCAACCCGCAGGCGCTCGCCAGTGCGTCGCATGGGGCTGGGCGGCTGGGCAGCCGCGCCCAGGCCCGCAGCCGGGTAAGCCTGGCCGAGGCGCGGCGCTGGATGCAGCGGCACGACATCCTCGTCGAGGGCCTGAGCGCCGACGAGGCCCCACACGCCTACAAGGACATCGAGCGGGGGATGCAGATCCAGGTAGACGCCGGGCTGGTGCGCCCGCTGGCGCGCATGCGCCCGGTGGCCGTGATCATGGCGGGCGAGGATGGCGACGACTAGCGGTCGGCGCGAATCCTATAGCGCAAAAACAGAGGCGGCTGGCGTATGCCAGCCGCCCTTGTGCACCTCGGACGCCCCGCCTAGCCTACCTTCCGCAAAGGCAGCAGCGGCCACAGGCGCGGCTCGCGGAAGTAGATGCCGCCCCAGATCATCAGCCCGATCAGCACGGGGAAGATGTAGCTGAACAGCCCGGTGTCGGCACGCAGGTGGATGGCGATCGCGCCGCCCAGGTAGCCGGTCTGCAGCACCGCGCCCAGCACGGCGGTGCGGGGGAATAGGTAGATCGCTAGGCAAGCCAGCTGCAGCACGCCCAGCACCGGCAGCACGCTGGCCGAGAAGCCCAGCGCCACGGTGGCCTCCACCGCCACCTGCGCCTGCATCAGCTTCACCACGCCATCCATCAGCAGAAACAACCCGGCCAGCGCCATGAGCACATAGCCAGCCCAGCGAATCTTCCCCGCAGAGGGGGCGGTAGCGACCGACGTCGACTGCATGCTTACGCTCCTTCTCACACGCACGTATGTTCTTTGTGAGTATACATGCAAAGAAAGGAAAAGCAAGTGCGACCATATGACGAAAAAAGCCCGCGCGCCAAACGGCACACGCGGGCAGGCAGACGGTAGGCGGGAAGACTACGCGATCACGCGCTCGATGATCTCCAGGTTCTCCTTGCCGCCGTAGAAGTCCCACCAGGGCTTCGCACCCTTGGCCAGCACGGCGTTCAGCGCGTGCACGTTGGCCAGACCGCGGTCCTCAAGCCAGGCCTCCAGCGCAGCCTCGCCCTCCAGGGCGTAGACCGGGATGGCATCCTGCCAGGTGGCGCGGCCGCACAGCACGCCCGAGAACGGCGTGCCAGCCTCGGCGGCCAGCTCCAGCGTGTCGCGGAACACCTCGTCGGTGACGCCCGCGCTCAGGTAGATGAAGGGCTTCTTGGCCAGGCTGGCCGCCTCGCGGAAGTGCTCCTTGGCCTCGTCGCGGCTGTAGGCCTTCTGGCCGCCGAACACCTTCATGCCCTCGACGAAGGTCACGTTCACCGGCACCTCGACCTTCAGGATGTCGACGTAGTACTCGGGCTTCGAGAACTCCTCCATGTAGCCCTTCACATAGCGGGGCTTGGCCTGGGCGAACTCGAACGCGCCGGTGATCTCGTCGTCGTAGGCGATCGGCTCAAGGAAGAACGGCACATCGTAGGCCGCGCACTCCGCGCCCACGCGCTGCACGAAGGCGTGCTTGATCACGTTCACGCTCTCGGCGTCGAACGGGTTGTAGTACAGCAGGATCTTGATCGCATCCGCGCCAGCGTCGATCAGGCGCTTCACGCTCCACTCGGGCAGCAGATCGGGCAGGCGGCCCTTCAGGGTCGCATCGTAGCCGGTCTTCTCATAGGCCAGCAGCACGCCGGTCTTCGGCGCGCGCTGCTTGATCGCCTCCAGGCCGAACTCGGGGTCCATCAGGATGGCGCTGGAGTGCTTGGTGAGCACGCGGGTGACGACGGCCTTAAACACCTCTAGGTCGTGGGCGTCGGCGGTGCCGTTCGCGCCGCGAGCCTTGGCGATCGACTTCTGCAGCGAGCCGCGCTGGTCCATCGCGGCGGCGGCGATCACGCCATTCTCGTCGGAGCAGGTGAGCAGGCGCTCGTACTTCCCTTTGGTGATCTTGACTTTGGCCATGGGATTAAACCTCCATCACATTGAGGCGTTATGGTTATATGCCTTCAATACAGATAATGTGTTGTGCGCCTATTGTAAAACCTCGCGCGATAATTGTAAATTGCGCGCCGGTAAAGGATCTTTCACGTAGTATTCGCGTCCATTGCCTCTTGCGGGTCTAGGCCATCAGGCGGAACACCAGCGTGATCACCGAGAGCGCCAGCAGCATGCCCATCGTCACCTGCATCACGGTGTGGTTGCCGGTGCGCACCCTGGCCCAGCCCACCGCCAGCGCGCACAGCCACAGCGCCAGGCCCAGCCCGCCCGAGTAGAGCGTGGCCACGGTGGCCGCCGAGGCCACCGAGCCAGCGTGCACGCTGATCTTCCAAAACATGTTGATGCCGAAGGCCAGCAGCCCGATCAGCAGCGACGAGGCCAGCAGCGCGAGGAACGGGCGCGGCAGGCCCAGGTAGGCCAGCACGCCGGTGCCCAGCACCATGGTCGAGATCGAGACCACGTACAGCTCGGTGCGCTGATGGCGCTGCGACACATCCTCGTCGCTATACACGCCCTGGCGCAGCCGCACGGCGAAGAAGATCGTGGTGGGCAGGATCATGGTCAGGACGCACACGATAGCCCACACGATGCCGCTGGAGGCGCTATCGGCGGCGTAGATCCCGACGACAAGAAACATGAAGATAGCCAGCGGCACCGGGTGAAAAATGCGCGAGAGCAGCAGGCCAAACGCATAGCTTCGGCTGGCGCGGTCATCCGCTAGGAGTTCGCTCGACATATGAGGTTGTTGGGCCATGCGTCTGTTTATCTCCTCTGTTGTGCCAGCTGCTCATAGCAGGCCAGCACCTGTTGCGCTGCGTGATCCCATGTGAAGCGGCGGGCCTGGGCAGGGCCTTGGGCGGCAAGCCGGGCGCGCAGCGCGCTGTCATTCATCAGGCGCTCGATCCCGCCCGCAATCGACGGCACCGACATCGCATCGACCAGCACCGCCGCGTCGCCCACCACCTCGGGAAGGCTCGAGTTGTCGGCGGTGAGCACGGGGGTGCCGCACGCCAGCGCCTCAAGCGCGGGCAGGCCGAATCCTTCATAGATCGAAGGATACACCATCGCCGAGGCTAAATTATACACCGCAGGCAGGTCGTTGTCACCCACATAGCGCAGCCAGCGGATGCGCTCGCCCAGCCCAGCCCGCTCGATCGCGGCGAAGATGCCCTCATCCATCCAGCCCCGGCTGCCGATCAGGATGAGCGCCAGATCAGGCGCGACCCGGCCCTGCGATACCACCTGGGCGAAGGCGTCCACCAGCCGCTCCACATTCTTGCGCGGCGAGAGCGTGCTGACAAACACCAGGAAGCGCTCGGGCAGGCCCAGTCGGGCGCGCACCTCGGCGCACTCCTCGGCGGGGCGCGGCCCGAAGCCTGCCGCCAGCCCAGGGTAGACCACGCTCATGCGCGACTCCGGCGCGCCCAGCAGACTCGTTATGTCGCGCTGGGTGGCCAGCGAGTCGGCTAGGATGTGGTCGGCGCGGCGGGCCGAGCGCGGCACCGCCCCGGAGAGGTAGCGCACCATGCTGGGCACCGTCAGCTCGGGGTGCACCAAGAACGACAGGTCGTGGACGGTGAGCAGGGTGCGGGCGAAGGTGGGCGGCAGCACGAAGTCGGGCGCGTGCAGCACATCCAGCCGCCCGGTGAACAGCTCCACCGGCAGCGGGGCGCGCAGCCGCTGCCACAGCTGGGTCAGGCGGCGCGGCGAGAGCGGTATGGGCGCGGCCCGCACGCCCGGGCGGCGGCACAGCCGGGCCAGCTCGGCCATGTATGGCCCGCCCGCATCCAGCCCGCCCGCCGCATAGAACAGCCGATACTGGTGCTGCGGCCCCTGCTCCAGCACCGCGCCGATCAGGTCGCGGGTGTAGCGCCCGATCCCCGCGCCCTGGTGCAGCGCCGCCGTGTAGTCGATACCAATGATCATAGGTGCCCCCGCCGCCGCACGGGCGGCGCACACAAAGGGCGAAAGGTAGCGCTACCTTTCGCCCTGGTCTTCCGAGTCGCGCCCGGTCACTTCCGCTTGCTGAAGATGTAGAGGATCAGGCCGAAGACCACGATGCTCCAAAAGTTGATGATGCGGTCCAGCAGCGTCACCGCCGTGGCCAGGTTCAGCTCCACCGAGAAGATCGTGGTCAGCACAAAGGCCACCGTGCCCTCCACCAGCCCGAGGCCGCCGGGCGTGGCCGGGATGGCGGTGAGCAGCGAGGATGCCAGCGCCACAAAGATGATCGCCGCGATGCCGATGCCATCGATGTGCATCGCCTCGATCACAAAGTACAGCCGCATGCCCTCCAGCAGCCACACCAGCGCGGTCAGCAGCACCAGCTTGGGCAGGATGGCCGGGCGGAACGAGCTAAGCGCCGCGTGCTCGAAGCTGACGTACATGCGCTGGAACCGGCCAGGCACGATCTTGCGGATGTGCGGGCCGAAAAAGCGCATGCCCGCCAGACCGATGACGATCGCCACCACCAGCACCAGCCCGCCGCCAAAGATGATGCCCGTGCCCGGCGGCATGTGCACCCCAAACACCGACCACGCCGAGAGCATCAGGAAGGCGAACAGGCACAGCATGTCCAGCAGGCGCTCGGCAAAAATAGTGCCCAGGGTGGAGGAGAACGAGACCCCGCCGTTGTGCTTCAGCAGGTAGCCACGGTAGGCGTCGCCCAGCTTGGCCGGCACGATGCAGTTGGCAAACCACGAGAGGCCCACATACTCCACCAGCGCTGGCAGCGAGGCCCAGGTCTTGCGGCCCTCGGCGATCGGCACATCGGCGTTTTCCATCAGCACGCGCCAGCGGTAGGCGCGGATGGGGAAGGTCGCATAGAAGGCCACGAAGCCTAGCAGGTAGAGGCCCAGGTTGGCCTGCTTCATGTTGGCCCAGATCGTCGCCGCATCCAGGTCGAAGTTTTTGACGATCACGAAGATGATCGCCACCACCAGCACCAGCGAGATCAGCGTGCGGGGGTTGCGCACGGCCTTGCCGAGCGAGAAGCCCTCGCGCTCGACAGACTCGGCATCGGCAGAAAGCTGGGGTGCCTCCTCGGAAGAAGACTCGGAAGATTGTTCGTTGATCACGGTGTCCGCTGATCCTTTCCTATCACAGCGATCGTTATGTTGGCGAAAGTATCGGCTAGCCGTTGATCGCGCGGCTCAGGCCCTCGCGCTGGTACCACTCCCAGAAGTTGGCCAGGCCCACATCCAGCGTGGTGCGCGGCGCGAAGCCCAGCAGGGCCTGGGCCTTCTCGGTGTTGGCGTAGGTGATGGTCGGCTCGGTGGCGGGCAGCGGCTTCGACACCACCTGCGCCTCCATGCCGGTGATCTCCTCCAGCTTGGCCACAAACGCGCGCAGCTCCACCGGGCTGGAGTTGCCCAGGTTGAAGGTATCAAAGGCGATATCGGCATCCAGCGCGGCCATCACGCCTGCCACAATATCGGCCACATAGGTCCAGTCGCGGTAGATGCCCTCGCCGCCATTAAACAGCGTGATCGGCTGGCGGCGCACCATGGCGTCCACGAACAGGTGCGGCGTCATATCGGGGCGACCGCGCGGGCCGTACACCGTGAAGAAGCGCACCACGCGGGTGGGGATCTTGTACAGGTTGTGGTAGGTGTAGGCCAGCAGCTCGGATGCGCGCTTGGTGGCGGCGTAGGGCGAGAGCGGCTGCACGGCGGGCAGGCTCTCGACCCAGGGCGTGGGCGAGAAGCCGTAGACCGAGGATGTGGAGGCCAGCACCAGCCCGCCCACCGCATAGCGCCGCGCCATGTCCAGGATGTTGAGCGAGCCGCGCACGTTCACCTCCTCGTACAGGCTGGGCTGCTCGACCGAGCGGCGCGGCCCGGCCATCGCGCCCAGGTGGGCCACGCGGTGTGGGCGGTGGGTGGCGAAGATCTCCTCCAGCGCGGGGGCGTCGCAGATGTCGGCCTGGGCCAGGGTATAGCCGGGGCGCTCAAGCGCGGCGGCGATGTTGCGCCGCTTGCGCGCGGGGTCGTAGTAGGTGTTGAAGTTATCGACGCAGATCACTTCATCGCCGCGTGCCAGCAGCGCTTCGCTCAGGTGGCTGCCGATAAAGCCAGCGCCACCGGTGATAAGGTATCGCATACAGTTTCAGCTTTAGCAAAGAGCACGGGCGGCCCACATCAGCGGCGCTCGTCCCCTTCATCATGCGGCTCGGGCGCTTCAATGCGCGGGAGCACGGCGAGGATAGCCCAGACGCCAGACAGCTGCACGCCCAGGTTCAGCACGTGCAAGTTCTCAAACATGTTGTGTCCAGCGACGGCTGCGATGATACCACAACATCCCGCCGCGACGCTACGGGCCAGCCAGCCGCGCGCGCGGCCCATGGCCCGCACGGCCAGCCAGATGCTCGCGCCCAACAGCGCCAGGTAGGCCGCCGCCCCCAGCGCGCCAGCCTCGGCGGCCATGTGCAGGTAGAAGTTGTGGGCGTGCCCGCGCGAGACATACCACGGCGCGCTGGCCACGTGGCTGTAGGCGGGCGTGAAGTTGCCGGGGCCGACGCCGGTGAGCGGGTGGGCCAGGAACATCTGCGCCCCGGCCTTCATCTGGGCCATGCGCTCGACCAGCGCGAAGTTCTCGGGGGTGACGGTGACCGTCGCGGGGTCGAAGAAGTTGAGCATGCTGGTGAGCCGCGTCATGCGCCCGGCCACCGCATCGGGCAGCAGCCGCACACCGCCCAGCGCCAGGAAGCCCACCAGCGCGCCCGCCGCGCCGAACGCGCCCGCCGCCCAGCGCCGCCCCAGCGTGGCCAGCAGGCCCACGCAGCCCAGCAGCCCGCCCACCCAGCCGCCCAGCGAGAACGAGGCCAGCAGCGCCCCGCCGGTGACGCCAGCAGCGCCCACCAGCCCGGCCAGCGGCGCTAGCCGCAGCCCCGTGCGCCGCCCGCGCCACACCGCGCCCACCGCCAGCGCCACGGCCAGCGGCCATGCCATGTTCATATAGCCCGCGAACGAGTTGGGCTGGCCGATGCTGCCGTAGGCCCGCACGAAGGGCAGGCTGGCCGCGATCCGGAAGCTGGCCGGGCCGTAGCCCGCGAAGAACTGGAACAGGCCGATCAGCGCCTCGGCGGCGGGCGCGGCCAGCAGGCAGGCCAGCAGGCCCAGCGCCTGCCAGCGCTCGCGCACCACGCTGGCGGCCACCAGCCACACCAGGAAGGCCACGCCCCAGCGCATGGTGGCCTTCAGGGCCTCGCCCTGATCGTAGGGGGTGAGCGATGCCGAGAGCGCCAACGCGGCCAACAGCGCCAGCCAGGCCCACAGCATGGGGCCGCCCGCCAGCCGCTGCTGGGGCTGGGCCAGCAGGCGCAGCAGCCAAGCCCCAGCCATCAGCAGCACGGCGGCCTGGGTCAGGCTGGTGCCGCCCGGCAGCAGCACGTACTGCTGCACCGGCACCGAGAGGATGGCGAGGTATACGCCCCACACTGGCCCGACCCAGGCCAGCGCGGCCACGGCCACCAGCGCCACCAGCGCCAGCGCAATGCGCAGCGGGGCCAGGGCCAGCACCAGCGCCAGCGCGGCAAGCAGGGTGATCGCAAGGGGCATGGGGATGGGCGAGCGGAGGCGGAAAGCAGCTTGGCGCATGGGTAAAAAAGGCAGACAGCCGTGGGCCGTCTGCGTCATCGCAGGAAACACATATAGCGGCGCATTATACCATGGGAACGGTTTTCACCACGAAGATGCGGGGGTTTGTTACCACCAAGACTCCAAGACTCCAAGGGAAGGAGAAAAGATCTATACGGCAAACATACGAAGGAGAGCACGGCGATGCAAAATGTCGGCTCCTCCATCACTTCCCCCTGCCCTTCCGCCACTTCCCCCTGCCCTTCCGCCACTTCCCCCTGCCCTTCCGCCACTTCCCCCTGCCCTTCCGCCGCTTCCCCCTGTCCTTCCGCCGCTTCCCCCTGTCCTTCCGCCGCTTCCCCCTGCCCTTCCGCCGCTTCCCCCTGCCCTTCCGCCGCTTCCCCCTGCCCTTCCGCCGCTTCCCCCTGCCCTTCCG
>WBOU01000028.1 GCA_009268125.1 Chloroflexia bacterium SDU3-3 | reverse complement strand
AGTGGCGTGCGTTGAGCGCGGTGGCCCCACCCCGTCCCATCTCGAACCGGGTCGTGAAACACCGCAGCGCTGAAGGTACTGGCTCCCCTGGAGCTGGGAGACAAGGTCCGCGCGCCCACCAAACAACAGAACCGCCGCCGAGCAGTGCTCGGCGGCGGTTTTGCGTTTTACGCTACATCCTGCTGCACCGCAACCGCACACTTCTCGCCGCTGATCATCGCGGCATTGATGCTGCTGGCCTCGGTGAACTCGGCGGCGAAGAACAGGCCGGGGTGCCCCGTGCGGTTGTCGGGTAGCTGCGGGTGGATGCCAGCTGGCTGGGCGAACTGCGCGAACGGGATGCGGTAGGCCCGCAGCGGCTGGTAGCTGGTCAGCGCGGCTTGGGCCAGCGGGTCGCCCGCGAACATGTGGTGCAGGTCGCGTAGCGCGGCCTTGAACAGCGCCATGTCGTCGCCGGGCGGGGTGCGGGTGGTGGCCACACTTAGCAGGTGCTTACCCTGGGGCGCGTAGGCCGGGCTGATGTTTGTCATCAGCTGGGCGTTGTTCACCAGCGCGCCGGGGGTGGGGTTGAGCAGCAGCTTTTTGCCTTGGTAGAGCTGCATATCGCCTGCCAGATAGAGCGTGGCGGTGCCGCGCGCACCCAGCGCAATGGGATCTCCGCTCAGCCGGGCTGCCTCGGGGGCGGGGGTGGCAACCACCACCGCGTCGGCGTGCACGGCATCCCCATGCTCCAGCTGCGCGCCGGTGACGCGACCGCCCTCGTAGAGCAGTGCGGCGGCGCGGCAGCCATAGCGGATGCGGCCCTGCGCCTCAAGCGGGGCGGCCAGCTGCGCGCTGATCTGGCCCATGCCATTGGCGGGCACCGCGATACCGCCGGATGCCAGCATCTTGAAGTCGAACTTCAGGCATTTGGCGCTGGTCTCAAGATCCGGGTCGAGCAGCACGCCGCCGAAGAACGGGCGAAAGAATAGGTCGATGCTGCGCATGCTGAAGCCGCGCTGCAGCAGAAACGCTAGGCTCGATCGATCCTCGCCGGAGAGCAGCGCATCCACACCCTGCGCCCGCAGCTCCAGCGCGAGCCGCGCCACCCGCAGCTTGTCGGCGGGGGTAAAGGCGGGGGAGAGCGCCGTAGCCAGCGCGCTGGCCGGGTCGCGCAGCGGGTCGGCGATGGGCAGGCGCCTGCCGGCCGCGCAGATGATCGCGCCGGGGTCGAAGCGCCGCAGGTCGAGCGCGGCCATGTCGAGCTGGCGCTGGGCGGCGGGGTAGGCCTCGAACAGCACCTGGAAGCCACGGTCGAGTGTGTAGCCGCCCACCACATCGCTGCGCACGCGCCCGCCGGGGCCATCGGATGCCTCCAGCAGCGTGACATGGTGCCCGGCGCGCAGCAGCTCGCGCCCGCATGTGAGGCCCGCAACCCCAGCGCCAATAATCAGCACATGCATTGGTGTTCTCTCCTCGCACTTGGCCGCTCCTGGCTTCTCTACGCGATTCTACAAAAAACGGATCGGCCTGGCCCATCCGGCGAAGGCGTAAGCAAGAGCCTGCTGGCCATAATCCATCCCGCAGCGGTAGCGCCCCGAAAGGCGCGGCAGAGCAGTTTTTTCCAACATTTGCGCTATCTCGGTCTTGCTGCCCTTGACAAAAAACGGTGAACGCGGAACCATGGCGGTGAAAGCGATGTAGCTTCATGAAGGAGTCTATTGTGGCATCAGCAAACCCTATCTCTGTTCAGATGTACACCCTGCGCGAGGCCGTGGCCGCCGACTATGTTGGGACGCTCCGCGCGCTTGCGGAGCTGGGCTACCGCGCGGTGGAGCTTGTGACGCTTGGCGATATGACCGCCGCCCAGCTGCGGCGCGAGCTTGATACGCTGGGGCTGTCCGTGTCGGGGATGCACATCGGCCTGGATAAGTTCGAGAGCAACGCCGACCTGTGGCTGGAGAACCTGGCCGTGCTGGGCGGCAAGTACCCGGTGGTGCCCTACCTCGCGCCGGAGCGCCGCACCAGCGGCGACGACTACCGCCGCCTGGGCCAGCAGCTGAACGAGTATGGCCGCAAGGCCAAGGAGCACGGCATGCAGCTGTGCTACCACAACCACGACTTCGAGTTCCAGCGCTACGGCGACGCCACCGGCCTGGCGCTGCTGTTCGAGGAGGCCGACCCCGCGCTGGTGAAGTCGGAGCTGGATGTGTACTGGGTCGCCAAGGCGGGCGTAGACCCGCAGGCGCTGCTGCGCGGCATGGCCGGCAGCGTGCCGCTGGTGCACATCAAGGACATGGCCGACACCCCCGAGCAGGAGTTCGCCGAGGTCGGGTCGGGAACGCTGGACTTCCCCGCGCTGTTCGCCGTGGGCGATGAGATCGGCGTGGAGTACTATGTGGTCGAGCAGGATGTGTGCAAGCGCCCGCCGCTGGAGAGCGTGGGCATCAGCCTGAACTACCTGCGCTCGATCGGGCGCGCGTAGGGCTGAATCTTCCGCCGCTGCGTAGAAGAGGGCGTGGGCCAGTGGCCCGCGCCCTCTTTTCTGTGCCGGAGAAGCCACCGAGCTGATGATAGGAGCGACCCATGCGTATGCTACGACCGATCACCACCCTGGCCCTGGCGCTGCTGGCGGCGTGCGGGCCATCTGGCCAGGCCACCACCACCGCGCCGCCGCAGGCAACGCCGCCCACTGTCACGCGCCAGATGGCGACCGCCGCCGCCACGCCGCAGGCCAGCGCCGCCGCCGCGCAGGCTGGCCAGCTGGGGCAGGCCAGCATCGCGCTGGAGCGCATGGCTCAGGGGCTTGACTCGCCCACCTTCGCGGTGGGCGACGGCGGCGGTCGGCTGTTCGTGGTGGAGAAGACCGGCAAGATCCAGCTGTTCGCGGCTGGGACACAAGATCCAAAGCTGTTTCTTGACATTGTCGACCGCGTGGGGTCGAACGAGAGCGAGCGCGGCCTGCTGAGCGTGGCCTTTCACCCCCAGTTCGCGCAGAACGGCCTGCTGTATGTGGACTACACCGACCGCGCGGGCGACACCGTGATCGCGCGCTTCCATGCCAGCGGCGACAGCGCCGACCCGGCCAGCGAGCAGGTGCTGCTCACCATCCAGCAGCCCTACGCCAACCACAACGGCGGCCAGATCGCCTTCGGGCCGGATGGCTACCTCTACATCGGCATGGGCGACGGCGGCAGCGCGGGCGACCCGCAGGGCAACGGCCAGAACCCCGACGCGCTGCTGGGCAAGCTGCTGCGGATCGATGTGGACGGCGGCCAGCCCTACGCAATCCCGGCGGACAACCCCTTCGCCAAGGGCGGCGGGAAGGGTGAGATCTGGGCGGTGGGGCTGCGCAACCCCTGGCGCTTCTCGTTCGACCGCGCCACCGGCGATCTGTACATTGCCGACGTCGGGCAGAACAAGATCGAGGAGATCGACTTCCAGGCGGCGGGCGCGGGCGCGGGCGCAAACTACGGCTGGAACGCGACCGAGGGCGATGAGTGCTACCAGCGCGGCTGCGACCTGGCCGCGTATGTGGCCCCCGTGGCCCAGTACACCCACGCCGAGGGCTGCTCGGTGACGGGCGGCTACGTCTACCGCGGCGAGCGCATCCCCGCGCTGCAGGGCACCTATCTCTACGCCGACTACTGCAGCGGCACGATCTGGGGGCTGCAGCGCGATGCGGGCGGCGCGTGGCAGCAGCGCGTGCTGCTGACCAGCGGTCTGCAGATCAGCTCGTTTGGGCAGGACGACGCGGGCGAGCTGTACCTGACCACGCTCGATGACGATAGCCTGTACCAGATCGTGGGAACATGACGGCGGCGCGCGATGTTTTGTGGTAAGATCTCCCAGAGTAGCAAAGAACGACCCAGCCTCTTCTCCCCAACCAGCCCAAACACACAACAGGAAAGAACACCACATGACCCACAACCGCCCTTCCAGCCGACGATGGCTCGGAATCCGCTGCCTCCCCGCGATGATCGTGCTGTGTATCGCCATGCCTGTCTCCGCCCAGGGTGAGACAGGCAAAGCCGATGGGAAGCTGAGCAGCAGGCTGGCCCAGCTGAGCGCGCCCGCCATGGCCAGCAGGTCGCGCGCTCAGGTGGCAGGCGCACTGAGCCTGCCCGCCAGCGGGCCGGGCAGCATGCAGTTCAGCGCCGATGGCGCAGTGCTGGCCAGCATCCGCGTCAGCGATGTGTCGCCCACTACCCAGGCCGCGCTGGTGGCCGCTGGCGCGACCATCCGCCACGTGTCCGAGCGCTTCGGCGTGATCGACGCCTATGTGCCGCCGGGCAGCCTCGACGCGGTGTCCGCCGTGGGCGCGGTGGCCTACGTGGGCGAGGCCCTGGCCCCGCGCCACCGCAGCGAGCAGCCCGTGTCCGCCAGCATGGCCGCGCGGCGCACCACCGCCGCCGCTACCTGCCCCACCGGCGTGCTGAGCGAGGGCGACACCCAGCTGAAGGCCGCCGAGGCACGAACCACCTACAGTGTCACTGGCAGCGGCGTGAAAGTGGGCGTGGTTTCCGACTCGTATGATAAAGAGGGTTCGATCACCACTGCCCAGCAGGACATCGAGGCGGGCGATCTGCCTGGGGCGGACAACCCATGCGGCGACACCACGCCGGTGGAGGTGGTGCACGAGGCCAGCGACGACGCCGCCTTGCAAAGCGATGAGGGCCGTGCGATGCTCCAGATCGTGCACGACCTCGCTCCCGATGCCAGCCTGGCCTTCGCCACGGCGGGCGGCAGCATGTACGAGATGGCCGACAACATCCGCGACCTGGGCAACGCGGGCATGGATATCATCACCGACGATATCGTGTTCTATGGCGAGCCGTTCTTCCAAGATGGCCCGGTGAACCTCGCCATCCGCGAGAATGCCGCCAAGGGCATCCCGCACTTCACGGCGGCGGGCAACGCCAACAAGCGCGACAACGCCGGGAACAACATCACATCCTACGAGGCTAGCGCCTACCGCCCCATGGCCTGCCCCGATTTCACGATGTTCGATGGCAGCCCGGTCCCTGCGCAGGAAAAACCCAAGGATTGTCACAACTTCAACCCCGGCAGCGGCCAGGATGCCACCAGCGCGTTCACCGCCGGGGCTAGCGGCATGTCGCCGGTGATGGAGTTCCAGTGGGCCGAGCCGTGGTTCGGCATCGCTACCGATCTCGACATCTTCATCATTGATACCAGCACCAATCAGCTGGTGGCGCGCGCCACCGACTCAAATGGCACCCAAAGCAGCTACACCGGCACGCAGTCGCCAGTGGAGATCACCGGATGGTCGGGGGCTGCGGGCAAAACCTACGCGCTGATCATCGGGCGCTACACTGGCAGCGGCACGCCGCGTATCAAGTACGTGTTTCAGAGCGCTCGTGGCATCACGGCCACCGAGTATAACGCCAGCAACAACAGCGTCGACAGCTTCGGGCCATCGGTGGGCGACCACGTGGCGGTGGCCGAGGGCATCGGCGTGGCCGCTGTCCCGTATAACAACAGCAACACGCCCGAAACGTTCACCTCGCTTGGGCCGGCAACCCACTACTTCGGCCCGCTCACCTACGCGGCGGGCGCGAGCGATGGCGTCAACCTGGCGCGCACCCCAGCCGCAGCGCTGGCCACGCCCCAGGTGCTCAATAAGCCCGACTTCGCCGCCACCGACGGCGGGTTAACATCGTTCTTCGGGAACGCCAATCGCTTCTATGGCACTTCCGCCGCCGCCCCGCATGCCGCAGGCGTGGCCGCGCTGATCAAGGAGTACGCCAGCACCCACGGCAAGCCCTTTAACAGCAGCGCCGCCGAGATGCTGATGGAGCAAGGCGCGTCGCCGATCGCCAATGGCACCGCCGCCGACACCGGCGCTGGCCTGCTGAACGCAGTCAAGTCAATCCAGGTGATGATCTCGATAGAGCCACGGGCATATATGCCGCTCGTCGCCCGCTAGCCCTTTACCCCAAGGCCAGTCTACGCGCCACATGCGTAGGCTGGCCTTTTTTTATTCCCCCGCGCCCCGTGCCACGATGCTATAATGCCAGCACACAATGATCGCCTTACCGCCACACGCGATCGGCACGCGCACCGCCGCGTCATCTATTCCCAGCACCTCACCCATGAAACGAGCATACCGCTATGCGTAGATTTGTTATCTTCTTACTTCTGTTCGCCGCGCTGATGCCACAGGCCCAGGCCGCCCAGGCTGCCCCGCGATGCTTTAACGTGCCCGGCATCGCCAGCTGCATCGACGGTCGGCTTCGCAGCTTCTGGGAGGAGCAGGGCGGGCTGGCCATCTTTGGCTACCCGCTGGCCGCCCAAGAGCAATCCGCCGATGGCAGAGCCTCGCAGCGCTTCGAGCGGGCCAGGCTGGAGCTGCACCCCGAGAATCCGGCCCCCTACGACGTGCAGATCGGTCGGCTGGGGGTCGAGGCGCTGGCCGCGCAGGGCCGCGACTGGGCCAGCATGCCCAAGAGCAGCCCCGATACGCCAAACTACTTCGCCGAGACAGGCCAGGCCATCGCGCCGGAGTTCTGGGCGTACTGGGCAGGCCATGGGCTAGAGTTCGACGGTCTTGGCGGCACAAGCATGGCCGAGTCGGTGGCACTGTTCGGCCTGCCGATCACGCCCGCGCAGATGGAGACCAGCCCAACCGATGGCGGCACCTACCTGACCCAATGGTACGAGCGCGCCCGCTTCGAGTACCACCCCGAGCACGCTGGCTCCGACCAGCTGGTGCAGCTGGGCATGCTGGAGCGCGAGCTGCGCCCGCCCCAGTACATCCCCACGCCTGGCAGCTTTGTCAGCGCGCAGGGCGGGCAGTTGGTGCTGCGCGGCGAGGTCGTGCGTATCCGTGGCGTGAACTATTACCCGCAGTGGTGGCCCTGGGCCGAGATGTGGAGAAGCTGGAACGCGCCCCAGATCGAGCGCGAGCTGCGCATGGCCCGCGATCAGCTGGGCATCAACACGGTGCGCATCCTGGTGCCCTATAGCATGACCGGCAGCAACAGCGACAACGGCAAGATCACGCCCGAGCTACTGCCACGCCTGCGCGAGATCATCCAGATCATTGGCGCGCTCGACATGCGTGCGGTCGTGACGCTCTTCGACTTCTACAGCAGCTTTGTGCGCAGTAGCAGCGACCGCTTCCCCCGCGATATCGCCTACATCGACACAGTCGTCGGCGCGTTCGCCAGCGACGACCGCATCCTGGCCTGGGACATCCACAATGAGCCAGACCAGTACAGCACATGGAATGACGACAGCGCCAAGGTGGTGGACTGGCTCGGCAATATGGCCGACGAGATCCATCGCGTCGCGCCAAACCACCTGGTGACGGTGGGCATGGCCCAGCCCGAGCACCTGCTGGTACCCGGCGCCGATGGCAGGCGCGCGATCGACTTCAGCGATCTGGTCAGCGTGCATATCTACAACGCTGGCCTTACCGCGCAGCAGCTCGATGCCGTGCGCGCCCAGACCGATAAGCCCATGATTGTGGAGGAGTTCGGCTGGCCGACCGGCCCGCAGTGTGTCGCCCCAAACTATAGCGAGCAGGTGCAGGCCGGGCTCTACCGCGACATTATGGGGCCTGCGCAGAGCCGCACCAGCGGCGTGATCGCGTGGACCCTGCGCGACTACGATGCGGGCAAGACCATGCGCTGGGACACCCGCGAGGAGCACTTTGGCCTCTATCGCCCCGACGACACGCTCAAACCTGCCGCCGAGATCTTCCGGGCCGATGCGGTGCCCGCATTGCCCAGCAACGTGGATACCAGCCTGCCGCTGACCAGCGCGGGGGCCAGGCTGCCCAGCGGATCGCTTGCGCCCATCCAGATCGACGGCACGCCCTACCATGTGAAAAGCTGGTTCCGGCTGGCATGGGAGCAGCTGGGCGGCGAGACCAGCTTTGGCAGGCCGCTGGGCGAGGCGGTGGAAGATATGCGCGGCGAAGCCGTGACTCAATACTTCGAGCGCGGCGTGCTGGTGCTCGATCTGGATGGCGGCAAGACCCCAGGCGGCGCGCAGGGCGACATCGGGAAGATCGAAAGCGCCCTGCAGCCCCAGCCGCTCAGCATCGCGCTGCGCGGCATGGCCATGCCAGCCCAGCCCATCGAGGTCGCACCGCGCTTCCAGGGCTTCTACCAGCAGATCTTCGGCCCGTGGCGGCTGGGCGCGGCTCTCACCGGCGAGCAGGTAGAGCAGGTGGGAGGCGTGGCCACCGTGGTGCAGTACTTCGAGAACGGGCGGCTAGAGTGGAGCGACCAGACCCAGTCGGCTAGCGTCAGCGCGCAGGGCGGCGAGGCCCTCCAGGCCCAGTGCCGGGCCGTGGGCGCACAATAGCAGCCCGCAATTCTGTTTTACCAGCCTTCTGCAGCCAGCGCCCGCCGAATCACTCTCCAAAAAGTGATTCGGCGGGCGCTGGTCGTTGGATGATCAGGCTTGTATAGAGGTATGTAAGACTCACAGACCACTAGAGACCTGGGCAAAAAGCTCATATAGATCGCTTATGTTGATAATCACATGCATATGCTATACTTGGCAAGATACGAGGCAGTATCGTAACATATAGTCACTATCTAGCGCGGTACGAACTATCCCAACATACCTAGACAGCACGATACCGCAACCCTTCAGCATCAGGACAGCCGAGGATAATACGATGAACCCAGCCCCTGTTTTCCGCATCGCCCTATGCCTTTATGCCCTTGTTCTGCTTGCAGCATGCATGCCCGACCAGCAGCAAACAGCCACCACCACAACACCGAGCAGCCCTGTAGCATACGTCACGCTCGACATCTTTTCGGGCAGGCCCAATCCGCGTTGGCAAATCGACGACGCAGAGACCAGCGCGATCCTTGCCCAGCTTGCCCAGCTTGTACCAGCTAGTAAAGGCTTTACGCCAATCAACAAGCTCGGCTACCGTGGCTTTATTGTCGAGCTGCCAGATAGCGCCACTGGCGAGACTAGCACCATCTCGGTCTATCGCCAAAGCGTGGTGCAGCATGGCGGAGGGGTCGCCGTCGTCTACGACGACCCCTCCAGCGCGATAGAGCAGATTCTGATCAACTCGGCACAGCAGCACACCGAGCCAGCAGTCTACAAGGCGATCAGCGCGCCATAGCGCTGCCAAACAAGCGCTCGCGCACCAGATCTTCATCATCCGGCGTGAGCATGGCCAGATCCTCATCGCGCAGCAGCGCCAGCAGCTCGGGCGGGGCCTGCTGCGAGCGTGCGAATAGCTCCAGCAGCGCATCGGCGCTGTCGTCGGCGGCGATGCGGTTGATGACCAGCTTGCCGCAGCCGCTGCAACGGTGGATGAGCATCAGCTCGCCGTCGCGCTCGCGAGCATATTTGTTGCGCGAGCGCTTGGTGGTGAGCCCCACCGGCTCCATGGCGGCGCGACAGCTTGAGAGCCGGTCGCCCGCCGTGCGCCAGTCCATATGGCGCGAGGTCAAACAGGCTGGGCAGTGGTTGCGGTTCTGCACGCCCGAGGCCAGCGGGTCGCAGACCACGGGCAGGCCGCAGCCCACACAGGTAAACAAAGGCTCGGCAGTCCAATGCTGGCCAGGGCGGGGGCTGCTCAGGGTGCGTGCTTTATGGTAGAACGATCGTGACAAGGGTTTGCTCCTCGGCGGTATGGTGGGCGGCACTTGAACACGTGATCGCGCCAGCCCAGAAAAAAACCGACGCTGCGATACAGCTTGGGCCAGGGCCGATAGGCCGCCGCAGCAGCCCCGCCCTTCGGCAGCTTGGAAACAAACACCCCTGTCATATGTCACTCCTCCGCCGCGCTCGCCAAGAGCGCGACGCTCACTAGATCAAGAAAACCATCCGACAGCACGCCGCCAAACACCACACAAAAAAGCCGACCACGGGCAATGCCTGTGGTCGGCTGAACAGCTGCCGGTATTAACCGGCGACGGTATGCAAGAGATCAAGACGCCACAGGGCACGAGCGGCCCTGTGGCGTCGGTGTGTATAGAAAATGATCAAGAAGCGCGCACAGATAGCACCACCGCATATGCTGCGGGGCCATCCGCCGAGGCGATCCGATCAGGTTTTTAGCGCGGCGATTAGTTTACGCCCACACCCGCAGGGATACTCGTGCGATTATGTGGGCAAGCACATTTGTGAAACGGTGTTGCATATCCCCCTCTCTCTCGTGTATGCGAATGACAACGTTAGAAACTCTAGCATAGGCGAAAGGCCACAGGTATCCGCCCTGGGGCGGATTATCGCGACCATTCCCAAGAGCGCTTCCCACCATGGACAGTTCACTCAGAGCATCTGCATCTTCCGCCAAGCCTTACTCGCGTCCTGCAAGAACCTATTCGCGTCCTGCAAGAACCTATCCGCGTCCTGCAAGAGCCTATCCGCGTCCTGCAAGAGCCTATCCGCGTCCCGCAAGAGCCTATTCGCGCCCTGCAAGAGCCTATTCGTGTCCTGCAAGAGCCTATTCGCGTCCCGCAAGAGCCTATTCGCGTCCCGCAAGAGCCTATTCAAATGGTGCTAAACCTTGGAACATCTGCGCAGGCGCTTGGAGCCACCGACATGCACATCAGCCATGCCAAACAGCAGCAGGTAGATACGGCATCTAGAAAGCAAACTACTGCTAAAGTGTGACAAAAAAGGGCTACTTGCTAAGAAAAAACGCAAAATCGCGGGCAACAGCCAGAATCACCTAGAGCGTGGTACTATACGCTATTGAAAAGAAAGCAGAGGGAGAACACCATGACCAAGATCCGCGTTGGCGTGCAGATTCACCCGCAGCACACCACCTACCCTGCCTTTGCCGAGGCGGTGAAGGCGGTGGAGAACGCCGGGGTTGATACGATCTGGAACTGGGATCACTTCTACCCGCTCTCGGGCGACCCGGATGGGCTGCACTTCGAGGGCTGGACAACCCTGACCGCCATGGCGATGCTGACCAGCCGCGCCGAGGTGGGCTGCCTTGTCACATGCAACTCGTACCGCAACCCCAATCTGCTGGCCGACATGGCGCGCACGCTCGACCATATCAGCGGCGGGCGGCTGATCCTGGGCATCGGGGCCGGGTGGTTCGAAAAAGACTACACGAACTACGGCTATGAGTTTGGCACTGCGCCCGACCGACTAAAGTGGCTGCGCACATCGCTGCCCATTATCAAAGAGCGCTTTGAAAAACTCAACCCGCCCCCGACCCGCGACATCCCCATCCTGATCGGTGGTGGCGGCGAGAAGGTCACGCTGAAGCTCACGGCGCAGTATGCCACCATGTGGAATGGCTTTGGGCCAGTGGAAACCTTTGCGCGCAAGAACCAAGTGCTCAACGAGTGGTGCAGCGAGCTAGGCCGCGACCCCAGCGAGATCGAGCGAACCGTGGCGCTGCGTGATGCGGATGAGATCAATGATCTGCCCGCCTACATCGAAGCTGGGGCCACCCACTTCATCCTGGGGCTGGGTGCGCCCTTCGATATCGCACCGGTCGAGCGGCTGGTGAAGGCGCGCGAGGCGCTGTAGACAGCCAACAGCACCCCGGCACGCAGCAGGGCCGGTGGGGGCACCCCCACCGGCCCTGCTGCGTGCCGCGCCAGCCAGCTGCTAGATCGTACTATGGGCTAGCGGCATATCTTCGCGCACAAGCCGCCGCAGCACGGGCGAAACATCGGCGGGATCGCCGCTCGTCCAGCCGTAGATACGGCCTTGCTCAGGCGCGATCTCGTGGCAGGCTACCAACCGGGCCACCTGGCGGGCCACCGCAGGCCCGGTATCGATGATCGAGACCCCTGGCCCCGCCACATCGGAGACCAGCGGGCGCAGGAAGGGGTAGTGCGTGCAGCCCAGCACCAGGGTATCGGCCCCACGAGCCACCAGCGGCACCACATAGCGGGCAACCATGCCGCGCGTCGTATCGCTGGAAAGATCGCCCGCCTCAACCTGCTCGACCCAGCCCGCGCAGGGCTGCGTCAGCACCTCGACCCCGCCCGCGAAGCGCTCGACCAGCTTGTGGAAGCGCCCGCCCGAGAGCGTACCGGTGGTGGCAAGGATGCCTACGCGCCCGCTGCGGGTCGATTCGACGGCGGGCTTCAGCCCCGGCTCCATGCCCACCACGGGTATGGGCAGCTGATCGCGCAGCATCTCAAGCGCCGCCGAGGATGCGGTGTTGCAGGCCACCACCAGCATCTGCGCGCCCTGGTCGATCAGCCAGCGGCCAATGGTAAGCGAGCGCTCGCGGACAAATGAGACCGACTTCGGACCATATGGACAAAACGCGCTATCGGCAAAATAGGCGAGATCGTAGCGCGGAAGCAGCGAGCGCACCTCGGAAAAGACCGACAGGCCGCCAAGACCAGAATCAAAAAAAGCTATCATCTATCCCTTGTCTGTCCCACAGGCTGCGCCAGCGCCAGCAGATAGCGCAGCAAACCATCGCACCACACGCGCCCGTCGATGCCTACCTGGCGCACTGTATCCAACGCACGCGGGCCTGGTTTTTCGGTGGCCTAGCCGCGCTCGGCCACCACCACCTGCCACTGGCTCTCTTCCTCGAATGATACGGCGGGCAGCACCGCATCGCCAAACACGCTCACGGGGCGCAGGCCGACGGTGCGCAGCATGGAGAGCAATTCGGGAAAGCCATAGAGCCGGATGCTATCACCGGGGTGCTGGGCATCGATCCCCAGGGCAGGCGAGACAAAGCGGTACTGCATACGCAGGCTGGCGCTCGATGGGTCGAAGTGCGCCTCGCGCAGCACATAGCCGCCAGCCAAGCCGTACCACCCGCTGCGAAAGCCGGACAAGTAGCTCTCGATACGGTAGGGATTGATGCACTGCAGCAGCAGCCTGCCGCCCTGCACCAGCGCGCCAGCGCAGGCCTTGAGCACCTGCAGGTTGGTCTGGTCGTCGAAAAAGCCAAGGCTGCTGTTCATGATCAGCACCGAGTCAAACTGCGCGGCATACTCGACCGTGCGCATATCGGCCTCGACAAAACGCACCCGCGTGGCGTCCTCGTAGGCACAGCGGCCAGCGTAGGCCACCAGCGCCGGGTTGATCTCCACACCCTCTACCGAATAGCCGCGCCGCCCTAGCTCCAGGGCGTGTCGCCCAGCGCCGCAGGCCAGATCGAGCACCGCCCCGCCCTCAGGCAATACCAGCACCTGCTCAAGAAAGCCGACCTCGCTGGTGGTCAGCGCGTCGGCTAGCTGGCGGAACTGCACAAACTCATAGACCTGAAACAGCACCTCCCAGTCGACATCGCCGCTGGGGAGCACAAAGGGTGGTAGGTCGGGCATCACAGCACCTCGGGTAAGACCCAGGCGCGGCACGCTATCGCCTCGGGCAATCGCGCCGCGCCCGAGCGATAATTATGGCACGTAGCAGCGCAGCAGCGCGGCGCTGGACTCGGGGGTGAGTCGGTAGTCGCCCAGCACAGCGGGCAGCACCACCGACTGGCCGGTCTTCAGGCGCAGCACGCCATCGAGCCAGGCTAGCTCGACCACGCCATCGATCACCGAGATCAGCTCGAAGGTGGCCGGGTCGGTGGCCAGGGCGGCCTGCTCGGTGAGCTGCACCCGCTCCATGGCGAAGTAGGGGCAGCTGACCAGCAGCTCGCGGCCCAGGCCCAGCGGCTGGGGAGACACAATCGCAGGGGCCGACTCGGCGTAGTCGATCACGTCCAGCGCGCGATCGAGGTGCAGCTCGCGAGTGTTACCCGAGGCATCGCGGCGATCGTAGTCGTAGACGCGGTAGGTCAGGTCAGACTTCTGCTGGATCTCGAAGAGCAGCGTGCCAGCATTGATGGCGTGGATGGTGCCAGCCGGGACAAAGATAGTATCGCCCGCCGCGATCGGCACGCGGCGCATCAGGTCCATCAGCGTGCCATCGGCCACGGCGGCGGCGAACTCCTCGCGCGAGGATTGGCGGCTGAGGCCGTGGATAATATCGGCACCCGGCTCGGCATGCAGGATGTACCACGCCTCGGTCTTGCCGTGAAAGCCTGTAGCGGCCTCAACGGTGTGGGCATAGTCATCGTTGGGGTGTACCTGCACCGAGAGGTTGTCGTCGGCATCGATGAACTTGGCCAGCAGCGGGAACTCGGCACCGTAGCGATCAAAGCTGCGGGTGCCAACCACCGCCGCGCCGTGCTCGGAAACCAGCTCGGCCAGCGTCTTGCCTGCGCTAGGGCCATTGGTGATGCGGTTCTCCTCGTAGACCTGCCACGACTCGGCAAGATGTGCTGGCGCATTTTCCAGACCCAGCCAAGAACCAAGCGTATGCCCGCCCCAAATACGGCTATCGAGCCTGCGCTCAAGCAGCAATGGTCCAAGTGTTGTCATGTATCTCTCCCTTTATCTGTGCAGTGCAGCGCTGCACTGCGGTCATTATAGCAGGCTTAGCGCGCTGCGATGCCATACTGCGGGCGTAAGCGCAAGGCCTATACATGCTCGGCACGCCAATTATGTTTATCACCGAGATGCCAAGTCCCCACAGCACGACTGGCTGCCTTGCCGCCTTCGCATCGTTGTGCATTGGTGGTATGTATCTTTTCTTGTTCCTTGATGTCTTGGAGTCTTGGTGGTAACTATACTGCTGATCAGCAGCGCATAGAGCCTCGTATCGGTAGGCATCGCTATATTTTTTGCACAGCACCTGCTATACTGGTGCGTAATTGGCGAACTCATATGCCGACAGCAGCCTCGCCGCAGCACGCTCTTCTCTTCAGACCGCCGCATGCCCCAGCGAAGCAGCCCAATGGCGACGCGGATCTGCGCAGTGTCGCGCAGCAACCATCCACAGGGGACGCTATGCTCAAAGATTCCACCAGCCCGCGCTATAAGGTTGGCCAGGTGTGGCGCTACCACACCCGCTCGCACGAAGAGACCTCGACCCTCACAATCGTAAAGATCGAGCGACACATATCGCTCGGCATCATCGTACACGTGAGCCTGAAGGGCCTGCGCATCCGCCACCCCAGCCACCCCGGCGTTTCGGTAGACACTGTGGGGCACATGCCGTTTAGCGAGGAAGCCATGGATCAGAGCGTCACCGCCCTGGCGCAGGAGTACGCGCCGCTGCCCGATTTCTATGAGGGCTACCAGCAGTGGCGGCAGGCCATCGAGGAGGGCCAGGCAGGGGTGTTTACGATCACGGTGGCCGAGAGCGTAGACTTCATGGAGCAGGCGCTGGGCGGGCCGAACCGGAACTAGCGGCCCAGGGGCTATGCTATAGTGGTGCGCCCACAACATCCAGAGAAAAGGCGCAGCTCATGCATCCCGCAGCCACTATCACCGCCGTCGTCGCCCAGCACACGCCCGCCATGGACATCTGCCGCAACCTCGCCGCCATCCGCGCCGCGCTCGGCGATGCCCCGCCTGACGCCCTGGTGGTGCTACCCGAGGGCGCGCTCTCGGGCTACGCCGAAGATCCGGCCTTCCTAGGCGAGATCGACCCCGCGATGCTGGCCCAGGCCCTGGCCGCGCTGCGCGACGAGGCCGAGCGCCGCCGCGTGCATCTGGTCTTCGGGTCGTGCATCTACGAGCAGGGGCGCTGGTACAACGCGGGGATCTACCACGGGCCACGGCGCGAGCAGTTCGTGTACCGCAAGGTGAACCTGGCCATCGGCGAGCGCGGCGCGTTCAGCGCCGGGGGTCGCCTAGAAACGACGACGCTGGAGATCGCAGGCCAGCAGGTGCGCCTAGGCATCCAGCTGTGCCGCGAGATCCGCTTCCCCGAGCAGTGGCAGGCGCTGGCCCGCGCCGGGGCGCAGGTGTTCGCCTACATGACCAACGCGGTGGGCAACCAGAGCCAGGCCCCGGTGTGGCGCAGCCACCTTGTCAGCCGCGCCGCCGAAAACCAGCGCTACGTGGTGTGCGCCAACGCCGCCCACGCCGCCCAAAAGTGCCCTAGCATCATCGTCGCGCCCAGCGGCGCGGTGCTGTGGGAGACCCTCTCGGCGGAGGATGCGCGCGGGGTCGCCCAGCTCGATCTCGACGCCGTGTCGGACTGGTACCTCAGCCAGTCGCGGCGCGACCTGGTCGAGGGGTGAGGGCGGGTAGCCCATGCACATAAGCAACAGCATATCAGATCATTACACAGCCAGAAGAGAGCAAAGATGAAAAGCCATGTTGCGAAATCATTGGCGAAGAAGATCAAAGAACAGCGAGATCCGCTTGAGGCTGGCGCGCATGCCGCAGCTGGAGCAGCGGTCGGCGCAGGGACCATAGCAGCCTCAGGAATGACCGCTATCGGAGTAGTTGGAGCAGGTGCAGGATTCGGGGCGGCAGCTGGACCAGTTGGGGCTGTGGCAGGAGCTATCACTGGGTTAGCAATCTATGGCGTACGAAAAGCCTTTAAAAAGAACCACCGACGTTCTCACAAAAAAACCGCTAAACGATAAACGAGGTTGGTCTCATGAGCTCAGAATCTCACAGCAATCACACCCCTGAATCAAATGCGCTTCTTGTCGGTAGCGAAGCGCAGCCGGATATACTCATCTATCGCCACGACCCCAGCGATACCCACGAGCGAAAACTGCTGCACATCCCCCAGAGCGCGGCCTATGGGCTGGAGTCGCTGCTGCACCTGGTGCCCACCGCCATCAACATGGCAACCACCGCGCAGCTCTACGCTGTGCAGTTTGCGCCCCATATCGCATCCCAGATCGCCAGCGGCAGCGCCACCATGATGCAATCACTAGAGGGAGGGCTACGCGCTATTGCGGTGAACACACAAGGGCAGATCATCGGCCATGGCTCGCTGATCAGCGCGGCCTTCTCGCCTGCGCTGGTGGCCACGGCGATCTGGCAGGGACTGGCGGTGATCACTGCACAGCACTATTTGTCCGATATCAACCGCAGGCTCGAACAGATTGAGAAGCGGCTTGGTGAAATTCAGACATGGCTTGAGGATGAAGAACGAGCAACACTGGCGTATAGCCTAGAGCGTCTGCACTCACTCCACACATCTATCGCGGGAGGCACACTCACCGAGATCGATATCCACGCTTTTGTGCAGAATGTCGACACCATTGATCACGAGTGCGGGAAAATCATGAAGCACTGCGCACTACGGCTACAGAACATGCAACAGCAAATCTCACAGATGAACATGGTAGGATGGTTCGACCCAGCTTTGGAGATCAAACAGTTTCAGCAGGCTTTCCAGAAGTATATCCAGATCTGCCAGCGCTGGGCGATGGCAGCACTCATTCGCGCCACAGCGGCAGAAGTACGATACGCGCTGCCAACCAGCCATGCAGTCGCAGTCCAGCGTATTGAAGAAATCCAGCGCGATATAGCTCAATGGGATCAGAGCCTAAAGGAAATAGACAAGCTTACCCGAAGACAAACAAAGAATATCGGCGCTATGTGGCGCGTCAAATTGTGGGAAGACCCCAGAGATTATTACGAGCAGGCAAACCGGTTTCGAAAACAGGAAATGAGCAGCGCTAACAAGATCTATTATTTTCTTGAGGATGCCATCCAATCTATTCAGCAGCGAATCAACTATGGCAGTCAACAGGAGAGACTGCCCACCACCCTGCTGATCGAGGTTGACCGCCATGGCAAAGTCACACAGGCGTGGCAGCAGGTGGAGCGGGCGCAAAGCTAGCGGTCAGCGCGCAAGACCTTCGCGCATTTCGTCCAAGGGATGCGCCGCTGCTCCATCTGCAGGCGCAGGCAGCAAGACGCATGGTCGGCTATGATTTTGCCAGTTGGCTATCGCCGACAGCCCAACGGCCCTGCGGCATACGGCGCGAACACGCGCCGCCTGTAACCCAAGGATGACTCTATGCGCTCGAAGCTGCCGATGATCTACGCCGCCGGTGTGATGCTGCTGGCCGCGTGCGGCCCAGCTGTGCCCGCGCCGCCAGCAACAAGCCCACCGCCACCGCCAGCACAACCATCCGCGCCAAGCACCGCTACGCCCGCACCAGCGCCTACCCAGGCGGGCACAGCACGCAGCCCCACCCCCCAAGCGATCGCCACACCAACCCTCGAAGAAGCCACTGCTACCACGCTCAGCGCGCTTATCGTCGGCACGCCGCAGTCCACGCCCGAGCTTTCGCACACCACGATCACCGAGCAGAACATCCAGTCGCTCCGCATGCTGCGCACGGTGGGGATCGGCCAGCCGATATCCGCCGCGATCTCGCCCGACAATAGCCTGCTGGCGGTGCTCACCGCCGCTGGCATCGCGCTGTTCGACATCGAATCGCGCAGCCTGCTGCGGTTCGACGATCTAGGCGACGCGACCACAGACATAGCGTTCGATAAGGGCGGCGAGCACATCTACCTCACCCAGACCAAAGAGGGCCAGCAGCAGGTGATGATCTGGAGCCTGCGCGACGGATCGGTGCAGCCCACCGCGCGCATGGCGACACTCCCCGCGCCGCAGGGCACACGAGCCTATGCCAGCCCGTCAGGCGCATTCGAGGCCACCCTCATGCCGCTTGACAGCGCGCCGGTGCCGGGCGTCACCATCACGCGCACATCCGACGGGCGCGTGGTCTACGCCGATCAGGACAGCGACCGCATCGCCTTCAGCCCCGACAGCACGCTGGCCGCGCTGATCACCTACAGCACCGCCATCCACATCGTGGATCTCAACGATGGCAGCGTGGACGAGATCGCTGTCCCCTGGTTCATGAGCGCCGCCTTCAGCCCGGATGGGCAAACGCTCGCCGCATCCGGCCACGCGCTCTGGCTGTGGGGCGTGATCGACGGGCAGCTCACCGATGCGCCCGCAGGATTGGACCGCGCGAGCTTCTCGGGGATGATCGGCGCGACTCAGCAGCTGCGCTACAGCCCCGACGGTGGCACCCTGACCGTGGATGGGCGCTACACCCTGTTCGAGGCCGTCGCCTTCGAGGCCAGCGCGTGGTCCATCCGCGATGGCAAGGCCAGCCACGCCTGGGACAGCAGCGCGGGCGGCCCGGGCGTGAGCAACTACAGCACGTATGTCGGCGCGATCAGCCCGGCGACGCGGGTGATCGCTTGGACCGACGACGGTGTGACGCTCAACATCCGCGACGGCGACCGCGGGCCATACGCGCCGCCGGGGCCGAGCGCGATCAGCAGCACGCTGCAGCTCGATCATCCGATCAGCGCGCTGCTATTCAGCGACGACGGCCAGCGGCTGGCGGTCGCCGACAGAGCGGGCGGGCTGCGGGTGGTGCGTGCCAGCGACGGCACGCTGCTCCACCAGGCACAGGCGCAGTCGCCGGTCATCCGCATGGTCTTCAGCCCCGACGGCGCGATGCTCGGCGGGCTGGGCGAGGATCACACGATCATGACATGGGATGTGGATGATCTGGAACCACGCATGCGCTTTGCAGATGGCTGGCTGCTTGAGGTGGGCAACATACCGCCGGGAGTACCATCGCCCACCCAGTTCAGCTTCTCCTACGACCGCCAGCTCCTGATCGTCTGGCAGAACCACGGCGTGCGCTTCTACCGCCTGAGCGACGGCACGCTGCTGCACCATATCCCCACCCCCGCCGACCAGGTCTTCATCGGGCCGCTGGGGAAGCTAGTCGGGGTCGTCACCGGCGGGCAGGTGCAGCTCTGGGGCATCCCATAGCGCCGCAATCCGCCCGCAGGCGGATGGAGGGCGTATGGCCATAGCGTATACTGAGCGCTCCTGACCAAACGTACATCTGTGCTTATGCAGAAGGAGCCGCGATGCCCACGCCGACCGCCCTGCTGGTGATCGATGTCCAGATCGGCATGTTCGACGGCCTGATCATCCCGCCTGTGCACCGCGGCGAAGAGCTGCTGGCCACCATCACCGGGCTGCTGGGGCAGGCCCGCGCGCGCGGGGTGCCGGTGGTGTTCGTGCAGCACATGGGCGGCGAGGGCCACCCGCTTGCGCCGGGCGCGCCTGGCAATGGGCTGCACCCCGCGCTCGCCCCGCAGCCCGGCGAGCTGATCGTGCAGAAGACCACGCCGGACTCGTTCCACCAGACCGGCCTGCGCGAGCGCCTGGATGCGCTGGGCGCGCGTACGCTGGTGGTGATGGGCATCCAGACCGACCAGTGCGTGGACACCACCACCCGCCGCGCCGCCAGCCTGGGCTACGACGTGCGGCTCATAAGCGACGGCCACAGCACCTGGGACAGCGGCGAGCTGAGCGCCGCGCAGATCATCGCCCACCACAACCTGGCCCTGGGCGGCTGGTTCGCCACGCCCGTCGCAGCGGGCGATCTCGACTTCAGCGAGCTGATTGCACCGCCGCACGCGGGCCGCGCGGACTTCCGCAGCCCCTCGGTCAACTACTACGTGGCCGATGTCGAGGCGGCGGCGCGCTTCTACACCCAGCGCTTCGGCTTTGTCGAGCGCTTCCGCACGCCCAGCGAGGGCGAGCCGGTGCATGTGGAGCTGCGGCTGGGCGACCTCGTGCTGGGGCTGGCGGCGAGGTCGGCGGGCGAGGCCATGCACGGACTGCCGCTGGGCCAGGGCAGCCCGCCCCGCGCCGAGGTGGTGGTGTGGACCGACGATGTGGACGCCGCCTACGCCGCGCTGCTGGCCGAGGGCGTGCCCGGCGTCAGCGCCCCGCACGACTTCCTGGGCGCGCTGCGGGCCGCCTGGGTGCTCGACCCCGACGGCAACCCAGTGGAGATCGTCGCGCGGATCTGATCTGCCAGTGGGGCGTGTATAATCGCAGCTGGATGCCACCCTGAGAAGTTCGCCACCGGAGAGGGAGAGACACGTGGGAAAGAACCGACTTGAGGCATTTAGCGACGGCGTGATCGCGATCATCATCACCATCATGGTGCTGGAGCTGAAGGCACCGCACGAGGCCACGTTCGCGGCGCTGCGCGAGCTGCTGCCAGCCTTCCTCAGCTATGTGCTCAGCTTCGTGTATGTGGGCATCTACTGGAACAACCACCACCACATGCTGCACACCGCCCACCACGTGACGGGCCGCGTGCTGTGGGCCAACCTGCACCTGCTGTTCTGGCTCTCGCTGCTGCCCTTTGTCACGATGTGGATGGGCGAGAACCAGTTCGCCGCGCAGCCATCGGCGCTCTACGGCTTTGTGCTGCTGATGGCCGCCTGCGCCTACTGGCTGCTGCAGCAGTCGATCATCAAGACCGACGGGGCGAGCTCGATGCTGCGGCAGGCGATTGGCCGCGACTGGAAGGGCAAGCTCTCGCCGCTGATCTACATCGCCGCCATCATCCTCAGCTTTGTGCTGCCCTGGGCGGGCCAGGCGCTCTACGCGTTCAGCGCGCTGATCTGGCTCATCCCCGACAGCCGGATCGAGCACGCCATCGCCCAGCGCGAGCACTAGCGCACCACATCGCACAAGGAGCATCTCATGAAGTTCACCTGGGCCGCATCATCCGAAACCATCGACTGGCAGGAGCTTTCCGATCTCTACCGCATCGCACCCCTAGGCGAGAAGCGGGCCGAAGATCTGATCATCGTCTTCGGCAACAGCCGCTACCAGTGCTTTGTGTTCCACGAGGGCAAGCTGGTGGGCGCGGGGCGCGTGCTCTCGGATGGGCTGGACTGCGCCTACATCGCCGATGTGGCGGTGCACCCCGAGTACCAGGGCCACGGCCTCGGCAAGGGCATCGTCTCGCGGCTGGTCGAGAGCGCCAAGGGCCACAAGAAGATCATCCTGTACGCCGCCGTCGGCAAGGAGCCATTCTACAAGAAGCTGGGCTTCGCGCGCATGCGCACCGCCATGGCCATCTTTAAGAACCAGGATCAGGTGCGCGAGTGGGGCCTGATCGAGGCCGACTAGCTGCCCCGATCAGGCCCGCGCTGGCGCTAGGGCCGGGCCGCCGCTGTGGCGGCCCGGCTTGGCGGCGCGCGCAGCACCAGCGCCACGCTCGCGAAGATCACCAGCATCCCGACCAGCACATTGGCCCCCAGCGTGTCGTGGCGCAGCAGCGCGCCCCACAGGCAGCCGAACAGCGGCACGATAAAGGTGACGCTTGAGGTCGACGTGGGGCCGATCTCACGTAGCAGGAAGAAGTAGATCTGGTAGCCCCCGACCGTGGAGAGCAGCACCAGGGCTGCCAGCGCGGCCAGCGCCTCCGGCGACGGCGGCGTGTGCGGCAGGCTCAGCGCGGCGGGGATGGCGAGGGCGGCGGACGCGCCCAGCAGCTGCGCGAGCGAGGCGAACACGGGCGGCAGGCCGTGGATGCGCCGCGCGGCGTAGACCGTGCCCGCCCCATAGAAGCACGAGGCCAGCAGCATGGCCAGGATGCCCACGATCTGGCCAGCGCCGAATGTGCCGCCGCCCATCAGCACCGCCACGCCCACCACGCCCAGCGCCACCCCGGCCAGCCTGCGCCGCGTCAGCGGCTCGCCGCCCCACAGCGCCGCGATCAGCGCGGTGAACAGCGGCGTGGTAGCGTTGAGGATGGCCGAGAGCGAGACCGGGATGCGCAGCTCGGCGTAGGCGATCAGCGAGAAAGGGATGGCCGAGTTCAGCAGGCCCACCAGCAGGTACTGCCGCCAGCGCCCACGCACATCCAACGCAGCGCGCTCCCGCCGCAGCGCGATGATCGCCAGCAGCACCAGGCTGGCGAGCGCCACCCGCAGGAACATCAGCGGGAACGGCCCCAGCGCCGCGACCGCCACGCCGATGAACAGGAACGACGCGCCCCAGACCGCGCCCAGCAGCAGCAGCGCCAGCATATGTGTGCGGCTCATCGGGCCGCCTGCTCGGCGGCCTCGGGCTGCGCGATCGCCTGGCTGAGCGCATCCCAGCCCAGCATGCGGTCAAGCCCCAGCGCCTCGTAGACCTCGCGGGCGCGCTCGGCACCCGCCAGCCGCCCCAGCAGCGCCAGCGCCGCCGAGTAGCTCACCAGGCCGCCGTTGGCCGTCACCAGCCGCCGGTCGAACACCACCGGCTGATCGATGACGACCTGGGCCGCCGGGTAGCGCTCCTGCAGCCTGGCCTCGCCGCCAAACCATGTGGTGGCCTGCCTGCCATCCAGCGCACCCGCCGCGCCCAGCAGGAAGGCCCCCGCGCAGACGCTGCCCAGCCACTGCCCGCCCTGGTGGTGGCGCTCGATATAGGCCCGCAGCGCCGCGTTGTCGATCAGCGGGGCCATGTCGTTCGCGCCGGGCACCAGCAGCACATCGCAGGGCAGATCATCCGCGACCGTGGCATCCACGCCCAGGCGCAGCCCCTCCTCGGTGCGGATCTGCTGCTGCCGCGGGTCGACGCCGATCAGACACACGCGGATGCCCGCGCCCCAGCTCTGCCCAGCCGCAGTGGCGAACACCTCGGCAGGGGCCACGACCTCAGATGTCAGCACGCCATCAAAAACAATGATCCCAACCGTCATCGCTGTGCTCATACTACCCCTCATCTTTTCGTCTATCATTCGCTTCGATGGGCACAGCATAGGGCACGGCGGACGAGAAAGATTG
This sequence comes from Chloroflexia bacterium SDU3-3, assembly GCA_009268125.1. Classification (NCBI taxonomy): domain Bacteria; kingdom Bacillati; phylum Chloroflexota; class Chloroflexia; species Chloroflexia bacterium SDU3-3. Next base: position 13,219 of record WBOU01000028.1, on the reverse strand, counting down.
TACTTTTTCGACATGTCGGGCGGGTCGGCGAATCCGATCCATAGAAAAGGCGATTCTTCTACCACCAAGACTCTAAGACACCAAGGGGAAAAAGGAACCAATAACCGCGAAGGCACAAAGATTCGAAAAAAGAAGTGATAATAATCTTCGAGCCTTCGTGTCCTCGTGGTAAAAAACCCTTGGTGGATCAAGAATGCCTAGGCTCTGAGATCCATCCAAAGCCTCTGACGCCGCATTGACTGCTCCGGTATACTATGCACACCAAACGATCTGCAACCCAGAGGCAACCCCATGGGCGCGAACCCAGACCCGACGCTCACCGACCTCGGCTTCCGCCTAGCCTCGCCCAGCCCCGCGCTGCGGCCCTACATCCAGAGCTACTGGGCGTTCTCGCGCGCCGCGCCGCTGCGGCAGCGCCACGAGGAGTACATGCACCCGCGCGGTGGCTACGGGCTGGCCTTCAACTTCGGCGGCCCGGCGCTGCTCGACGGCGAGGGCATCGGCGAGCCGATCTTTTTGGATGGGGACACCACCATCTCCCGCCGCATGGGCTTTCTGGGCAGCATCGAGATGGTCGGCGTGCGGTTCCGCGAGGGCGGGGCCTACCCCTTCCTCGGCGTGCCGCTGGGCGAGCTGCGCAACACCACGCGCCTGCTCGACGCAGTGGGACACACGCGCATGCCCGAGCTCTACCACCGGCTGTATAGCGCCAGGACACTGGAGATGCGAGTACAGCTGCTGGATGCCTGGCTGCTGGCGCGGCTGGCCTCGGCCAAGCCGCAGGATAAGATCATCCCCTATTCGCTGGCCCTGCTGCGCGACGCAGCGAGCCCGCACGCCATCCCGCAGGTGACCGACCGGCTGGCGATCAGCCAGCGGCAGCTAGAGCGCATCTACCACTGCCACGTGGGTATGTCGCCCAAGCAGTACGCCAGCCTGCTGCGCATCGACAGCGCGCGCCAGGCGCTGCGCAGGGGCTACGCCATGCCTATCGGCCAGCTCGCCGCCGAACTCGGCTTCTACGATCAGCCGCACTTCGTCCGCGAGTTTCGCGCGGTGGTGGGCATGCCGCCATCCGCCTACCGCGCCCGCTCGCGCCAGGGTCGCCCAGAACAGCCTAACTAAGGAGGAGACCATGACCGCACCCGATACGCTCACCACGCTACTGCGCCACCACGTGTGGGCCAACACCAAGCTGATCGCCTTCTGCACCACGCTCAGCGACGAGCAGCTCGACAGCACTGCCATCGGCACCTTCGGCAGCATCCGGCAGACGCTCCAGCACATGGTCACATCCGAGCGCTCGTATTTCTCGCGTATCAGCACCGGCCTATCACCGGTGCGCGCCCGCGACATGCCGCTTCTCACCATCGCCGAGATGGTCGAGTCGGCACAGATCACCGGCGCGGGCCTGCTGGAGTGGGCCGACAAGCTGCAGCCGGGCGAGGCCGTGCCGATCGACTGGGATGGCGAGATACGCCAAGTGCCCAAGGCCATCCTCTACACCCAGGCGCTCGACCACGCCGCCGAGCACCGCACCCAGGTGCGGGCGATCATCACCGGGCTGGGCATCGAGCCGCCCTCGCTGGATGGCTGGGATTTCTTCGAGAAAAGCGCCTAACCTTTTAACAGATACGAAAAGCCGTGAGGATGGCATATGCACCACTTCAGCGGAATCTGCATCATCACCGACAACGTGCCTAGGCTGCGCGACTTCTACTGCGCCGTGCTCCAGACCGACGTGCCGACGGACGAGCTGTTCGTGAGCATCCCGCTGGGCGCAACCGCGCTCTCGCTGTTCCGCAGGGATGGCATCGGCCAGATCTGGCCAGGGCTATCGTTTGGCGGCGGCAGCGGCGGCTACACCATCGAGTTCGAGGTGGCGGATGTCGACGCCGAGCACGCGCGGCTGAGCGCGCTGGGGGCCGACATCCTCAAGCCGCCGACGACCCAGCCTTGGGGGCGGCGCTCGGTGTGGCTGCGCGACCCCGATGGCAATATCATCAATTTCTCGGCCCCAGTTGCGCTGTAGCCCCAACGGCTGACCAGGGCGCTCAGCGCAAGGTGTCGCAAGATCGCGACACCATAGCAATGGTCGTAAAACAAGCGCACCCCACGTTTCTCTTGTTGCTCGTTTGTTTGGGTCGCATGATATAGTCTTCATGTACGTGCATTTGCACATCCCAGCAACAGCCGACGCCGCGCGCTTAAAAGCCGACAAACAGCAGCATCGTATAGAGAAGGCCAGCCATGCCAACCCTCACCGATCTTTTTCAGCAGCACTTTTCCGCCATCGTCGAGGATGTGGCGATCGCCGTCGTCGCACAGGCGGGCGGCGGCTACCAGCAGCAGCAGATCGAGCAGTTCCGGCCCAGCGCCGAGCGGGGAATGGCGCTGTATGGCCGCGACATCGCCGAGGGCAAGCAGGAGCACTTCGCCTCGTTCTGGCTGATGCGCGCGCCCGAGCGGGTGCGCAGCGGCTACGGCATCGAGGAGATGATGCGCTCGATCATGGTCGCCAACGAGATCGTCATCCGCCACCTGCTGCCACACTATCAGGGCGACATGAGCGGCATGCAGGCGATGATCACCCAGGTGTGCGCGATCGCCGACCACGCCAAGCTCGCGCTCTTCCGCGCCGTCGAGCGCGCCCACCAAGAGGTCATCCAAGAGCTGTCGGCCCCGATCGTGCCGATCGTCAGCGGCGTGCTGGTGATGCCGCTGGTGGGCACGCTGGATGATCGCCGCGCCTCGGGGATCATCGCCACGCTGCTCACCGAGATCACCGAGCAGCAGGCCCGCATCGTGCTGCTGGACATCACCGGCGTGCCCGTGGTGGACACCGATGTGGCGCACCACCTCATCCAGGCGGCGCGGGCGGTGAAGCTGCTGGGCGCAGACATGGTGCTGGTGGGCATCCGCCCCGAGATCGCGCAGACGATCGTGCAGCTGGGCGTGAGCCTGAGCGACATGGCCACCTGCGCCAACCTGCAGGCGGGCTTCGCCTACGCGATGCAGCGCCTTGGTAGGGGCGAGGCCGTGGCCTGGTAGGCAGCAGGGGTCAGCAACAAGTGCGCCGCGTACCATACGCGGCGCACTTTTGTGTTTCGAGGGTTGGCGGGAAGCTAGGCGGGAAGCTGCACGATCTTAAACATCGCGCCGTGCGGGTCGGCCAGGGTGGCCAGCCTGCCAAACGGCGAGTCGTCGACCGTGCCCAGCAGGGAGCCACCGTGCGCGGTGGCAGTGGCGACCGCCGCATCGGTGTCGGGCACAGCGAAGTAGATGCCCCACTGCTGCGGGAAATCGCCCCACGAGGGGTCGATCTGCATTATCCCGCACAGCTCCTCGCTGCCGTGCTTGAGCACGTAGTACTCCATCTCCTCCATCGGGCTGACGCTGGCCCCGAGCAGGGCGGCGTAAAAATCGCGGGCCTGCGCGGCATTGGTGGTGTACAGCTCGTACCACGCCGCAGCGCCCGGCTCGCCCACCACCCCGGTGCCAATATGCTCGTTGGCCTGCCACAGGCTGAAGGTCGCGCCCGTCGGGTCGGTACAGGTGGCCATCGAGCCGAAGCTGCCCACCGCCATCGGCGGGTAGACCACCTTGCCGCCCAGCTCCTCGACCCGCGCCGCATCGGCCTCGATATCATCGGTGGCGAAGTAGAGGTACCAGCCCGCCGCCATCGGAGGTGTGGCAGGCATCAGGTTCATCAGGCCCGCCGCCTGCTGACCAGCCACCGTGGCGGTGGTGTAGCCGCCAAACTCCGGCTCGCCGCCGTCGTACTCCCAGCCGAGCACAGCCTGATAGAATGCCTTAGACTCGTCCATGTTGGGGGTCATCAGATCAAGCCACGTGGGGGTGCCAGCCTGCTTCGCCGTCGCGTAGGTGACCATGAGCCTCTCCTTTTTTCGTTTTTCTCTTCCCAGATTGCCAGACATGGAATTGCCGCCAGGGGATGTGTCGTTTTAGCGGCCAGACTACCGAACACATGTTCTATTCTACCATGGCTGTCAAGCGCCATGAATCAAAAACGGTCTCGCTGCGTACATGTTCTGGGAGCAGCTCTAATAGAGAGGGGAAACACATATGTCTGAGCCACAAATCTTTCGCATCGCGCATCGGCTGCTGATCTGCTCGCACTGCAGCGGAAATACATTTATCAAATATCTCTCCCGCGACGCGGTTCGCTCCGGGTGGTTTGCGACATATGACCTGATCTACGCCTGCGCCAACTGCGGGCGACTTGAGTGGTTTCAGCGCTCGGCGGAGGAAAAAGAGGAGATCTTTGATCAGGCGGCCCCCACCTTCTGCCCGGCGTGCGGTGCGGGCCTAAGCGCAGGCCCCAGGGCCTGCGGGCACTGCGGCTGGCAAGCTAGGCCCAGGCAAGCCGCGCTGCCAGCCGCGCCAGCCGCGCCACCCCGCCAGCCACAGGCCGACCACGAGCTTGTCGCCGTCGGCCTGAGCGAGGCCGCGCTCTGCATCTGGTGCGGGGCCGACATCCCGCCCTTCCAGACCCGCTGCCCCTCCTGCGACTGGTCCTACGAGGATCAGCGAAAGACCCGCACCATGACCGATGAGGAGATCGAGCAGAGCACGACGGTGGTCGACCTGAGCGAGCCAGCCCTGTGCCTGGGGTGCGGGGCCGACATCCCGCCCTTCCAGACCCGCTGCCCCGCCTGCGGCTGGTCCTACGAGGATGAGGGCAAGCCAAGTGCAGGCAGCAAGGAAAACAGCCCCGAGATGGCGCGGCCTAACATCCGCGCATCCCAGTGCCGCGCGTGCGGGGCCAGCATCCCGCCCAACAAAGAAAGCTGCCCGCAGTGCGGCTGGTCGCCCAGTGCATCACGGTAGCGCCGCAGGGACAAACACGGTTGGTTCACTGGTATCGCCGTGATCCGCCCATTCATTTTCTCTCTTGGTGCCGTGGAGTCTTGGTGGTGAGGAATCTTTTGGCAGCTACGCCCACGATGCGCCTTATGGTATGATGGCCAGCCAAACGCACATGCCTGCGCGGCGCGTGCCGCGAAGCCATAAAGGAGCACCCGTGAGGATCTTCATCACCGGCATCACCGGGCCAGTGGGCAGCGCCCTGGCCGACTACCTGCTGACCCTGCCCGACCTTGAGATACACGCCTTCAAGCGCTGGCGCAGCGACCCCCGCCCGATCGAGAAGCTGTACGGCCACGTCACCTTCCACGAGGGCGACATCGAGGACGCCTTCTCGATCGACCGCGCCATCGCCGCCGCCGCCCCCGACCGCGTCTACCACCTGGCGGCGCAGAGCTACCCCAGCGAGTCGTGGGATGCGCCTATCGCCACCATGCGCGCCAATGTGGAGGGCACGATCAACGTGCTGGAGGCGGTGCGCCGCCACCGCCCCGAGGCCCGCGTGCACATCGCAGGCACCAGCGCGGAGTACGGCATTGTGCGCCCCGACGAGGTGCCCATCCGCGAGGATCACGCGCTGCGCCCGCTCAGCCCCTATGGCGTGAGCAAGGCCGCCGCCGAGATGACCGGCCTGCAGTACCACGACAACTTCGGCATGAGCGTGCTTGTGACGCGCTCGTTCAACCACGTGGGGCCGCAGCAGGGCGACCGCTGCTCCATCCAGACCTTCTGCCGCCAGATGGCCCAGATCGAGCTGGGCATGCAGGAGCCGTTCATCCACGTGGGCAACCTAGAGCCGCGCCGCGACTTCACCCACACCGCCGATGTGGCGCGGGCGCTGTGGCTGCTGCTAGAGCGCGGCGCACCCGGCGAGGTCTACAACCTGTGCTCGGGTGAGGCCACGCGCATCGGCGATATTGTGGACATGGTGCTGGAGTACGGGCGCGTGCCCGCCAGCGTGAAGGCCGACCCGGCGCGCATGCGGCCATCGGATGAGCCGATCCTGAAGGGCGACAACAGCAAGCTGCGCGCGGCCACCGGCTGGGAGCCGACAATCGGCATGACCGAGATCGTGCGCGACGTGCTGGAGTTCTGGCGCGGGCGGCTGGCGGCGCGCTAGGGGCGCGGGGAGCGCGGGGATATTCACCCCGCGCTCCCCGCTGTGGCTCAGCGCGGCAACAGCGCGCACACATCGGCCACGCCCACGCCCTCGGTGGCGACGCAGGCAACCGCAGGCACATGCGGGGGGATGAGGTCGCGCGGGACCACGGCGGGCAGGGCGGGCCTGCCCTGGATGGGCGGCAGATCGGGGGAGAGCGGCGGCACATCCGCCAGATCGCTCTTGTTCAGCACCAGCAGCCACGGGATAGAATCCCACGTCTTGTGCAGCGCCGACGCGAGCAGCACGATGCGCCGCAGCGCCGCCGACTGGATGGCCTCACCGCCCAGCGCCGCCGAGTACCCATAGATAACCATATCCGCACACCGGAGCAGGCGAAAGCAGCGTTGTCTTGCCGACGATAGGCGCTCCCAGCAGCGCAACCTGGGCGTTCACCCGCTCGCTCATACCTTCTGCAGCAGATAGAATGTCCATCTACGGATCAGGATATCTCAGATGACTTTACTATGCACTTGAGTGATTGATTAATGAAAACCAACGAGCGATACTGCTGCTCAGGAATAACATCTACAGGGCTTGCATGTAATGCGCAATCATCAATCTGATAGAGCAACCATTACCACACCAAACCAAAGCGATTGGCTACAGTGGGTTATCATTAGCTTCTTTAGTGGGCTGGTAAATACCGCAATCCCTACATGGCTCCAGATATACAGCAGGATAGATCTATGGTCTACTGTGCCAGATGTAGGTATGATTGCCTTCACCACATTTACTGCAGTAATTGTGATCGGTATGCAATCAATAGTCCTCTATCGATTCGTTCCACTAAAGCAATGGCTCTGGCCAATCCATATAATAACTTTTGCCCTTGGAATATTGTTCCTGCAACCATTTCCTACTACCCCGAGATGGTTATTCGCAGTGGCAATAGCAAGCAGTTTGCAAATCTGGCAACTACGTAGGTACCTACGCTATTCGTTTGTGTGGGCACCAATGGGTGTAAGCCTTGCGTTTTTTGGCATGTTCGCAGGTATCATACTTGTGTTCGCTTCGGCTATCAATTGTATTGGCCCTTATTGTTAGCCAAATAATGCCCAATTCAAAGACTACCAACGATGTCCGGTGCCCAAATCCCTCCAGGCAACAACAACTCTACGAGGAGGTCCGATAAAGCGGTCAAGGCCCACCTGCCTATCGACAGCCAACATGCGCTAGGCCCTGCGCCGCCGCGCAACAGGCGACAGCGCAGGGCCTTTGGGCAAGGCACTATCAGTATAGCGCAGCGCGGCCTACGCCGTCTGCTCGGCGGCTGAACCTGCCTGTGAATAAGGCCGCCGCATGGCCAGAAGCACCGCGGCCAGCGCCGCCACCTCGATAGCCGCGCCCGCCGGGCCGAGCAGCCACACCTGCGACGCATCCACCAGCGCGCCACCCACCACTGCGCCCAGGGCCTGCCCCAGGTACATGGCCGAGCTGTTCAGCGCCAGCGCCACCGCCGCATCACTCGGCGCGAGCGCGATCAGGCGGTGCTGCTGCGGCACCGAGACCGACCAGCCGCTGACGCCCCACACCGCTATGGCCAGCGCCGCACCCGCGCCCGTGGCCGCTGCCAGCGGCAGCAGCGCCATGGTCAGGATCAGCACGCCCAGACTGATCGGGATCGATAGCCCGCTACCCCAGCGATCGGCTATGTAGCCGCCCAAGAAGATGCCCAGCATGCTGGCCACACCGAAGATCAGCAGCATCAAGCTCACGCCCGCGTAGTCCATGTGCGTGATCTGGCCCAGCAGCGGCGAGAGGTAGGGGTAGACCGTGAACGCGCCCGTGATCCAGATCACCGAGAGGCTGAGCGCGGCTAGGAACGGCGGGCGGGCCAGCGGTGCCATGCGCTGGCGCAGCCCCAGCGCCGCGCTGGCCGCGAAGCTGGGCAGCAGCAGCGCCGCGCCCAGCAGGGCCAGCCCGCTCATCACCGCCACCATCACAAAGGTCATGCGCCAGCCGAAGGCGTGGCCCACCCAGGTGCCCAGCGGCACCCCCAGCACGATGGCCACCGTCAGGCCGCCGCTCACCAGCGAGAGCGCCTGGCCACGCCGCTCGGGGCGGGCCAGCGCCACCGCCGCCGCCGAGGCAGTGGGCGTATACAGCGCCGCGCCGAGCGCCGCGATAAGCCGTGCGAACACCAGCATGCCAAACGACGGGGCGAGCGCCGCCAGCAGGTTGCCCAGCGTGAACACCGCCAGCCCGCCCAGCAGCACCTGGCGGTGCGGCCAGTGGCCCAGCAGCGCTGCCAGCACCGGCGAGCCGAGCGCGTACACCAGCGCGAACACCGTCACCAGCATACCGCCAGCGGCGATCGACACCCCTAGGTCGCCCGTGATGGTCGGCAGCACGCCCGCGATCACATAGCCCTCGGTCCCGATAGCGAATGTCCCAAGCGTCAGCAGCAGAATGCGCGGGTTCATGCCATCCTCTTCACTATTTCGACAGATTTCGAATAACGGCAGTATAGGAGCATGCCGCGCTTCCACACTCGGCCAAAAGACCTATGTGATATCATTATTTCGATGTATATCGAAATATGAATAAAGCCTCAGTTCTGGGCTATAATAGGCAAGATCGCTTGTGGATAAGGAAGAAGCCGTGCCCGAGATCTACCACCCCGACCGCGACGCCATCCAGCTGACCGAAATATTCGCCGCGCTCAGCGACCCCCACCGCATCGAGATCGTGCGGATCCTGGCCAGCACACACGAGCAGATGTGCGGCACCTTCGAGATGGGTATCGTGCGCTCGACGCTGTCGCACCACCTGAGGGTGCTGCGCGAGGCGGGCGTGATCCGCTCGCGGGTGGATGGCACCCAGCGCTTTGTCTCGCTGCGCCGCGAGGATCTAGACGCGCGCTTCCCCGGCCTGCTCGACGCCATTCTGGCCGCGCAGGCCAGCGCCTAGCTGCCTGGGCAGCAAGAGAACCGTTTTACCACGAAGACACGAAGGCTCGAAGGGGGAAAAGAGACACAGATCCTACCCGTTGAAGCCTTCGGTGGAGATTGTCCCCTTAATGTCTTGGTGCCTTGAAGATCTTCTGGGTATCGAGAGCGCATCGGCCAAAAGTCGCTTGCCCGCCACACAAGGCTATGCTATGCTGCCCCCACTTTCTCTAATCAAGGAGTAACACCAGCCATGTCAGCAACAGCTCGTACAATCGAGATCATGTCTTCTTGCACTGGTTGGAGTGCGCCTGAGCGTTAAGCACACAGCACAATAGGTGCGCTGACCCTGCGGCATCTGCTGCCCTTCCCAATGCGCTGAAGGCCCACTAAAATGGGCTATTTGGCGCGGGCTGCGGCGCGTGCGGCTGGCGGCGACCATTTTCTGATGCGGCCATAGGGCGTACTCGCCCCATGGTCTTTTTTGCGGCCATGGGCACCAGTGCGCCCATGGCCGCATTTCGTTATGAAAAGCCGCACACCTGAGAGAAAGAGCTATATGCTGCACACCCATCGCCATATGCTGGCGACCTACATCCGCCCGCTGTGGCGGCCCGCCGCCCTGATGGCCGCGCTGCTGCTGAGCGGCATCGGCATCAGCCTCGCGGGGCCGCAGATCATGCGGGCCTTTATCGACACCGCCGAGCGCGGCGGGCCGCCTGAGGCGCTGACCTGGGCCGCGCTGCTATTCGTGGGCGCGGGGCTGCTGGGCCAGGCCGTGCGCGTGGGCGCGACCGCGCTCAGCGAGCACGTGGGCTGGGCCTCCACCAACCGCCTGCGCGCCGACCTGCTGCGCCATGTGGCCGCGCTCGACCCGCGCTTCCACCGCCACAACCCGCCCGGCGCGCTGATGGAGCGGGTCGACGGCGACCCCACCGCGCTGGCCAACTTCTTCTCCGAGTTCGTGGTGGCGCTGCTGGGCAACGGCCTGCTGCTGCTGGGCACGCTGGCCATGCTCTGGCGCGAGGACTGGCGCGCGGGCGCGGCGGTCAGCCTCTACGCCCTGCTGGCGCTGGCCACCCTGCGCCACATCCAGCGCTTCGGCGCGGGCCGCTGGCAGGCCGCGCTGCAGTCCGAGGCCGATCTGGCCGCCTTCCTTGAGGAGCGGCTGCGCGCCACCGAGGACATCCGCGCCAGCGGGGCCGAGCGCCACATCCTGCTCCAGCTCGACGCGCTGCTGCGCAGCCAGCTGGCCGTGCTGCTGCGCGCCTTCATCGCCCGCACGCTGATCTACGTCGGCAGCCACGGTATGTTCGCGCTGGGCTACGCCGTGGGCCTGGCCCTGGCGGCCTGGCTCTACGCCCAGGGCGCGGTCAGCATCGGCGCGGCCTTCCTGATCACATCCTACGTGGGCATGCTGGCCGGGCCGCTGGAGAACATCCGTGGCCAGGCCGAGGATTTCCAGCAAGCCCAGGCCGCCCTGGCCCGCGTGGGCGAGCTGCTGGCCCTGCGGCCCGCCACGCCGCCCGGCAGCGCCACGCTGCCCCCTGGCCCCGCCGCGCTGGCCTGCGATGCCGTGGGCTTCCGCTACGACGACGATGGCGACCCGGCGCTGTGGGATGTGAGCTTCCGCCTGGGCGCGGGCGAGCTGCTGGGCGTGATCGGGCGCACCGGCAGCGGCAAGACCACCCTGGCCCGCCTGCTCTGCCGCCTCTACGACCCCGGCGCGGGCCATATTTCGCTGGGCGGGCACGACCTGCGCGAGCTGGATGCGGCCAGCCTACGCCGCCACGTGGGCATGGTCACGCAGGATGTGCAGATCTTCGCCGCCAGCGTGCGTGAGAACATCGCCATGTTCGACCCATCCACCCCCGACGCGGCGATCTGGGAGGCCCTAGATGCCCTGGGCCTGCGCGAGCTCTTCGCAGCGCTGCCCCAAGGGCTGGAGACCCAGCTCGGCCCGGGCGGCGTGGGCCTCTCGGCTGGGCAGGCCCAGCTGGTGGCGTGCGCCCGCCTGCTGCTGCGCCAGCCCAGCCTGGTCATCCTCGATGAGGCATCCTCGCGGCTCGATCCGGCCACCGAGGCGCTGCTCGACCGCGCCTTCGCGCGGCTGCTGGATGGCCGAGCGGGCGTTATCATCGCCCACCGGCTGGAGACGCTGCGCCGCGCCGACCACATCCTGCTGCTGGAAAACGGGCGCGTGGCCGAGCTTGGCCGCCGCGCCGCGCTGGCCGCCGACCCCGCATCCCGCTTTGCGGCATTGCTGCGCCTGGGCATGGCCGAGGAGCTAGTATGAGCGAGAGGACAACCGTGGATACGACCGAGACCATCGATACGATCAGCTTCAACCGGCGGCTGATCGCCACGATGCCTGGCACCTACGCGCTCCAGGTCATCACCCGCCTGATCTTCCTGCTGGGGCCGATCATCCCCGGCCTGATCGCGCAGGCCGTGTTCGACACGCTCAGCGGCGAGGCCCCGGCTGCGCTGGGCGTGTGGGGGCTGATCTCGCTCTACCTAGCCGCCGAGGCCGCCCGCCTGGGCGCGCTGCTGGCCGAGACCTGGGTGGGCAACACCTTCCGCTACACCACTGGCGCGCGGCTGCGCGGCAGCATCCTGGCCGCCATCCTGCGCCGCCCCGGCGCGCAGGAGCAGCCCGTGGCCCCCGGCGACGCCGTGGACCGCTTCGACAGCGATGTGGGCGAGGTGACGGACTTCCCCACCTGGCTGCCCGAGATCGGCGGCGAGGCGCTGACCACCCTGGTGGCGCTGGGCATCATGCTCAGTATCGACTGGAAGATCACACTGTGCGCCTTTTTACCCATGCTGGCGGTGGTGGGGCTGTACCGTGTGGCCTGGGGGCGGATGCTGCGCTACCGCGAGGCCAGCCGCAGCACCAGCGGGGCCGCCGCCGCCTTCCTAGGCGAGGCGCTGGGCGGCATCCAGGCCATCCAGCTGGCCGACGCCGCCCCCCAGGTGGCCGCCCGCTTCAGCGCCCTGGCCGACGCCCGCCGCAGCGCCGCCGTGCGCGAGCGCGTGGCCCAGGCCCTGATCGACGGCGTAAATAGCCAGACCGTGACGCTGGGCACCGGCCTGTTCCTGCTGCTGGCTGGGCAGCGCATGGCGGCGGGCAGCTTCAGCGTGGGCGACTTCGCGCTCTTCGTCTCATATCTGGGCGCGGTGGCCAACTTCCCGCTGACGCTGGGCACCTTCCTGGGCGACTACCAGCAGCAGGCGGTGGCCATCCGCCGTCTGGCCGAGCTGGTGCGGCCCGAGCCAGCCCAGGCCCTGCTGGCCCCGCCCGCCGCGCCCGAGCCGCCCGCCATCGGGCCGCTGCGCCAGGGCCAGCCCCTGCTGGAGCTGCGCGGCCTCACCTACATCCACCCCTCATCCGGCCGTGGCGTGCGGGATGTCAGCCTGAGCCTCGCGGCGGGCAGCGTCACCATCATCACCGGCAGGGTGGGCAGCGGCAAAAGCACCCTGCTGCGCGCGGCGCTGGGCCTGCTGCCCCACGACAGCGGCCAAGTGCTCTGGCGCGGCGCTCCAGCGGAGCGGCTGGTACCGCCGCAGGCCGCCTACACGCCCCAGGTGCCGCGCCTGCTCTCCACCACGCTGCGCGAGAACGTGCTGCTGGGCCTTGAGCAGGGCGAGGATGCGCTAGAGCGGGCGCTCTGGCAGGCGGCGGTGGATGCCGATGTGGCGGGTTTCGCCCAGGGGCTGGAGACTCAGCTCGGCCCGAGAGGCGTGCGCCTCTCGGGTGGGCAGGTGCAGCGCGTGGCCGCCGCCCGCATGCTCATCCGCCGCCCCGAGCTGCTGGTATTCGACGATCTCTCCAGCGCGCTGGATGGCCCCACCGAGCAGGCGCTGTGGGAGCGCCTGATGGCAGAGGCGGGCCGCAGCATCCTGGCGGTATCGCACCGCCGCGCCGCGCTGGCCCGCGCCGATCAGGTGGTGGTGCTGCGCGATGGCCGCGTGGCAGCCGTCGGCACCTTGGCCCAGCTCGCGGGCACCTGCGAGGAGCTAGCCCACCTCACCTAGCTGCCGCACAAGCTCAAACCTAGCTCACAGCAGCAGCCATCTTGAAAAGACAAGATGGCTGCTGTCATCTCTCTCACCATAGTATCGATTGGCATGCTTCATGTCAGAGCTGACATACTTCATGTTGAAGCCGACATGCTTCATGTTGAAGCCGACATGCTTCATGTTGAAGCCGACATGCTTCATGTTGAAGCCGACATGCTTCATGTTGAAGCCGACATGCTTCATGTTGAAGCCGACATGC
>WBOU01000027.1 GCA_009268125.1 Chloroflexia bacterium SDU3-3 | reverse complement strand
GTGGCCTTCACGCCGGTGGCCACGGCCTGGAAGGCCGGGTCCTCGCTGGCGGTGCGCGGGCGGGCCAGCGCGCGCTGGATGCGCGGCCCCGCGCCCGGCTGGGCCTGCCGCCGTTTGGCATCCTCATCATCCTCGGTCGCGGCTCCGGCGGCCTCCGCCGCCGCGTGCGGGGTGGCGGCGGGATCAGCCGTTTTCGCCTCGGCATCCTTCGCGGCAGGATCGGCAGCCCTGACCTCGGCATTCTTGGTGGTAGGATCGGCAGCCGTGGCCTCGGCGTCCTGCGCGGCGGCCTTGGCCTCGGCCTCCTTGGCAGCAGCCTCGGCCGTGGGGTCGGCCGCTTTGGCGTTGGGATCGGTAGCCGCCGTGGCATTGGGGTCGGCGACCTTGGCGTTAGGGTCAGCGGCCTTGGCGTCCGCGCCTGCGGGGGCGGTGGCGGTGCCGGTCGCGGCCCCGGCGGGCGCACCTGCGGCCCCACCAGCCCCCTCGGTCGGCGCGGCGTCGCCCGGTGCGGCGCGCACGTCCTTGGCGGCGGGCGCAGATGCGTCAGCGGTGGCATCTTTCTTCGCGTCCTGTTGCTCGCCGCCTGCAGTCTCGGCGGCCCCACCGCCGCCGCCTGCGCCGCCGCCCGCGCCGCCCTTGTCGGCGATCTGGGCCTCGGCCAGCGCCACCGGCTGCACGGCCACACCCTCGATCGGCGCGGCGGCCACCTCATCGGGCGTCACGGTGGCCACCGCGGTGGCCACCGCCTCCTCGATGGAGGGCGCGGCGGGCTCCTTGCTCTCGGGCGTGCTGGGCACGGTCTCAGTCTCGTCATCCTTGCTCGGAGCGCGCTGCACTTTGCGGGCGACCGCGCCGCCCAGCTGCTGGGTGACGTGGGTCAGCTCGTGGGCCAGCAGCTCGCGGCCCGCGCTGGTGCCGGGCGTGTACTCGCCGTGGTCGAAGGCGATGTCGGCCCCGACCGTGAACGCGCGGGCGTTGATCTGCCGCGCCGTGCTGGCGGCCTGGTCGCCGGTGTGGATGCGCACCTGGCTGAAGTCCGCGCCCATGCGCTCCTCGAAGAAGGCGCGGTCACCGGTGGGCAGCGGGCTACCGCCGCCGCGCAGCTGGCCGATCTGCTGCTCGACCTCGGGGGTGGTGGCGATGCCCGCGCCGCCGCTGTCCACGGCGGTGGGGGCAGGCGCGGCGGGCGCGCCTGCGGCGGGCGCGCGCATCACCTGCGCCGCCACGGCGTCGGCCTCCTGCTCGTAGCGGTCGCCCGGCGCGTTGATCCGCAGCGAGGGCTGCACGATCGGCGCGCTGCCGGGGGCGCTGAGCGGCAGGCTGCCAAACGAGAAGCTGCGGGGGCCACCGCCCATCGGGGCGTCGGGCGCGGTCGGCGTGGCGTTGGGCGCGCTGCGGGTGCCTGCGCGCACGCTGGGCGGGCGGCTGCCGCGCGCGGCGGCGGCCTCAGCGGTCAGCGCGATCTCGCCAAACGAGAACGCCTCCGGCACCGCCTGCTGCGGCTGCGCGCTCTCCTGCGCGGGCGGGGCGAACGGGCGGTCGGCCAGGGTGGGCGCCTCGGCGAACGGGCTGGCCTCGACGCGCACCGGCTCGGCGGCGGTCACGAGGGCATCATCATTCCGATTTCGTCGAGGCATCGCGCAACCTGTCCTTCAAAAGAAAAGCCAGATACCAAGTGCGGCTTTTTTAAAATATACCAGGGTAGGAACTATGTAGGAAGAGGCATCCGAGCACGTACGCTTGCGATTATAAAGCTATTAAACTGATGTGTAAAGCATATTTTTCGGCCAATCTGTTGTTAAAAAAGCTACTATACACGTATCTTTTCATTGTCGACGCGCCAAACCACCTTAGCCAGATATTGAAACCATGTATAGTATGGTGTCATGAGGCTTGAATTGCCCTAGCGCAATTTCTATGGTTGTCATCCCACAACTATGGTTGTCATCGCGCAACCAGCTTCCTGCCAACATTAAGGAGCACCACAATGACCGACCGCGACCTTCTACACCTCCGGCACGCCATCCGCATCGCCCAGCAGGCCCGCGAGCATGGCAACCACCCCTTCGGCGCGCTGCTGGCCGACGCCGAGGGCCACGTGCTGCTGACCGCCGAGAACAGCGTGGTGACGGGGCGCGACTGCACCGGCCACGCCGAGGCCAACCTGATGCGTTTGGCCTCGGCCCAGTTCTCCGCCGAGCAGCTTGCGGCCTGCACGCTCTACACCAGCACCGAGCCGTGCGCCATGTGCGCCGCCGCCATGCACTGGGGCAACATCGGGCGGGTGGTGTACGCCCTGGCCGAGACCACGCTCTACGAGATCGTCGGCCCCTCGCCCGAGCACCTCTACCTGCCCTGCCGCGAGGTCTTTGCCCGCAGCCAGCGCCCGGTGGAGGTGGTGGGGCCGCTGCTGGAAGACGAGGCGCGGCTACCGCACGAGGGCTTCTGGCGAGCCTAGCTCGATGCTACAAGCCGCAAAACGCTTGACCATGGTGTGTATAATAGTGTTTGTGAAACTTTGCACATTCAAGGTATGCCCATGGACACAGTGTTTCTCTCCCAGGTGCAATTTGCGCTGACGGCAACCTTCCACTACATCTACCCGCCCATCTCGATCGGCCTCGGGTTCATGATGGTGGTGCTGGGGCTGCTCTACGTGCGCACCAAAAACCCGCTCTGGCGCGAGCTATCGTTTTTCTGGGTCAAGATCTACGGCCTGGTGTTCGCGCTTGGCATCGCCACCGGCGTGGTCCAAGAGTTCGAGTTCGGCATGAACTGGGCCAACTACTCGCGCTTTGTCGGCAATATCTTCGGCAGCCTGCTGGCCGCCGAGGGCATCTTCGCCTTCTTCCTTGAGGGCGGCTTCCTGGGCCTCATGCTGTTCGGCGGCGAGCGCCTGGGGCCGCGCATGTGGCTCACCTCGATCTTCTTGGTGGCGCTGGGCGCGCACTTCAGCGCGCTGTGGATCGTGATGGCCAACTCGTGGATGCAGACCCCCAGCGGCTACGAGATCATCCAGGGCACGCGCGGCATGGAGGCGGTGATGACCAGCTTCAGCCAGGTGGTATTCACGCCCTCCTTCCTGGTGCGCATCGGCCATATCTGCGTGGGGGCGTGGATGGTGGGCGCGGCGTTCATGCTGAGCGTGAGCGCCTGGTACCTGCTGCACAACCGCCACGTCGAGCTAGCGCGCGAGAACTTCCGCGTGGTGCTGCCCTACTTCGCGGTGTTCACCGTGCTGCAGCTGGTGCTGCTCGGCTCGCAGAGCGCCGAGGTGGTGACGCGCTACCAGCCCGCCAAGCTGGCCGCCATGGAGGGCGTGTGGGAGACCCAGTCGTGCGCGCCGATGCACATTGTGGGCTGGGTGGATGAGGCTAACCAGCAGACCCACGGCATCGCCGTACCCTGCCTGCTGAGCCTGCTGGCCACCTACGACGTGAACGGCGTGGTGACGGGCCTGAACGACATCCCCGCCGACCAGCGCCCGCCGGTCAACCTGACCTTCCAGTCGTACCACATGATGATCCTGATGGGCGGCGCGTTCGTTGGGCTGGGCATCTTGGGCCTCTACATGTACTTCAATAAGGAGAAGATCGCCAAGATGCGCTGGGCGCTCTGGCTGTTCGTCTCCAGCATCTTCGTGGCCGAGGTCGCCACCGCCGCCGGGTGGTGGACCGCCGAGATCGGGCGACAGCCGTGGATCGTCACCGGCCTGCTGCGCACCCAAGATGCGGTCTCGCCTGGGCTGACCCCAGCCGACCTGATCTTCTCGCTGGCGATCTTCATCATCCTCTACATCATCCTGCTGTTCCTGTTCATCTACCTGCTCAACAACAAGATCCAGCACGGCCCCGACCCGCTCGACGCGAACGTGGCGGTGAACTCGCTGCCGGACACATTCCGCGAGATCTTCGGTCGCAAGGCGCGATCGGAGCTAGGGGGGCAGGATGCTTAACACGATCTGGTTTGTGCTATTTGTGGTGATCATCGCCGGGTACCTCATCCTCGATGGGTTCGACCTCGGCGTGGGCATCCTGCACCTCTTTGTGGCCAAGACCGATGAGGATCGGCGCATCCTGCTGAACAGCATCGGACCGGTGTGGGATGGCAACGAGGTCTGGCTGGTGGTGGGTGGCGGCGTGCTGTTCGCAGCCTTCCCGCACGTCTACGCTACGCTGTTCTCGGGCTTCTACACCGCCATGATGCTGGTGCTGCTGTTCCTGATCCTGCGCACAGTGGCGATCGACTTCCGCAGCAAGGAGAAGGGCAAGGGCTGGCGCTCGTTCTGGGATGCCACCTTCTTCACGTCGTCGCTGGCGCTGGCGCTGCTGCTGGGCGTGGCCTTCGGCAACATCATCAGCGGCGTGCCGGTGGATGGCGAGGGCATCATCCGCGCCAACCTGTTCCAGCTGCTCACGCCCTTCGCGGTGCTGATCGGCCTGACCACCATCGTGATGATGGCCATGCACGGCGCGCTCTACCTGAACCTGAAGACCGAGGGCGCGCTCCAGGAGCGAATCCGCAAGCTCACCCCCAAGCTGATGATCGCCTTCGTGGTGCTGAACACGCTGTCGGTAATCGCCGCCGTGGCCTTCCACGAGTCGGTGACGGAGCGCTACCTGGCCGAGATCTGGCCGGTGGTGTTCCCCGCGCTGGCGCTCGGCTCGATGGCGCTCTCGTGGTGGCTGCTGCGCAAGGGCGCGGATCTCGGCGCGTTCGTGGCGTCCAGCGCGGTGATCGGTCTGCTGCTGGCCTCGGTGGGCGTGGGGCTGTACCCCAACCTGCTGATCTCGACCATTGACCCGGCCCACACGCTCACGGTGTTCAACGCGGCCTCGCAGCCCAACACGCTGACGGTGATGCTAATCATCACGGCCATCGGCCTGCCCTTTGTGCTGCTGTACACCGCTGGGGTCTACTATATCTTCCGGGG
Organism: Chloroflexia bacterium SDU3-3; assembly: GCA_009268125.1. Taxonomy (NCBI): domain Bacteria; kingdom Bacillati; phylum Chloroflexota; class Chloroflexia; species Chloroflexia bacterium SDU3-3. The sequence continues at coordinate 34,049 of WBOU01000027.1, read as the reverse complement.
AAAGGTGAAGATCGGCAGCAACAGCTACTAGCCGCCGCCTTGCAATGTGCGACACATAGGGCCAGGGGTGGCGTGGCAGCCCTCACATGGTGTCACTTTTGAGGGTAGTTCCGCGTCGGTTTGGGTCATCCCGACCGTAGGCAATGCTTGCAGCGTTGCCCGGTCGGGATGACCTGATGATTACATCAATGGTGACGGTTCCTCTTTTATGGTGGGTGGATGCCCTACGCGGGCGGCGGCTAGGGGCCTGCCCCTAGCGACCCCGCGAGGGGGCAATGCCCCCTTCGAACCTCCAATGTTGAGCATTCCCGTGCCGTTCCCTAGCGGCTGGTGTTCGTGCATATGGCCAGTTTGCGCGAGTAGCACCTTCGCCGCATGGGCCAGGCGGTGGGGTGGAGCAGCCATCAGGCTTTGCATGCGACATGGGCGCAGGGCTTGTTTTCAGCATTCAGATGCCTGCCCATAAAAATAACACTTGCCGAGGCTCCACGCCCTATGATCTTCAGCCACCTCTATAGTCGATAGCGCGTATTTTTGTACAAAAAGCACGATCCTTCCAGTTCGCCCCATTTCTTATTTAAAAAAGCCAACCGCACCTAATTGCAGGAAACACCGCCCATTCGCGGCGACCCCCACACCACTATGAGCAGATCCCCCGAGAGACAGATCCTGGGCCAGTCGCCCGCGGCACGCGCGCTGGGCATGGCCGCCGTGGCGCTGCAGGTGGCGGCGGCGATGTGCACATGCGCCCAGCTGCTGCTGCTGGCCTACGCCATCGACGGCGTGTTCATGCAGCGCGGGCGCGACCTGGCCTGGGCCGCGCCCGCGCTGGGCGGGGCCGCCGCGCTGGTGGCCGTGCGCGCCGCGCTGGTGTGGCTGGCCGAGTGGCTGGCCCAGCGCGCCGCCAGCCACCTGAAGCGGGCCGTGCGCACGCGGCTGGTGGCCCACCTGCTGGCGCTGGGGCCGCGCTACACCGCCGCGCAGCCGGGCGGCGCGCTGGTGCAGGCCGCATCCGAGCACATCGAGGCGCTGGACGAGTACGTGAGCCAGTTCCTACCCGCCCGCCAGCTGGCCGCCGTAGTGCCGCTGCTGGTGCTGGCCCTGGTGCTGTGGGTCGACCCGCTCACCTCGGCGGTGATGCTGTTCGCAGGGCCTATCCTAGTGCTGCTGCTGGCCCTGATCGGGCTGAAGACTCGCGACCTGACCGAGCGGCGCTTCGAGGAGATGCGCTGGATGGCCTCGTACTTCCTAGACATGCTGCGCGGCCTGACCACGCTGAAGCTGTTCGGGCGCAGCCGCGAGCAGGCCGCCAACATCGCGGCCATCGGCGAGCGCTACGGCAGCACCACCATGGATGTGCTGCGCACCGCCTTCCAGACCTCGCTGGTGCTGGAGTGGGGCGCGACGGCGGCCACCGCGCTGGTGGCGCTGGAGGTGAGCTGGCGGCTGCTGGAGGGCATGGTGCCGTTCCAGCAGGCCCTGGCGGTGCTGCTGATCACGCCCGAGTTCTTCCTGCCGCTGCGCCAGCTCTCGCTCAAGTACCACGCTGGCACGGCGGGGGCCGAGGCGGCGCGGCGCATCGCGGGCATCCTGGCCGAGCCAAAGCCCGCCGCGCCCGCCAGCGGCCAAAACCCGCCGCAGGGGCCGCCCGCGCTGCGCTTCGCGGGGGTGCGGCTGGCCTACCGCGCGGGCAGCCAGCCCGCGCTGGACGGCTGCACGCTCGACGTGCCCAGCGGCAAGGTCACGGCCGTGGTCGGCTCCAGCGGCGCGGGCAAGAGCACGCTGGCCAGCCTGCTGCTGCGCTTCGCCCAGCCCGACGCGGGCCAGATTTTGGCCGACGGCGTGCCAATCGACCAGTTTGACACGGCGGCGTGGCGCGGCTGCATCGCCTACGTGCCGCAGCGCCCGCACCTGTTCAGCGGCACAGTGCTGGAGAACATCCGCCTGGGGCGGCCCGCCGCGACCATGGATGAGGTGGTGGCCGCCGCCCAAGTGGCCGACGCGCACCGCTTCATCGCGGCGCTGCCGCAGGGCTACGACACGCCACTGGGCGAGGATGGCGCGCGCCTAAGCGGCGGCCAGCAGCAGCGCGTGGCCCTGGCCCGCGCCCTCCTGATGGATGCGCCGCTGCTGGTGCTGGATGAGGCCACGTCGCACCTGGATGACGAGAGCGAGGCGGCCATCCAGCGCGCGCTGGCGGACTACGCCCAAGGCCGCACCGTGCTGCTGATCGCTCACCGGCTGCGCATGGCCTACAGCGCCGACCAGATCGTGCTGCTGGAGCGGGGCAGGGTGGCCGCGAGCGGAACCCACGCCCAGCTGCTGGAGCAAAGCCCAGCCTACCGCGAGCTGGTGGCCCGCTACGAGGAGCAAAACCTATGCGCGTGATCTCCCGACTGCTGCGGCTGGTCTGGCCCTTCCGCTGGCTGATCGCCCTGGCCGTGCTGCTGAACTTCGCTACGGTGGGCGTGAGCGTGGGCCTCATGGCCATGTCGGCCTACCTAATCTCCAAGGCCGCGCTGGTCACATCCATCGCCGACCTGGGGCTGGTGCCCACCTATGTGCGGCTGTTCGCGCTGCTGCGGGCCGGGCTGCGCTACGCCGAGCGCTACGCCACCCACGCGGTCACGTTCCGCATCCTGGCGCGGCTGCGCACCTGGTTCTACACCGCCATCGAGCCGCTGGCCCCGGCGCGGCTGATGGGCTACCACAGCGGCGACCTGTTCGCCCGCATCGGGGCCGATGTGGAGAGCCTGCAGGATTTCTATGTGCGCGTGGTGGTGCCGCCGGTGGCCTCGGCGCTGGTGGTGGCGGTGGCCTGCGCCATCGTGGGCAGCTTCTCGGCGGGGCTAGGGCTGGCGCTGCTGGCCTTCCTGCTGCTCACCGGCGTGGCGCTGCCGCTGGCCACCCGCTGGCTCAGCAGGTACCCGGCGGGCGAGGCGGTGGCGCTGCGCACCGCGCTCAGCCGCGCCCTGGCGGATGGGGTGCGCGGCGACGCCGACCTGCTGGCCTTCGGGCGGTCGGGCGAGCACCAGCGCCGGGTGGCCGAGCTGGGCCAGCGGCTGGCGCGGGCGCAGGAGCGCATGGCGCTGGTGCGCGGGCTGGGGCTGGCGCTGGGCGCGCTGCTCACCGGCATGGCCAGCGTCACCATCCTGGGCATGGCCATCCCGCTGGTGAGCGGCGGCCAGCTTGCCGGGGAGTTTCTGGCGCTGCTGCCGCTCACGGCCATCGCCAGCTTCGAGGCGGTGCAGCCGCTGGCGCTGGCGGTGCAGCACATGGAGAGCAGCCACGCCGCCGCCAGCCGCCTGTTCGAGCTGATCGACGCGCCGCCCGAGGTGGCCGCGCCCAGCCAGCCAGCCCCCGCGCCGCAGCGCTACGATCTGGAGGTGCGCGGCCTGCGCTTCCGCTACGCCGAGGGCCAGCCCTACGCGCTGGATGGCCTGAGCTTCGCGGTGCCCCAGGGCGGGCGGCTGACGGTGGCCGGGGCCAGCGGGGCGGGCAAGAGCACGCTGGCCAGCCTGCTGCTGCGCTTCTGGGAGTACCGCGAGGGTAGCATCCGCATCGGCGGGCGAGAGCTGCGCGAGCTTGACCCCGAGCAGGCGCGCGGCCTGTTCAGCGTGGTGGCCCAGCAGACCCACCTGTTCAACTCGACCATCCGCGACAACCTGCTGCTGGCCCGCGCCGATGCCAGCGACGAGCAGCTGCTGGCGGTGTGCCAGCAGGCCCAGCTCGGCGAACTGCTGGCGCGGCTGCCCAAGGGCCTCGATACGCCGGTGGGCGAGGATGGCACCCAGCTGAGCGGCGGCGAGCGCCAGCGGCTGGCCCTGGCCCGCGCCATGCTGCGCGACGCGCCCATGCTCATCCTCGACGAGGCCACCGCCAACCTCGACCCCGTGACCGACCGCAGCGTGCGCGAGGCGCTCGACCGCTTCGCGGCGGGGCGCACCACGCTCATCCTGGCCCACGCGCCCGGCGCTGGCCCCAGCGTGCGCCTGCCCGCGCGGTAGGGAGGGAGGCCGATTTACCACCAAGACACCAAGGCTCCAAGGGGGAAAAGCAAGGTGGGCCGCAGATGATGAGCGGCCCACCTTGTTTGCAAACATCTATCAAAACTCCCGCCCACGTGCCCTGCGCCAACCATGCCATCCGGTTGGAGGGGCGGGTCTCGCGACGCACCCAGTGCACGCATCGCCAGGGCGTGCGCTGTCGCCGATGCACGCGGCGCGGATCGCACGGTTATGCGGTGGACAGCATCGCGATGGGGCGCGGCTGCTTCTACCTGCAGCGCGGCTGCTTCCGCCTGCAGCGCGACTGCTTCTACCTACAGTGCGGCTACTTCCGCCTGCAGCGCGGCTGCTTCTGCTTGCAGTGCGACTGCTTCTGCTTGCAGTGCGACTGCTTCTACCTGCAGCGCGACTGCTTCCGCCTGCAGCGCGGCTGCTTCTGCCTGCAGCGCGACTGCTTCCACCTGCAGCGCGGCTGCTTCTGCCTGCAGCGTGGCTGCTTCTGCCTGCAGCGTGGCTGCTTCTGCCTGCAGCGCGGCTGCTTCTGCCTGCAGCGCGGCTGCTTCCGCCTGCAGCGCGACTGCTTCCGCCTGCACTGTGTTTCTTCGCTGTCTTTACGCCTCTTCCCCGCGATTGGGTGTCTCTTCCCCGCGATTGGGTGCTGTTTCGCCATTGATTTGACACAATCACGCGGCCCTCAGCAATCATGCCGAGGGCCGCGTGGGTTCGCCTACGCTAGGCTGCGCCGCCGCCTACTGCGCAAACGCCCACGCGCGCGTGGCCAGGTCGAAGGTGCCGCGCAGGCCGGTGGTGGTGGTGAACGACACCACGCCGCCCGGCCCCGTCACGCCCGTGATCACGATCTCGCCAATGTCCTTGTCCTTCGGTGCCTCGACCTCAAGGGTGTAGCCCATAACATCGCGCCCGTCGATATACACGCCAATCATCGGGCCATGTGAGGCTTTGGCAGGTGCGGACCAGACGTAGTAGTACGCATAGGAGTGATCGTTATATGTTGGCACAACCCCAACCCGCCAGAGGCTGGTTCGCCCCTGAAGATCCCGAATCATCGGGGGGTGACCAGAGATATCTTTGATCTGTCTTTTACGCTCAGGCACCAGCGTCATAGGGTAGGCAGTCGGCGTGCGCATGGCCAGACGCTGCTCCTGCGCAGTGCGGGTCGGCGTGGCGGTGCGCGGGTGCTGGGTGCTGGCCTGAATCGCCATGGCTTTGGCGGTCGCCTCGCTCTGCTCCACCAGCAGATTTGTCGCCCGCATACAGTGTGAGCGCTCATCGTGGGTCATGCCAAGGAAATCCTGCCAGGACTCCGGGCAATCCTGGCGCGCTTTGGTGCTGGTGGCCTGAACCAGGCCAACCGCCAGGCCGCCCACAGCGACGGCCGTGATCAGCCCGATCTTCCACGTGTTGTTGAACAGCTTCATCATTCTGCCTTTCTTAAAGCCCTCATGAGATCGGCGCTGCACTTGTTCCTATCAGCACGGTGATCCTGACAAGGCGAATGAACGCCCTATGTGGGCAGCCCAAAGCCCCGAGCTTTGTCTTTCAGACAGCGGCATGGCGCACTGGATGCCAGCGTGGCGACGGGCGATTGTACCCCGGCGTGGGCAGCAGAGCAACGCCGCAGGCAGGAAAACACCGACGCTCGTATTCTGCAACATATAGCGAATCAAGAAAATAAAGATCAGGTATAATACGCCCAACCAACATTCCGTGAGCGAAAGAGACCTCCGATGTGGGCATTATCGGGGGGTTTTTGTTGCCGACGCGCTAGCGAGGGTCGCCATGACGTCATCTCAGCCGCGCTCGATCGCCTACATGGAGGCGATCAAGTCGATCATCACCGAGATCAGCCACGTCCACGCGCTGCAGCCCATGCTGGATCTGGTGGTAGCGGCGATCCAAGAGCAGCTGGATTTCTACATCGCCAGCATCTTCTGGTACGACGAGGCCGCGCAGGAGGCCATGCTGATGGCCCAGGCCGGGAAGGCCACGAACGAGCAGCCGCTGGGCTACCGCCAGCCGGTGGCGCAGGGCGTGCTGGGCCGCACGCTGCGCGAGCGGCGGGCGCTGCTGATCAACGACGTGCGCCGCGAGGCCAGCTATATATCGCCCCAGGGCTACGACGCGGGCGGGGCCGAGCTGTGCGTGCCGATCTGGTGCGATGATCGGCTGTGGGGCGCGTTCAACGTGGAAAGCCAGGTGGCGGGCGTGTTCACCGAGCCGGATGTGCTGGCGCTGGAGCTGGTCTCCGCGCAGCTGGGCGTGGCGATCGCCAACCTGGAGCTGCGCACCAACGAGCGCGCGATGCTGGCCAGCCTACAGGCCCAGCACGACCAGCTGCACGAGCTGTACAGCCTGGTGCTGCAGCTCTCCACCCCAGTCATCCCGCTGTTCCCGGGCATCCTGGCCATGCCGCTGATCGGCACGCTGGATGAGGAGCGCGCCCAGCACATGGCGCAGGAGCTGCTGGAGGCGATCCAGCGCACGCGCTGCCGCACGGTGGTGCTGGATGTGACCGGGCTAGCCGCGATCGACGCCGCCGTGGCCCGGGCTATTGTGACTCTGGCGCAGAGCTGCAGGCTGCTGGGGGCGGCGGTGGTGATCAGCGGGGTGCGGCCCGAGGTGGCGCAGACGCTGGTGGCGCTGGACCTGAGCGCGATGAGCGCGGTGGTGATGCGGCGCGACTTTGCGGATGGGGTGGGCTGCGCGCTGCGCATGCAGGGGCTGGAGATCCGGCGGATCTAGCGACAGCCGTACTACTTACCACCAAGACGCCAAGGCTCCAAGGGTTCAAAAACCAACGGGGCGCTTTTCTTCGTGTGTGCCATGGTGTTGTGTGGGCACAGAGGGCAGGTCGGGACGACCCGGCTGCGGCCTCGATGATGACAGTTCCTCGTGATTGGTGAGTGGATGCCCTGCGCGGGCAGCGCCTAGGGGCCTGCCCCTTGTGACCACGTGAGGGGGCAATCCCCTCACATGGTGTCACTTTCTTAGTCAGGGCGTCAGGATGCGGCAAGACCCACAATCATGCGTGCCAGACTATGCACACCACCAGTTGCGATCCCAGCAAGCAATCCGCCTCAACCCATGATCGCGCTGCGCCATCCCACCCGGCCCATGCGGCGAAGGTGCCGCTCACGTCTTGATGGCCATATGCACGAACACCAGCCACCGGGAAACGGCATAGGAACGGTCAACATTGGGGTTCGAAGGGGCAACGCCCCTCGCGGGGATCCAAGGGCGCGGAGCCCTTGGTGCCGCCCGCATAGGGCATGCACCACCATCCAAAAATGACCACTATCGACGAAGGCGCACCCAAGCTGAACGAATACCAACGCACCGTTTCGCTAAAACGGCCTCAGAACACCCGATAAAGTGACACCATGTGAGGGGCATCGCCCTCACATGGTGTCACTTTTCCCGTCGGCGCTGGGCTTTTTTCCATGAGCGATGGCGGTGGTATTTGCTTGGTGGGTGGATGCCCTGCGCGGGCAGCGCCTAGGGGCCTGCCCCTAGGAACCCCGCGAGGGGGTGTCACCCCCTTCGAAACCCCCAATTTGCGGCGTTCCCGTGCCATTCCCTGGCAGCTGATGTTTGTGCATATGGCCATCAAGACTCTAGCGACACCTTCGCCGCATGGGCCGGGTGGGGTTGGCCCCACGCTCATTTCCCATGGCGTTTTGTTCCCTTGGAGCCTTGGTGTCTTGGTGGTAAATCGGTCCCTTCGCGCCTTCGCGCCTTCGTGGTATTCGTTCTTTTTGTTCCCTTGGAGCCTTGGTGTCTTGGTGGTAAAGAGTCGCCACCGATTGTGCGTGGGGCGCGTTTGTGGTACAACGGCCCTGCACAAGTGACCGAGGGCGAGGAGGAGAGGCCCGTATGGAGATCGAGCAGAAGATCGCGCCTGCCCCCAGCCGCCGCCTGGCGCTGCTGGCCGTGGGCGACGCGCTGATGTTTGTGGTGTTTGCCGTGATCGGCATCCTCAGCCACAAGGACAGGCTGGAGCCAGGCGCGGTGGCCAGCAACGCCGTGCCATTTATGGCCAGCTGGTTCGCCTTCGCGGCGCTGGCCGGGGTGTATCGCCAGCAGGTGTACCGCAGCCCCAGGCCGCTGCTGACGCGCACCATGGCGGCGTGGGCGCTGGCGCTGTTCCCCGGCGTCTGGCTGCGCACGCTGCTGCGCCAGAGCGAGTTCCCCCAGATCTCATTCGCGATCACCACGTTTATCTTTAATAGCATCTTTTTATGCGCGTGGCACCTGCTGTTCACATGGCTGCTGCGGCGGAGCGAGACCAATGGCAACTGATATCTACCTTATCCGCCACGGCGAGGCCTTCTCGAATGTCGACGGCACCATGGGCGGCGAGAAGGGCGACAAGGGCCTGACCGAGCGCGGGCTGGCCCAGGCCCAGGCCCTGGCCACGCGGCTGCAGGGCAACCCCATGCGCGCCCACGTGCTGTACGCCAGCACGCTGCGCCGCGCCCAGCAGACCGCCGAGGCGGTTTCCGCCACCACAGGCCTGCCGATCATCTTCGACGACGACCTGCAGGAGATCCGGCCAGGGCCTGCTGTCGACGGCATGCATATCGACGAGGCGCTGAAGGTCAGCCCGCAGCTGGAGCGCATGCTGGATGACCTGTTCACGCCGATCGCGCCGGGCGGCGAGAGCTGGGGCGGGTTTCAGCTGCGGGTCTCGACGGTGCTGGAGCGGCTGGTGGCGGCGCACCAGGGCCAGAAGGTGATGATCGTGGCGCACGGCGGCGTGATCGAGGTGGCCTCGATGTTCTTCTTGGGCCAGGGGCCGCACCAGCGCACGCGCAACTCGTTCCACGTGCGCAACACCGCCATCACCCACTGGCGCCACGACCGCAGCTTCGGCGCGATGGAGTGGCAGCTCATCCGCCACAACGACGACCGCCACCTGACCGAGGAGTGGTACGACTAGCTAGGGCACGATGGCGATGGGCCGCACCGGCGAGCCGGTGGCCCCCACGAACTTGAGCGGCGTGCAGACGAAGGTGAAGCGGTAGGCCTGGGCCGCCGCCAGCTCGCGCAGCCGCATGTTCTCGATGATGTAGATCCCGCGCTGGGCCAGGAAGATCAGGTGGCCCGGCAGCGTGCAGCCCAGCGCGGGGTCGACCAAGCCCAGCACATCCCAGGCCATGTTGTCGGCCCCCACCGCAAGCACCCCCTGGTCGGCCAGCCACACCGAGGCCTCGCCCGCCACCCCAGGCCCGTCGAGGTAGCGCGCCTCGTCGCCCCATGCCAGCTCGTTGCCGGTGTAGACCAGCACCACATCGCCGGGTGCGATGGACAGCGCCTGCCGCTCGCAGCAGGCCGCCAGCTCGGCGGCGCTGATGGCGTAGCACTGCGGCAGCGCATCCACCCCCAGCAGCGCGGGCAGATCGAGCAGCACCCCCGGCGCGACGATCGGCGCGATCTGGTCGACGCTGTGCTCCCGGAAGCCCGCGCTGGTCTCCACCTGAGGCGTCACGGCGATGCCGCCGTAGAGCGTGAGGTCGTGGGCCTGGTGGCATAGCGCGTCGATATGCGTGCCGGTGTGTTCCATGCACATGATCATGCCCGAGGCGCTGCTGCGCGTGCCGTCGGCGCCATACACGTCGCGGTGCCTGCGGTGCAGCTGGTAGCTGTAGCCGGGGCGGTGCGCCGGGTGGATCGGCATGGCGGCGGTGCGCGGCTGCTCAAGATCGAAGATGCGCTGCTGCGCGTGCGGGGACGAAAAGCTCGACATCTAGCCCTCTTTCTGGCGTGCGGATAGTGCTGGAGCATCGCGGCACCCTTGCGCTCATTCTACGGGGCTGGTACGATCAATTCAACTGAACAGAACTGACCTCGGCGTTCACTTTTTTTGACAGCGTTGGGAGCGATGGATCTTCAGCATCTGATCACCTTTCAGACCGTGGTGGCGACCGGCAGCTTCAGCCGCGCCGCCGCCGCGCTCAGCTATGTGCCCTCGAACGTGACGGCCCAGATCAAGGCGCTTGAGGCCGAGCTGGGCGTGCCGCTGTTCGATCGGCTGGGCAGCCACATACGCCTCACCGATGCCGGGCAGCAGCTCACCCAGCACGCCGAGCGCATCCTGGCGCTGGTGCACGAGACGCCGCTGGTGGTGGGCGGCGGCGACAGCCTGGCGGGCACGGTGACGATCAGCGCGCCCGAGACCATCACCAGCTACTACCTGCCCGCTGTGCTGCGGCGCTTTGCGAAGGAGTGCCCGCACGCGACGGTGGCATTTGCCCAGGGCAGTCGGGGCAGCGCCTCGCTGCGCCGCACCGCCCACGAGGGCGATGTGGATGTGGTGTTCACGCTCGATGTGGCGGTTCAGGCGGCGGGGCTGCAGGCCGAGGCGCTGTTCTGCGAGCCGGTCGCGGTGGTGGCCGCGCCGGGGCACCCGCTCGCGGCGGCGGTCGCATCCGCCGAGCTAGTGACCGAGCCGCTGCTGTTGCCCGACGTGGGCTGCAGCTACCGCAACGAGTTCCAGCGCATCCTGGCCGAGCAGGGCCTCTCCGCGCGGCGCGTGCTAGAGGTGGGCAGCATCGAGGCGCTGCGGCGCTTCGCGATCGCCGGGCTGGGGGTGGCGCTGCTGCCGCAGAGCGTGGTGGCGGCGGCGCTGGCCAGCGGCGAGCTGGCCCAGGTGGCCTGGCAGGAGCAGATCAGCATCCAGGCGCAGATGCTGTGGAACCGCGCGCGCTGGCACTCGCCCACCCAGCGCCGCTTTCTGCAGATCGCGCGCGAGACCATAGCCCAGATGCGGCGCGAGCCGCGCGGCCCAAGCACACAAGGCCGCTAGGCGCGGCAGAAAGCAGAGCACCATGGCAGAAGATACGACGCTGGTGGAGATCGAGGAGCAGGCCGAGCTGTACGGCGGGCCGTTCCTGCGGCTGAGCCGCACGCGGCTGCGCTTCCGCCGGAGCGACGGCCAGATGAGCGAGCCGATCGTGCGGCTGGCTGTGAGCCACGGCGACGCGGTGGGCGTGCTGGTGTACGACCCCCAGCGCGACGCGGTGGCGCTGGTGCGCCAGTTCCGCTACCCGGCCTACGCGGCCCTACCCGAGGCCGAGCGCCAGGGGCCGGGGGCCAGCGCTGCGTGGCTGCTGGAGATCGTGGCGGGCATCGCCGAGCGCGGCCAGAGCGCCGAGGAGACCGCGCGGCGCGAGGCCGGCGAGGAGATCGGGCTGGGCCAGATCGGCGCGGTCGAGAAGATCGCCACCGTGTTCAGCACCCCCGGCACCGACACCGAGCAGATCACGCTGTTTGTGGCCGAGGCCGACACCAGCGAGGCGCTGGATGGCGGCCTGGCCGAGGAGGGCGAGGACACCGCCCTGGTGCGGCTGCCGCTGGCCGAGGCGCTAGCCATGGTGGCGCGCGGCCAGATCCGCGACGCCAAGACCCTGATCGCGCTGCAGCACCTGGCGCTGCGGCTGGGCCGCCCGGTCTTCTAGCGCGGCGCGGGGCGGCGCGTCACCCCTGCGCCGCCCCGCCCACATCGCGCACCAGCACCTCCTCCACCCCATCGATCTCATCCACCTGCTCGCCCACCTTGGCGAAGCCCAGGCGGCGCGCGATGCGCTGCGACGGCTCGTTGCCGGGGCTGATCGAGAGCACGAAGCGCCGCTGGCCGCGCTGCTCGGCCCAGGCCATCAGCGCGCTGGCCGCCTCGGTGGCGTAGCCCTGCCGCTGGTGGGCCGGGTAGATCGTGTAGCCCATCTCGATGCCGCCGGGGGCCAGCGCATCCAGATAGTCGGGCGCGGGCGGGGTGTGGAAGCCGATGTGGCCGATCATCTCGCCGGTGGCGCGCAGCACCACCGCCCGCAGCAGCCAGGGCTGCCAGCTGGGGTCGGCGCGCAGGTCGCCCAGGCGCAGCTCGAGCAGCCAGCGCTCGGCTAGGAACTCGGGCGGGATGGCCACGCCAAGGAGGCGCGAGGCCTCTGCGGCATCGCCTTCGAGGCAGGCAGCCAGGCAGGCAGGCGAAAGCGAGACCAGGGAGAGGCGCGGGCTGAAGATGGCGGGCAGCTCTTGATCCAAGGGCAAACTCCTTCGATAGGGCATATGATACATATGCGTAACTATTTAATAGCAATAGTTTCTTGCTAAAAAATCCACCGTTAGAAGTATTTTTCAGCCCTTATTTTCCTGAAACCACAGTTGAGAATCAGAAAACTGCACCCCAATAGCCAAAAATGGGCATGTGTCGTAGATAAGCGAATCGTGAATAGTTCAAAATTAGTACTATTGGGTGATTGGTTAAAATTAGGTTAATGTGTATACTGCCTCACGTCATCGTTATTTTATTCTATTGCAGATACGCAGAATCCTACTGCTTATTTGCTATGCCTTGCGATACGCACGGGCATCACAAGGGCACCAGCGCCCTTCTCGGCTGCACGCACAGCGGAAGCGGCCTTGTTGCTTGACCGTATGAGGCGACATACGACGGCGTGTGAGCGAACAGCAGTCGCAGAGCAGCGATGTGCTCCGGCATAGCGAGGAGGGCAGGCACCGGCAGGCCCTCCGACGTGGAGGTTTAGCATTCAGCAAAGCAAAGGTGAACGTTATGGCTCAGCTGGTTTCCCCAAGCAATTCGACGATCTCACGGGTGGGGGCTACCGCGCACCGTCCGATTGTCGCGCTCATCCCGGCCTATAACGAGCAGCGATTTATCGGCAGCATCGTGCTGGCGGCGCGGGCGTATGTGGACGAGGTAGTGGTTGTCGACGACGGCTCGAAGGACCAGACGGCCCAGATCGCGCACCAGGCCGGTGCGACGGTCATCCGCCAGCACGAGAACAAGGGCAAGGCCGCCGCAGTCAACACCGGCTTCGAGTACCTGCGCGGGCGCACGCCCACGGCGGTGGTGATGCTGGACGGCGACGGCCAGCACATGGCCGAGGAGATCCCGATCGTGCTGGCCCCTGTGCTAAACGACAACGCCGACGTGGTGATCGGCTCGCGGTTCCGCGAGACCAAGAGCGACATCCCGGCCTACCGCCAGATCGGCCAGCACGGCCTGACCATGGTGACAAACCTCTCGTCCGGCGTGTTTGTCAGCGACTCGCAGAGCGGCTTCCGGGCCTTCTCGGGCGAGGCGCTCGACCGGCTGTTCTTCAGCCAGGGCGGCTTCTCGCTCGAATCCGAGATGCAGTTCCTGGCCGGCGAGCACGGCCTGCGGATCGCCGAGGTGCCGATCAGCGTGATCTACGCCGAGAAGGCCAAGCGCAACCCCTTCCAGCACGGCATGCAGGTGATCAACGGCATTCTGCAGCTGATGGGGCAGATCCGCCCGCTGCTGTTCTTCGGCATGATGGGCATGGCAGTGCTGGCGCTGGGCATTCTGCTGGGGCTGTACACGATCGATATCTACCAGCGTACCCACGAGCTGGCGGTGGGCTACGGGATGGTCACGGTTCTTCTTTCTGTTATTGGCGTCGTGCTCTTGTTCGCAGGGGTTATCCTGCACTCCACCCGTGGCATGTTCCTCAGCTTCCGCCAGAGCATCCTTGAGCGCATGGCCGATAGCCAAGCGCAGGCCGACTTCACCATCGTGCCAAAAGATCCGTCGCAGGGTGCCAAGAAACACCTTTCGCTCTAGAGGGAAGGTGCTGTGAATATCTCCGTTATCGTTGTCACCTACAACAGCCGAGCCTACATCCGGCGCTGCATCGAGTCCATCCTAGGCCAGCTGGGGCGCGACGACGAGCTAATCGTAGTGGACTGCGGCTCGACCGACGGCACCCCCGAGGTGGCCGAATCGTATGGGCTGGCCCAGGTGATCCGCACCACCAACCGTGGCTACGCGGGTGGCAACAACCTGGGCGCAGCGGCGGCGCAGGGCGCGTATCTGGTGTTCCTGAACCCCGATACGCACCTGCGCCCCGGCGCGCTGGCCGCGCTGGTGGCCCCGCTGCGCGGGGATGGCCCCGACGCGCTCTCGACCGCGTGCGTGGTGCACATGCGCCAGCCCAGCGTGGTGAACGCGTGCGGCAACACGCTGCACATCGCCGGGCTGGCCTACTGCCGTGGCGCAAACCAGCAGGCCGCGCTCTACCGCGCATCCGCCGAGGTGGATGCGGTCTCGGGCGCGGCCTTCGGCGTGCGCCGCGCCGTGTTCGCGCAGCTGGGCGGCTTCGACGAGCAGTTTTTTATGTACGTGGAAGATACCGACCTCTCGTGGCGGGCCAGGCTAGCTGGCTACCGCGTGCGCTACGCCGCCGACGCGGTGGTGGAGCACGACTACCGCGTGAGCTACTCGCCGCGCAAGGCCTTCTACCTCGACCACAACCGCCACATTATGCTGCTGAAAAACCTGGGGCGCAGGGCCTACCTGCGGCTGCTGCCCGCGCTGCTGGCCGCCGAGGTGATCACCTGGGGCTACATGCTGATGCAGGGGCCGCGCTTCTGGCTGGTGAAGCCGCAGGTCTACGCCGCGCTGCTGGCCGAGCGGCGCAGCATCCGCGCGCGGCGGCGGGCCGCCCAGGCCCTGCGCCAGGCCCCCGACCATGCGGTGATGGCTGGCTTCGCGGTGCACCTCGATTTCCAGCAGCTGGCCGGGGCCGCGATCTCGCGCGCGGCGGCGGCTGTGTTCGACCCCTTCTTCTCCGCAGCGCGGCGCATGGCGATAGGAGGTGGGCGATGAAGATCGCTCATATCAGCGCAACATTCCCGCCCTACAAAGGCGGCACCGGCAACGTGTGCCTGCACAACGCCCGCGAGCTAGCGCGGCGCGGCCACGAGGTGACGGTCTTCACGGCGGCGCAGGGCGCGCCCACCACCGAGGCGCGCGACGGCTTCAACGTGCGGCGGCTGCGCGCCCTGGTGCGCGTGGGCAACGCCCCGCTGCTGCCCAACCTGCTGCCCGCCCTGCGCGGCTTCGACATGGTGCACCTGCACTACCCGTTCTTCGGCGGCGACGCCCTGACGCTGGCGGCGGTGCGGCGCGAGATCCCGCTGGTGATCACCTACCACCAGGATGTGCTGCTCTCCGGCCCGATGGCCGTGGCCGAGCACGCGCTGCGGCACACCGTGGGGCGGGCCACCCTGCGGGCCGCCCAGCGCGTGCTGTTCACCTCGCTCGACTACAGCCGCGCCTCCTACGCCCGCCCGCTGCTGGCCGGGCGCGAGTCCGCGATCGACGAACTGCCAAACGGTGTGGACACCGAGTTCTACTGCCCCGGCGAGGTGCCCGCAGGCCTGCGCGAACGCTGCGGCGTCGGCCCCGACGACCGCGTGTGCATGCTGGTGGCCGGACTCGATCAGGCCCACTACTTCAAAGGCGTGGGCGTACTGCTGGGCGCGCTGGAGCAGCTGCCGAGGCATATCAAGGCCGTGATCGTGGGCGACGGCGACCTGCGCCCGCAGTACGAGGCCGAGGCCCAGCGGCGCGGGCTGGCCGAGCGCGTGCACTTCGCGGGGCGCGCATCCGACAGCGAGCTGCGCGACCTCTACCGCATGGCCGACATGACCGTGCTGCCCTCGGTGACGATGGGCGAGGCCTTCGGCCTGGTGCTGGTCGAGTCGCTGGCATGCGGCACGCCGGTGGTGGCCAGCAACCTGCCCGGCGTGCGCACCGTGGTCTCGCACACCAGCGACGGCTTCCTGGTGCCGCCCGACGACACATCCAACCTAGCAGCCACCATCGACGTGCTTGCGGGGAACGACGAGATGCGCCGCAGCTTCGGCAGGCGCGGGCGCGTGAAGGTGGCCGAGCGCTACGACTGGACGCAGATCGGCGAGCGGCTGGAGGCGATCTACACCCACGTGCTGGATGAGCATCGGGTGGCGGCGGCCATCCCGCAGGAGGGCGCATGATCGGAAGCATCCCCATGGTGGAGCTGGCCCCGCTGGACTACCGGATCGCGCTGGATGCGGCGGCGGTGGCGCTGGCCGAGACCGCGCCGCTGATCGTGTGCGAGGTGCCGCGGCTGCGCGCCGAGGCCGCCCAGCGCGTGGCCGAGGGTGGGCCGGTGGCCTCGGCGCTGTGGATCGAGCCGATGCTGCCCACATGGCAGGCCGAGCTGGTGCGCCTGAGCGTGATGCTGCCAATGGGCGCGCAGATGGCCCTGGTGGTCTCGCAGCCCATGGCCCGGCTGCTGCCCGAGCGGCGGACGTGGGGCGGCCAGCCGCTGGGCACCCGGCTGGGCGGCATGGCCCGGCTGCGTGGCGCGCTGCGCCGCGCCGGGTGGCGCGCCCAGGCCGAGCACGGCTTCCACACCCTGGATGCGACCATCCTCAGCATCATCGGGCGGCAGTTCGAGCGCCACAACCGCGCCGACCTGGCCGACAAGCTGGGCTTCGAGGCGCGGCTCCGCTACAGCGGGCGCGGCCTGCGTGCGGCTCTCTCCACCGTCGCGCTGATCATCGCACAGAAAGAAGGGCAGCTATGAGCACTGGGGCTATCTCTCTGCTGAGCAGCGGGCCAGCGCCCGATATCTACGGCGCGCGGCTGGTGAGCCAGGTGCTCACCCCCGCCCCGGCCACCACCGCCGACAGCTCGCCCGAGATCGACCGGGCGCTGGCCCGGATGGACGCCTGGCTTGAGACCATGCGCTGCCCGGGCGGCTACGGTGGCCCGGTCTCGCACTGGTGGCAGCAGTGCCTCACCTACACCGGCGCGGGGCTCGACTGGCGCTACGAGGGGATCATCGCGGGCTACCTGCACCTATGGCGGCGCACCGGCGGCCAGCACTGGCTGGACAAAGCCCGCCGCGCCGGGGATGACCTGGTGGAGGGCCAGTTCGACAACGGGCACTTCCCGGCCTCGGCCTTCGAGCTGAACCCGGCCACGGCGGGCACCCCGCACGAGGCCGCCTGCGACCACGGCCTGCTGCTGCTGGCCCAGGCCCTGCGCGACGCGGGCGCGGCGGACTGGTCGCGCTACGCCGACGCGGCGGCCTGGAACATCCGCGCGTTCTACCTGGGCCAGCTGTGGGACGAGGCGGCGCAGGCCTTCCGCGACAGCCCGAACACCGTCTCGTTTGTGCCGAACAAAGCCGCGACTGCCTGCGACGCCCTGTTCCTACTGGCCGACCTCACCGAGGACGACAGCTGGGTCGAGCGCTACGCGCTGCCCACGCTGCGCCGCCTGCGCCAGCACCAGATCGCGGGCGGGCCCTTGGATGGCGGGATCGCCCAGAACAGCTTCGGATCGCACGTGGTGGCCAAGTACTTCCCGATCTACATGGCCCGCTGCATTCCCGCGCTGCTGAGCGCCTACCGCTGGACCCGCGAGGAGCTCTACCTCGACTCGGCCCGCCGCGCGATGATGTTCATCACCCGCTGGCACGGCGAGGGCGGGCTGCCGCCCACGGTGGTGTACGCCAACGGTCGGCTGGCCACCCAGCCCACCTGGGTGGCCGCCCTGGGCGACGTGCTGCGCGCCGCCGATGCGCTGCACCCCTACGGCGTGGCGGTGGATCTGGATGCCACCCGCGCCCGGCTGCTGGCCGGGCAGGATGCCTCCGGCGGCATCCAGACGGCCCAGGGCTTCGGCGGGCAGGGGCTGGGCGGCGCGGGCGACCTGCCCGACTTCCGCGACCTGCTGCACGTGGCGGGCTGGTGCGACAAGGCCTTCCGCTACCTGGCGGCGCACGCTGGCCCCTCGCTGCCGCTGCTGCCCAGCGAGCGCTTCGAGGCCGACTGCAGCTTCCGCGGCCACACCTACCAGTTTGTCGAGACCCCCGAGCAGATCGAGGCCATCCGCAGCCGCCGCGTGTGCTACCGCTGGCGCAAGGGCGCGCATGCCCCCGATGTGGCCGAGGCGGAGTTCTGGCTGCGATGATCACACCCATAAGGCGGCTGCGCGCCGCCGCTGACGCCGCCGCGCCCTGGGCCATGCTGGCCGGGGCCACCTGCGTGGCCGCCTGGAACCTGCGCCTGCTGCTGCGCGCTCGCGTGCCGCAGCGCAGCGCCGCGCCCGCGCTCCAGCGACACCCCTCGGTGAGCGTGCTGGTGGCCGCCTGGAACGAGGCGGCCAGCATCGAGGCCCACCTGCGCTCGTTCCAGGCCCTGCGCTACCCCCAGATCGAGCTTATCCTCTGCGCGGGTGGCGACGACGCCACCCTGATGCTGGCCCGCCACCTCGCATCCGACCGTGTGACCGTGATCGAGCAGCGGCCCGGCGATGGCAAGCAGCGCTCGCTGGCCCGCTGCCTAGAGCACGCCAGCGGCGAGGTGGTGGTGCTGACCGACGCCGACTGCATGTACGACGACGAGGCGCTGGAGCGGCTGCTGGCCCCGATCGTGAACGAGGGCGAGCGCATCACCACTGGCGCATCCAGGCCGCTTGACAGCCAGATGTGCCAGGTGCTGCCGCGCTACCTGTGGGCATCCGACCTAGTGGCCAGCAGCCAGGCCCCGGCCTACGCCGATGGCATCCTGGGGCGCAACGCCGCGATCACGCGGGCCGCGCTCGATCAGGCAGGTGGGCTGGGCTTCGAGGCGCGCACCGGCACCGACTACCAGCTTGCCAAACGTCTGCTGGCCAGCGGCGCGGCCATCCGCGCTGTGCCCGAGAGCGTGGTGCCCACGGCCTACCCCGACACGCTGGCCAGCTACCGCAGCCGCCAGTCGCGCTGGCTGCGCAACCTGCTGATCTACGGCGCGCGCTACCGCGCCTACGCCGACATCGCCCGCACGCTGCGCACGGTGCTCACCGGTGCGGCCATGCTGCTGATGCCGCTGGCCACGCCCCTGGCGGGCCGACTGCCGCTGGCGGCCTGGGCCACGCTGCTGCTGCACGCCTGCCTCTCCAAGCTGCGCTACGCCGCCTTCGCCGAGCGGGCCAGCGGCCAGCGCACCCCCAAGGCGCTCTACCCGCTGGTGCTGCCGCTCACACTGCTCGATTTTGCGCTCTGGGTGCTGCCGATCCGCGATCTACTCGATCCAAACAGGAGGGGGCGATGGTAGGGAACACCGCGTTTCAGACCCAGGCGCTGAGCGCGCCGGGCAAGGTGGCGCTGCTGGCCAAGCCGGGCGGGCCGAACACCGGCGTGGGCCGCTATGTGGCCATGATGGAGGCCGGGCTGCGCCAGCAGGGCGTGGATGTGGCCCGCGTGGCCCCGGTCGCACCGCCGCTGCCGGGTATCTACCCGCTGCTCGGCAGGCTGAAGCTTGACCTGCGCGCCTTCCTGGCCAACTACCCGGTGTGGGCCAGCCTGCCCGCCGCTGCGATCACCCACGTGACCAGCCAGAACCTGGCGTCGCTGCTGCTGTTCCGCCGCCCGCCGGGGCGCACTGTCGTCACCGTACACGACATCATCCCCTACATCCTGCGCGACAGCCCAGCCATGGGCGCGTACCGCAGCGTGGCCGAGCGCCTGTTCGACCGCATGGCCATGGCTGGGCTGCGCCGCGCCGACGCCCTGATCGCCGACTCGGCCTACACCAAGCGCACCCTGGTGCGCCACCTGGGCATCCCCGAGCAGCGCATCGCCGTGGTGCACCTAGGCATCGACCACCAGCGCTTCCGCATGCAGCTGCCGCCCCACGGGCTGCGCGCCCGCTACGGCCTGCCCAACGACCGCCGCTTCATCATCTATGTCGGCTCCGAAGACCCGCGCAAGAACCTGCCGACCCTGATCGAGGCGCTGGCGCTGCTGCGGCGGGCCATCCCCGACGTGGCGCTGATCAAGGTGGGTCGCGCCCACTTCGAGCGCGAGCGGCTGCGACTGAAGGAACTGGCGGCGCGGCACGGCGTGCAGGATGCGGTGTACTTCCTCGACGACGTGCCCGAGGACGACCTGCCCGCGCTCTACGGGCTGGCCAGCGTGTGCGCCATGCCCTCGCACTACGAGGGCTTCGGCTTCCCTGTGCTGGAGGCCATGGCCTGCGGCACGCCGGTGGTCTGCGCCGACGCCACCTCGCTGCCCGAGCTGGCCGGGGATGCGGCGCTGCGCTTTAGCCTGGGGCCGAACGAGGTGGCCGACATGGTGGTGGCCCTGGCCCGCGCCCTTGACCCGCTTGAGCGCGCCGAGATGCGGCGGGCTGGCCTGGCCCGCGCGGCCAGCTTCCGCTGGGAGAAGACCGTGCAGGAGGTGATGGCCTGCTACCACGAGGTGGGCGGGCTTTCAGCATAGCGAGCGCAGCCACTTTACACAGCTTCGTTAGGTTAAAACGATATCACGCCTGTTGGAGCAGGTTTGTTTCTACTTTTTTATGAAGACGATCATTCTACAGAGCCTGCGCGTTGTTGCGATGAATGGCGCGCAGGTTATTTTTGGCCTGATCAGCTCGGTCATCCTGGCGCGCGCACTCGGCCCCGAGGCCCGCGGCATCTACGCCATGATCACGCTGGTGGCGGGCACTATGGCCATGCTGTGCAACCCCGGCATCTACGCCAGCGCCAACTACCACATGAGCACAGGCCGCTGGAACAAGGCCCAGGGCCTGGGCACCGTGATGGCCGTCACGTGTGGGTTCGCCGCCGTGGCCGCGCTGATCGCAGTGCTGGTGATGCCGCTGTTCGGCGCATCGGCGGAGGTGGTGCGCGAGTGGCCGATCTTCGGCTCGGTCGCCGTGATCACCGCCATGTCGATCTTCACCACATCGTTCAACGGGCTGTTCTTCGGCTCGCACCGCGTCAGCGCGATCACCAACTGGCGGATCGCCTGGGGCGGCGTGCAGTGCCTGGTCTTTTTCCTGCTGGCCCTAGTCGTCATCGATCTCAAAGTCTTCACGCTCGCCACCGCCGCGCTCTCCATTCTCGATATTGTTGGCCTGGCACTTCTGTTCTGCTGGGGCGAGCGTGTGACGATGACGACCAACCCTGGGCTGGTGAAAGACCTGCTGCGCTACGGCATCATGGTCTACGGCTCGCGCATCCTGCTGTACCTAGGGCAGCGCCTCGACACCTTCATGGTGCTGTTTTTCTTGGGCACGGTGTCGCTGGGCCACTACACCATCGCCGTCTCCTTCGCCGAGCAGATCGCGCTGCTGCCCTACTCGGTGAGCATGATCATGATGCCCAACCTCGGCAAGCTGCAGATCAGCGAGTCGGCGCAGATGACCGCGCGGGTGGTGCGCTACACGCTGGTGTGCGTGGTGGCCATGATCGCCACGCTGATGCTGGTGATGCCGCTGCTCATCCCGCTGATGTACGGCGAGGAGTACCGGCCCTCGGTGCTGCCCTTCCTGCTGCTCGCGCCGGGCACGGCGGCGATCAGCCTGTTCACGATCATGGAGCCGTTCTTCCAGTCGAACCACCGCCCGCACATCCCGCTGATCGTCACGCTGATCGGCGTGGCCGCGAACTGCGCGCTGAACCTGCTGCTCATCCCGCGCGCGGGCATGGCGGGCGCGGCGCTGGCCGTCACCGTGGCCTACATGCTCCAGCTGACGACCGCGTGCTACTTCTTCTTCCGATGGACCAAGTTGCCGCTTCACACGCTATTTGGGCTGCGCAGCACCCTGGCCGAGATGCTGCAGTACGGGCGCGATAGGCTCTATCGTCTCCAGAGGGCTTCGTGATGCATAATATCTTGGCCACCGCCGCCGTGCTGGCGCTGACCATCCAGCCCGCCGCGCCCACAGCATCTCCACAGTTCTGCTCGGCCACATCGCCCACCACCTACATCCCAGCCTCGGCAGGCAGCCCTGCATCCACGGTCATAAGCTGCGCGTTCGCCGGAAATACAGCTGACCGCGTAACCGTTTTTGACCGCGATGGCGACATGCGAGACACGGGCAACTGGACTACCGCCGTCGATTTCGACCACGACCTGTGGGTGTTCGATGCAGGTGGAGACGGCACGGCCAACCTGATCATCGCCTTCTCTCAAGATAGGGATGCCATCGCAGAGGTCTACGATGACCAAAATAGCGATGGCAAAGTGAGCTACCACATCCAGGATGGCAGCATCATCATTGATGAGAGCCAGTTCTGGACGGTTCAGATGCGCGCACAGGGCGGATGGTGGCAGCAGGGCGAGAAAATCAACTACAACCTCGACATCGCCGTTGATGGTCCAGTGATGGCACAGGAATCATACGATCGCTTTCTTGATCGTATCAAAAATGATGGCCACACCGATTTCGCTATCAACGTGCGAGACCCAAAAAATATCGGCGCACCGATCTACGATATCCGTACCGCCTCAACCGACCTCCCCGAAAACTGGGGGTTACGGCGCGTCAATATCGCGGTCGACGAGCAGCCCCATGCCAATCAGCAGCTAGACTATTGGCTATTCTGGCCGTTTCTGGGCACAAGCGCCGAAAAGCTCGAAACATCGAAGCTTATACCCTTCTATAGCGCCTCTGGGCAGACATACGGCCTGGTACAGGCATACAGTCATCGCGCTCCTCCGATCCAGGTTGCCTGGTCTCAGAGCAAGATCATGTTTGTCGCCGAGCTTACCCCCACACGAGCAAAGGATAACGGCTGGTTTATCTATTCGCACTATGCGCTAAGATCAGGAGAAACCTATGTTCCAGACTTTGAGGCCCCTTTCTCCTTCTACGATATTGCTAACGACCATGACGGCATCCCAGAGCTACTTGTTCGCGTAGAGCACTATCTACCCAACGACCGATACTTCAAATCGAATAGACTCATTGACTTTCCCACAACCATGCTACGCTATTCTTGGGATCAGAATAATGATGGTAAATGGGACTATTCATTCAATGGCATCACGCATAAAGAGTTTGCCAAAGAAGATATTCAACTTGGCGATCTCACGGTTCATACAGCTCCCTACACATCCTTTGCCCAGAACATGACCTCTCTACCATGGGATGTGATCACACTAGCACAATCGATGGAGGGCGGATATCGGGGACAGGAAGGCATCTACACTTGGGGCATCCTCAACGATCTGCGCGATAACTATTTGCTTGGCGACACCGACACGCCAGACACCAGCAGCTTCCAGGTGATCGACCCCGGGTTTCGCGGCGAGTACGCCATTCGCACCGATCTGCCCGCCCGCGTGTATATCAGCCCGGTGGATGGCCAGCTCCACCTGCTGAACGCTCAGGCAGGCCTGTGGGTGATCGATGGGCAGAACCGGGTGCAGTATCGCAGCGCGGCTGGCACGCCCTACATCGACGAGTGGCGCTCTGTGCAGGCCAATGGCGTGGTGACGAGCACCACCCAGCTCAATGTTGCCGACCAGTACCTCACGCTGTTCGAATCGAAGAGCGGCACGCTCACGCTGCGGCAGGCCCATGTCACGCCCAGCTTGGCCGAAAGCACGCCGCCCACCAACCACGAGGAGTGGCTGGCCATGGGGCGCAAGCTCGACGCCGCCAAACCCGCATTCGCACCGCAGCAGGTGTCTGCGATGTTCAATCAGTTCTCAGGTCCAACCCAGCAGATCCAGGGCGTGCAGATGAGCGACTACCGCGCGACAGGCAACAGCTTCAGCTTTGTGCTGAAGGTGCTGCCGGGCTTCACATCTGCCGGGCGCACGCTTCTCGATCTCGCACACATCACCCCCGGCGAGTACCTCATCCGCTACGACGGCACGTTCCACGCCGAGCCATTCGTGCCCGCCGAGGTCCGGGCGACTGCGGTGGAGGCTGTCGGCGGTGCGGCGCTGGCCGCACAGACCGTGCATGTCACACTGGAGAACACGGGCACGCTTGCGCTTGCCAGCGTGCCCGTGGTGCTGACCGCGCGTCTAGGCGAAACAAACCAGGTGATGACCGCAACCCTCGCAAGCGTACCTGCGCATGGTTCTACACGTGCCCAGATCAGCTGGACGCCGACAAAGCCGGGGGAGTGGGAGCTGAGCGCAGCGGCGGGTAGGAGCGCTATAGCCACAAAGGCCGAAGTGCTGGCAGCCACCATGCCCGATCCCAACTGGAGCTTCGCACGCATTGGGGGGCAGCCGCTCGCGATAGGCGCAGTTGCCGTAGCGCTGCTCGCCACCCTTCTGGCCTTTAGCATCAGCTTCGCACGCCGTAGCAGCTCGACGCCGCACCATGATACCTATGGAGACTAGCGATGACTCGGCCTTACCTCTCAGTCATTGTCCCAGCCTATAACGAGGAGCATCGAATCAGCGACTCGGTAGGACAGATCTGCACCTACCTGCACCAGCAGCCCTACCCCAGCGAGCTTGTGGTAGTGGATGATGGCAGCAGTGATGCTACCCCAGACATGCTCCGACAGCTTCATGCCAACCACCCCGAGCTACGCGTTATCCAGAACGAGCATCGCGGCAAGGCGGTGGCGGTGCGCACCGGCGTGGTCGCCGCGCGCGGGCAGCTGGTGTTGTTTATCGATGCCGACCTGCCTATTCCGCTGGAGGAGATCGGGCGCATGGTGGCCGCGCTTGAGCAGGGGGCCGATGTGGCCATCGGCTCGCGCGAGGGCGCGGGGGCCACCCGCGTGGGCGAGCCAGCCCACCGCCATCTGATGGGGCGCTGCTTCAACACCGCCGTGCGGCTGCTGCTGGGGCAGGGCTTCCGCGACACCCAGTGCGGATTCAAGGGCTTCCAGGCCGAGGCCGCGCGCCGACTATTCGCCATGAGCCAGCTCTACACCGAGCAGTCCCCAGTGCTCTCGCGCAGCGCAGTGACGGCGTTTGATGTCGAGATCCTGTTTCTGGCGGTGCGCGAGGGCATGCGCATCATCGAGCTACCGGTCGAGTGGCACTACCGCCCAGGCTCAAAGGTCAGCCCTCTGGCCGACAGCGTGAGCCTCTTTCTAGATGTGGTGCGCATCCGATGGAACGCGCTGCGCGGGCGCTACCAAGGCAGCGGACCCGCCGCCGAACGTGTAGAGGAGGCCACCCATGCGCGCATCTGAGCAGGCACTCCCGAAGAGCTATGCGGTGCCCCAGCTCCCGCAGGCGCTGCGCACCACACGCGGTTGGGCACTATCGATCTTCGCGCTGGCGCTGCTGATGCGGGTGGCTTACGCCCTCATTGCGCCGCGCATCGACCCGTTCCTGGCCCAGAACCCGCTGCTGGGCGACGCGGCATCCTACGATCGGATCGCCCGCACGCTGATGGAGGGCGGCATGTACGGCGAGTACGCCCATCGGCCCAGCGTATTCTGGCCGCCGCTCTACCCCATGTTCCTTTCGCTGCTCTACCGCGTGGGTGGCTATCATCTGATGCTTAGTCGGCTCGCCCAGGCGGTGCTTAATGCGCTGCTGCCGCCCCTGCTGTTCTTAGCCGTAAACGCGCTGGGTAAGCCAGCCGCGGCCCGCTGGGTCAGCCTGGGCGCGCTGTGCTATCCCTTCCTGCTCTTCTTCGGCGCATGGCTGATTGCCGAGAGCCTCTTTCTGGCCTTGCTAGGCTGGCTGCTCTGGATTGGGGCGCGCCTGCAGATGCGGCCCGATCTGCGCCTGGCGCTGATGTTCGGCGCGGTGGGCGGTCTGGCGGCGCTGGCCAAACCCACCATCCTCATGCTCTTTCCGTTCTTGGTGCCGTGGTTCCTGCTCTGCCTGCGCGGCATCCCCCTGCGGCGCAGGCTCGGGCTAGGCATGGCGGCGGCGCTAGCACTGGCGCTGGTGGTAGGCCCGTGGCTGATCCACAACACGCTGGTATTTGGCCGCTTCGTGATGATCTCGACCAATGGCGGCTACACCTTCTACGGGGCTAACAATCCCAATGCCTTTGGCGGGCACTACGAGCGCTTCCCGCCCAAGATCCCAGGCTTAAACGAGATCGACGAGCAGTCGGAGTACTACCGCCGCGCCTTCGCGTGGATCGCATCGGACCCTGGGAAGTTCAGCTGGCTCGTGGGGCAGAAATACCTGCGGCTGCTCTCCCCGCTTTCCATCGCCAGCTCGCCTCAGGATGCGGCCATCCCCGGCGCGTGGCTGGTCCGGATCATATACGGCGGGTTCCTGCTTATAGTGGCCCTGGGGGCCGCCGTATCGCTGCGGCGCTGGCGCGAGTACTTCCTGTTTTACGCACTTATCCTCAATGTGCTTGTGAGCACTGGCCTGTTCTACGGCGATGTACGCTATACCCTGCCTATGGTTCCGGCCCTGCTGGTTTTTGCCGTGGCTGGCGGGCAGTTCTTGATCCAGAGGTGGCGCTATGCGCGCAGCTAACCCCCCCAATGAGGCCTCGCCCTGGCTATGGCTTGGGCTGAGCATGGCCTACTGTATGCTGATGGCCAGCTACTTTGTGCTGCGCTACCACGGCCTGTGGATCGACACCGACTCGGCGGTGCTGACCCAGGCGGCGCAGGCCATGGGCGATGAAGGCACGCTCATCCCGCAGCGCTTCATCTACGGCACCGGCTACGCATACCAGAGCGTCACAACCTTTCTGTCAGCAGCAAGCGGTATCTCGGTGGCTGATCTTCAGTACCGCATCTTACCAGTGCTGGGCATGTCGCTGTGGTCTAGCGTGCTCTTCCTGTTCTTCCGCGAATGTACTGGAAGTGCCCCATTTGCAGCGCTCGGCACCATTCTGCTCTACTCGCATCCCGATTTTCTGTACGTCTCGCTGCGCGGTAGCCACGAGAAAATGACATGGCCGCTGGTGGCGCTTGCACTCATCTTCTTTCTATCAAGCCTACGGGCAAAGGATGTCTGGCAATCTGCGCTCTACGTCGTGCTATTCTACCTGAGCGCGCTGGCGCTGATGACCACCAACTTCTTCTTTGCCTCTTCATTTGTGATCGCAATATTGACCAGCTTGGTCATCGGCCTGGTAGCAGCACGCTGGATCATCCGGCAGGAACAAGGGCGGCAGATCGCGCGGCAGCTGCAACGCTACATCTATGTTATAGCGAGCCTCAGTGTGCTGCTCGTGCTCGTGCTATTCTACATTTATCCGCCCGCCCAGGACTCACTTCAGACAATGAAGTCGCTCCAAGAAAAGATTGCCTCCTTGATCTTTGGCGAGAGCACCAGGCACAACCCCTATGCCATCGTCAGCTTCGGCTGGGTAAGCCGCTGGGCCTATTTGGGGCTCACCTCGATCAACTATCTGCTAATCATCACCTCATTGATCGGCCTATTTGTGGTAGTACGAAACGCCATCTATCGCCCTACAATCGTAGTAATCACACTCTTTTACCTAAGCTTCTCACTGCTGTTTTTCTGCGCGCTGGTGGCCGACCTCACCGGCTCTATCGGCGCGAACCTCCAGCTACGGATCATGCCAGCCTACATGCTCTTCACCGTAGCCATGACCCTGCTGGCCTTCCAGTGGCTCTATGAGCAGATCGGCGTGGTGCGCCGCGTCGCAGCCTTCGCTATGCCAGTGCTGCTAGTCTTTTTTAGCATAAACGCCCTGCTGAAATCGACCAACGAGCCTGCGCTCAGCAATTACTGGATCTTCTACCTACCTTCCGAGCAGCAGGGCCTAGCGTGGAGCGACCAGCATCTCAGAGGCCAGCCGATCTGGATGGACTTCGATGCCGTGCGGCTCGCTCCACTGTGGCGGCAGGAGTTTTCGGAGAGCACCCAGGGCAACCGCGCCGACACCGGCGAGCCAGAGCCTATAACGCGCACATTTTTTGTCTCGCAGCCCGTGCGGCTGTGGGGCGCGCGCCTGGGCCAGGCCCTGCCGGTGCCCGCCGACGCGCTGCGGATCTACGACAATGGCGAGGCCGAGCTGTACCACCTGCGACCGCTGACGCCCTACCAGCGCTGATCGAGAGGCTGTGATGCGAGTTGGATTCCTAACCTACGGCCTCGACCGCGCGCCCACCGGCATCGGGCGCTACGCCGTGGAGCTGCTGCGCAGCCTGGCGGCGCTGCCCGACGCCCCCGAGCTGGTGCTGCTCACCACCGAGCGCAGCGACCCGCACGGCCTGTGGGGGGCGTTCGAGCGCCACGCGCTGCCGGGGTGCCGCCTGCTGCCCGCCCTGATGACGGCGGGCAACGCGCTGCTGAGCGCGGCGGCGCGGCGCTACCGGCTGGATCTCATCCACGACCCCAACGGCATCGCGCCGTTCCTGGGCCCAGCCCTCGGCGCGCGCCGGATCGTCACCATCCACGACGCCTTCGCCTATGTCTACCCGCAGACCCACAACCGGCTCGACAACTGGCGCTACCGCTGGATGCTGCCCCACGCCGCCCGCGCCGCCGACGCGGTGCTGACCGATAGCCATCATTCGCAGGCCGACCTGGTGCGGTTTCTCCACCTCAAGCCGGATCATGTCCACGCCATCCACTGCGCGATCGGCCAGCGCTTCGCGCCCGTGCCGCCCACCCGCGAGCGCGAAGCGACGCTGGCCCGCTACGGCGTGGCCGCGCCCTACCTGCTGTATGTCGGCGGACTCAACGCCCGCAAGAACATCGGGCGCATGCTGCGCGCCTTCGCCGCCGCGCGCGAGCAGGCCCCCGAGCTGCAGCTGGTGATCGCTGGCAAGCGCCAGTGGCAATCGGGCGAGATCGACGCGGCCATGACCGAGCTGGATCTGGAGCCACACGTGCGCTTCACCGGCTACTTCGACGATGCCGACCTGCCCACACTCTACAGCGCCGCCGAGGCCTTCGTGTTCCCGTCGCTCTACGAGGGCTTCGGTCTGCCGCCGCTGGAGGCCATGGCCTGCGGCACACCCGTGATCACATCCAGCGCATCCTCGCTGCCCGAGGTGGTGGGCGACGCCGCACTGGTGGGCGACCCCTACGATCTGGCCTGGCTCGCCGACGCGATGGTGCGGGCCTACCGCGACAGCGGCCTGCGCAGGATGCTGCGCAGCCGCGGGCTAGAGCGGGCAAAACTGTTTAGCTGGGAGAAAACTGCCCAGGCGACCTTTCGTATCTATCAGGCGGCGCTCGCGCCAAACGATGCCGCCGCCCCGGTGGTGCTATGAGTTCTACTGTTGCCCTTCCCAACGCCGCAGGCCGCCGAGCAAACCTCGCGGATGTGGCCGACCTGCTGGGCCTGCTGGCCCTGGCCCTGCTGGCCCCGGCGCTGGTGCTGCTGCCCATCCCGCCCTTGCTGCGGCTGCCGCTGGGCGTGGCGCTGGTGCTGTTCGCCCCCGGCTATGCGCTCCAGGCCCTGCTGTTCGCACGCGGCAGCCTGGATGGCGTGGCCCGCGCCGCACTGAGCGTGGGCCTGAGCATCGCGCTGGTGCCGTTGCTGGCTCTGCTGCTGAACGCGCTGCCCTGGGGCATCCGCCCGCTGCCGATCACGCTGGCCCTGGCAGCGACTGTGGGGCTGCTGGCCCTGGCCGCGCTGGTGCGCCGCGCGCGCTGGCCCGTGCAGGTGGCCACAGCGCCCGCACCACGGCGCTGGCCGCTGGCGCTGGCCGCTAGCACAGCGGCGGTCGCCCTCGCCTCGGCCCTGCTGATCTGGCTGACCGCCGCGCCGCCTGCCGCACCCACCGAGTTCTACGCCCTGGGCAGCCAGAGCATGGCCGAAAGCTACCCCCGCGAGGCCGTGGTCGGCGAGCCGGTCGCGCTCACCCTGGGCATCGCCAGCCACGAGCCGCAGCAGGCCAGCTACCGCGTAGCAGTGCGCTCCGCCGGGGCCGAGCTGCTGCGCACCCAGCCGATCACGCTCGCGCCTGGTGCCGTGGCCGAGCAGCAGATGCAGTTCGCACTGCCCCAGGCAGGCGATGATCAGGTGGTCGAGATCGTGCTGCTGGCCGATGGCCAGGATGAGCCGTACCGCAGGCTCCAGCTTATCCTCAATGTGCGAGGTGACTCATGACCGCCATCGCTCATGTGATCGGGCGGGCCAAACCTGCCGCATTTTGGATCTACCTCGGACTTATCACCGCCGCCGAGCTGCTGATCGCCTACGTCAGCCCGATGGCCGGGCTGCTGATCTGCCTGACCCTGGTGGCAGCACTGGTGATCCACGCCGCGCTGGCCGCCCAGCCCGAGGAGCGCACTATGGCGTTGGGGCTGCTGCTGGCCCCGCTGGTGCGGCTAGTGGCCCTTGGCATGCCGCTGGGTCGCTGGCCGGTGCTGGCGGCCTACCCCGCCGTAGCCATCCCCACCCTAATCGCCACCATCTTGGTCTGCCGGGCCAGCGGCCTCACGGCAGCGCGCCTGGGCCTCACATCCGGCAGGCCGCTGGAGCAGCTGGGCATCGCGGCCAGCGGGCCAGCGCTGGGCCTGGCCAGCTACTGGCTGCTGCGCCCCCAGCCGCTGCTGGGCCAGCAGGCCACCTGGCAGCAGCTGGCGCTGGCCGCCCTGCTGCTGGCGCTCTCCACCGGCGCAGTGGAGGAGCTGATGTTTCGCGGGGTCATCCAGTCCAGCGCCGCCCCGCTGCTCGACCGCTGGGCGGTGCCCTTCGTAGCCGTGCTGTTTGCGGCCATGCACCTGGGCCACCGCTCGCCCGCCATGGCCGTGCTGATGCTGGTCGTCGGCCTGCTGTTCGGGCTGGCGGCCCAGCGCACCGGCTCCATCCTGGGCGTGGTGCTGGCGCACGGTATCGCCAACGTGCTGGCCCTGCTGGCCCTGCCCGCGCTCAGCCGTGCGCCATCCTCAGCCGCCTGGACATGGCTGCTCTGGCTGGCTGGGCTAGGGGCGCTTGGCGCGGTGGCGGCGGGCGTGGCAATCTTTCGTCGGCAAGCAACCACATCACAGGCTCCCGAGGCTCTGATCGAGCGGGAGCAAGGAGCATAGCTTATGACAACCATGATCGTGGCCGGGGCGGGCGCGCCCACCGTGAGCATGGCGGCGCTGACGCTGCTGATCGTGCTGGCGCTGCTGGTCTTTCTCATCCAAAAAGAGATTGTAGGCATTGTGCAGGGCGAGCTCGCCCAGCGCCTTGGCCGCGCGCTCAGCGTGGCGATCGTGCCGCTGGCCGTAGTGTTCGTGTGCAGCACCTGGATCAGCGTGATGGACGCGCTGCGCTAACGCTAGCCAATCGGGTGGTAGCTGGCCTGGCTTCGCAGGAAGCCAGCCAGCTTACCTGATTAAAACGAATCACATTGCGCTGCAGTAGCATACCCGCTCATAACATTCGATCGCCCATCTGCCCTACTTTTATGAGAGATTTGACCAACACACAAGATTCTTTGTGAAAGATCCCCAAAAACGGATCTCGTGTGTTATAATATGCCCGTTGACCAACGAATGACTTTGCGAGATCTGCATTTGTGCTTCCTCATTGCCTCCATGCGCTCTCCAAAACTTCACGTGCTCTGAAGAAGATTCGTTGCTAGCGCGAGAGCAAGAATAGCTCAGGTTTCGAGCCGTTCTCCAAGCAGCGCAGTTTGTCGGTTGCTATTAGGAATTGGGCATAGCATAGCGCATATGGCCCAGAGACTGCCGCTCGCGTATGGCGGCAGAGGAGTTGCATCATGCAGGCGAAACTTTTTGTTGGTAACCTCTCGTGGAACATCGGCGACGCCGACCTCGAGGAAGTCTTCAGCGCCTACGGCGAGGTGAAGAGCGCTCGCGTCATCACCGACCGCGAGACGGGCCGCTCGCGCGGCTTCGGCTTCGTCGAGATCGAGGCCAACGACATCAACACCGTCATCAGCCAGTCGAATGGCCAGGAGGTCGATGGCCGGCCCCTGCGCGTGAACGAGGCTGAGGACAAGGGCGGCTTCGGCGGCGGCAACCGTGGCGGTGGCAACCGCGGCGGCGGCAGCCGTGGCGGCGGCCGCTGGTAGTTCCAGCGCCGGGCGTATAGCCCAGCCACACTCGTAAACAGAAGGCGGGGGTCTTTCGACCTCCGCCTTTTCGCGTGCCGCACAAACCCTGCGCATCACATGCTAGGCGCGAAATACATCCCTCAGCCCAGCAACAAAAGCGCTGGCCAGCACACCCGCGCCATGCCGCTCCCCCTCGAAAACATGCCGATCAAACCCTAGCCCCTGCATGCGGCTGAAGGTCTTGCTAAGGGCTAGGAAGCCTGGCAGCAATTCATCTTCAGCGCTGCCAATACTCATCGAGAGCCGCATACCTTCACGCTCTAGCACATATTCCTGCGCACGCTGCAGCAGATAGCTATCGGCCCCAGGCCAGGTGCAGCTAGCCGCAACATATCGTCGGAACATGGCTGGCTGGGAAAGCAAGCTATGCAGCGCAAAAAGCCCCGCCGCCGAAAACCCAAACAACGCACGATCGCGAGAGTCGGCACGATAGATCCGCTCGATAAAGGGCAGCAGCTCCTCTCGTAGGAATAAGCTAAACTGCTCGCAGCGCGATGTCTCGGGGCGGTCGTGCGCCCCTGGCGGCACCAGATCGCGCTCTCGCAGTTGGGCCTGCTCGCCCCAGGTGGCAATACCATCATAGGCGATACCAACCACGATGATCTCTGGGATATCGCCAGTACCAATTAGGGTTGGGATTAGCCCAGCCGCAAGGCCAAATCCGAACTCGCCATCGGGCACATATAAAACTGGGTAATGCCGGTCGCCCTCCCAGTAGCTAAAAGGCAGCCAAACACCGACCTGGAATGACTGATCGATAGCGGTAGAAAAAAGACGGTGCGATGCGGTATTGAACAGGCCGAAACGATCCATCGCTGGTGGGATCATAGCTTCTCCCCTTATGTCTGCTATGGCCAGATTCTAGCTCATCCGTGCGATTACAAGATCGGCTGAGCGATGGAGGTTCTTCCCACCGCATCATAGAGCAAAGTGGGCCATGCTGATAAAACGCTCTACCTATCACTCGAACATCCGTACAAAACCCCTTGACATGTGACCATTTGGTCACATATAATACTGCTATGGATGATGCATCTGTATTCCGCGCCCTCGCCGATCCGACCCGTCGGCAGCTGCTCGACCTGCTGTTTGAGCGTGATGGCCGCTCGCTCACCGATCTAGAGTCCGCCCTACCGATGACGCGCTTTGGTGTTATGAAGCACCTAGGTATACTTGAAGAGGCCCAGCTTATCACCACGCGAAAGGTCGGGCGCGAGAAGCTTCATTATCTGAACCCTATCCCCATCCAGCTCATCTGGGAGCGCTGGATCAATAAATACTCGGCAGGGCATATCAGCGCCCTAGCCGATCTCAAAGCTGTGCTTGAAGGAGAAGGAGAGAACAGTATGACAGCGGAATCAAAGCCTCGGCTGGTGTATCAGATCATCATCAGGGCACCTCAGGAGCGCGTGTGGGAGGCGATCACCACCTCGGATTTCACCACCCGCTACTACTATGGCAGCGCACTGCAGACAGATCTCACCATTGGATCGCCCTTCACCTACCATATGCCCAACGGTTCGCCCATCGTCGAAGGTACAGTCGTCACCTGCGAGCCGCCAAGCCGCCTTGTGCACACCTACCACTCGCTCTGGCCACCCATGAACGAAGATGCGCCCACCCAAGTCACATGGGAGCTAACGCCCATGCCAGGCGGCATCACCAAAGTCACCGTCCTCCACGAGGAATTCCAGGGCGAGACCCCCACCTACCAGGGCCTGCAGAGCGGCGGCTGGACATGGATCCTCAGCAACCTGAAGACGGTGCTGGAAACCGGCGAATCGCTACCACAGGGCTACTAGTCCCGATATATCAAAAAGGAGTTATACAATGAGCGAGAAGAAGACCACCA
Source organism: Chloroflexia bacterium SDU3-3 (assembly GCA_009268125.1). Lineage (NCBI taxonomy): Bacteria > Bacillati > Chloroflexota > Chloroflexia > Chloroflexia bacterium SDU3-3. The sequence goes on along the minus strand of WBOU01000027.1, from coordinate 622 downwards.
AGCAGGGGCAGGGGTTCACCGCCGAGGAGCGGGCCGCGATGCGGGAGCGGGCCAAAGAGATGAAGGCCGAGGAGCGGGCCAGCAAAGACCGCGAGGCAGGCGAGCGCGACGTGCTGGCCAAGATCGCCGAGATGCAGGAGCCGGAGCGCAACATGGCCACACGGCTGCACCAGATCATCGCGGCCAACGCCCCGGCGCTCGCGCCCAAGACATGGTATGGCATGCCCGCCTACGCCAGGGATGGCAAGATCGTTTGCTTCTTCCAGTGCGCCGAGAAGTTCGGCGCGCGCTATGCTACACTTGGCTTCAACGATGCGGCCCGGCTCGACGATGGCGCTATGTGGCCCACCGCCTTTGCGCTGAAAGAGCTAGGCCCCGCCGAGGAAGAGCGGATCGCTGCGCTGGTGCGGCAGGCGATGGGCTAGAAGCACCAAGGTAAAATACACGCGGCACGCAAAACCGCCGCCGAGCAGTGCTCGGCGGCGGTTCTGTTGTTTTGGTGGGCGCGCGGACCTTGTCTCCCAGCTCCAGGGGAGCCAGTACCTTCAGCGCTGCGGTGTTTCACGACCCGGTTCGAGATGGGACGGGGTGGGGCCACCGCGCTCAACGCACGCCACTGGCT